>JAFXXW010000023.1 GCA_017542055.1 Kiritimatiellia bacterium
CCTCGATTCTGCAAGGTGCCATAACCCTCGGCCCCAAACCCATATCCAAAAAGAAATCCAACCTCGAAAGTGTCCGAATTCTGACGAACAACAATCAGCGCAACTCAAACAAAAGTGTCTTTTCTACTTGACGAACTGGGGGAAAGCCGCACGATTCAGCCTAGCGGAGTGACGCCTTTTTTGAGGATCACGTTGCCGTATTTGGCGGTTTGCCCGGTGATGACAACCGCATAAGCTTTTTTGGCGCGCTCGTAGAAAGCGAAGCGTTCCACCCGCTCGATTTCGCCCTCGTACCGCAAGGCGGCGCGATATGCGGTTTCCACCTCTGGATCGAGCGTGTCGCCCGGCACCGCCTGCATCATGACGACGGGGGTGGCGTAGGCATCCAGCTCGAACAGCGGGATGACCCCTTGGAGGAGAGCCTCGGCGCTTACGCCATCGGCCCGGATCACGCGGGAATTGAACGTATGGCCCGGAAAGTGCGCGTCGGAAAATACGATTTCGTCGCCATGGCCCATTTCGGCCAGCGTCTTCAAGAGTTCCGGCGAAACGGCCGGCGAGATTCCTTTGAGCATGTCATTCCTCCTGTGCTTGGCGCCAGGCAAGAATGCCGGACGCGATTTGGTTGGCGATTTGGCCGCGAACTACCGGGTCGAACGCATCCCGGCAACCGTCGGGATGGGTGAGAAAATCGGCTTCCACCAGCACGGACGCTATTTCGTCCGAGCGGGTGACCGCGAAATTGGCGTGCAAAGACTGGCAAGGCTCTAGCGCGACGGCGATCTGGTCCGCGAGCGACTTGCCGAGATCGTTCCAGCTGTAGACGGCGCGGTAGCGAGTCATCACGTCCTTGCCGGGCGCGGGCGCGTTGTGGTGGAGCGAGACGAAACAGTCCGCCTTGATGGCATGGGCATGGCGGGCGCGCTCGTACAGAGGCACGTCCACGTCCGCGTCGCGCGTCATCAGCACCTGCACGCCGCCACGCTCCAACGCGGCTTTGACGTCGAGCGCCAACAGCAGATTGGCCTCGCTCTCGAAGCGTCCGTCATACCCTTGGCAACCATGACCCTTTTCGCCGCCATGACCGGGGTCGAGGTAGACGAGGGGCGGCATGGTCTTCAAAATAACATGCGGTTTTTCGCCGGAATATTCCAGCCGGGAATAGACCCTTTGCGGGGGTTCGTTGGTGCCGAAGAGCGACATCATGGCGATCAGGACGGGGAAGAACATAGGGTAGACAAGGCGTTGCGGACGGTGAGCGCGGCAAAATCATCCAAGTTAGTTCCGCGCAACCCGGCCAGGAATTTGGCCACGTGATAGACGTATTCGGGACGATTGGGCCGTCCGCGCAAAGGCACGGGGGCGAGATACGGCGAATCGGTCTCGACCAGAATCCGGTCGTCCGGCACGAACCGGGCCGTCTCGCGTACGTTGTCGGCCGCGCGGAAAGTGACGATGCCGGAGTAGGAGATCATGAAGCCAAGATCCAGCAGCGCGCGGCAGAAAGCGGGTCCCCCGGTGAAGGAATGGATGATGCCTCGCGCACGGATGTTTTTAAGGCAACCCAAAGTGTCCTCGTCGGCCTCGCGCGTGTGGATGACTACGGGCTTGTCGAGATCGGACGCAAGCTGCAGCTGCTCCTCGAAAAGCGCGATCTGGCGCGTACGGGTTCCGGGCGAATAGTGATAGTCGAGACCGATTTCGCCCACCGCGTCGATACCTGCGTAATCGATAGGCGCGCGCGGAGCATCCACTTGATCGCGATCGTAACCGAGCGCCTTGTATGGAGTGGGTGCCGCCACCGCTGATTCGTTCAGTTCGGGGGAGCCGCCCACCGCCATGAACTTGAGCTCGAAAGCCGGAAAATCATCGGACGGAGCGCCGAAATCGTTGGGGAAATGCGCGTGGGTGTCGAAGAGCGTCAGCATCCGGCGATGACCTCGTAGCCGTCCTCGCGGCCACCCGAAATCCGGTAGTCCTTGAGTTTGCCGTCCGCCCACGAGATGTCCACCGTGTAGCCGCCCCGCGCACGAAGCCCCTTGACGCAACCCTGCTTCCACGTTTGGGGGAGCGCGGGCAGGATGCGGATCAGCACCTTGCCATCGGGCGTGGTTTCGTGGCTCTGGAGGAGCATTTCGCACACGGAAGCCACCATTCCAAGGTTGCCGTCGATCTGGAACGGCGGGTGGTTGGCGAAGAGATTGGGCAGCGTATTGTACTTGACGAGCCCTTCCAGCATCTCGCCCGCCTTGTCGCCATCGCCGAGACGCGCCCACAAGGCCGCACGCCAAGGCCAAGTCCAGCTGCGCCGCGAATCGCGATTGGTGGTGCGACCCTCGCGCAACGATTTTTCCGCCGCCTTGGCGAATTCTGGCGTGGCGGTGCGCGAAATGGTGATGCCGGGATAGACCGCGAAAAGGTGGCTGGTGTGGCGGTGATCGTCGCCGGGCTTGTCGATGTCCTCCTGCCACTCCTGGAGCTGTCCCCACCGTCCGATCTTGTTGCCGCCCAGCCTGGCCAACGTGGCCTGGGCGCCTAGCGTATCCTCGAGGCCGAGAATCTTTTGCGACTCGATGACGCACAGCAAAAGCTCGGCCATGATTTGCTGGTCGTGCATCACGCCGTCCGCCACCGGACCGTGCTCGGGACTCCAACCCTCTTTCACGAGCAATTTGCCGTCCGGGCCCTCCACCAGATGGGTCAACATGAATTGGGTTGCGGCATTCAGGAGCGGCCAGGCCGTACTGCGCAAGTAGTCCTGGTCCAGAGTGTAGCGATAGTGGTCGTAAGCCATGATAGCCATCCAAGGGGCGCCGGCGAAATTCCACTTCCAGCCGCCTCCGCCGAAGGGATTGAGACTGGTGCGATAGGCCACGCCCTTCGATTCGGGGAAGGCAAGTCGCGTTTCGAGTTCGGCCGTACGGTTGGCCGCGAGGAGCAAATCGGTGACCGGGAGCCACAACTCCGGCAAATTGGCGCATTCGACCGCCCAATAGTTCATCTGGAAATTGATGTTGGTGTGGTAGTCGGAGTGCCAGGGCGGCCGGTTGGAAATATTCCAAACGCCCTGCAAGTTGGCCGGAAGCGTACCGGGACGCGAACTCGAGATGAGCAGGTACCGGCCATAGTTGAACATGGTCTCGATCACGTCCAGCAAATAGGTTTCGTTGGGGATTTTGGAGAACATGGCGGTGAACCAGATGCGGTCGGTATTGCGGATTTCGTCTTGCGTGGTTTCCGCTTCTTCGGTAGCCTGCTGGCCCTTGGTGAGGTTGAGGCTCACGCGACTGAAATACTGCCGGTAATCCTGCACGTGCTCGCGCTTCAGCTCGTCGAAGTCGGCATCGAAGGGAAGATCGTACTCCCGGCAACGCTGACCGAGACCGAAGTCCATGCGGTTAAGGTCGTAACTCGTCCTGGCGCGCACGAAAACGACGAGTTCGCGATTGTCGTCCGCCCAACGCCAGTCCGCCCGCGCGGCATAGGCAAGGCCGTTGGGGAGCTTTCCGCCGAAAACAATGGAAGAATCCCCGTCCGTCCAGGAACTTTCGTGGTGCATACCCTTGAAAGATATGGCGGCCCGGAACGGCTTTTCGGCCTTGAAGCGGAAGGCGATCACGTCTTTGGGGGCGCTGGCGAAAACCTCGCGCCGCATGCCGGGGAATGACTCGGAATAGACGGCGGTGGCCAAATCCAGCATGCGGATATAGGGACCCTTCTCCGCCTTGTCGTCGAGACCTTCGAATTCCACCGTCATCCAGCCGAGACTTTGGTAGTCGCCCACCGAAAGATCGGTTTTGACGCTTTCCAATTCGCCCGAAGCGCCGGAGAGATTGGGCCCGCCGGTCCAAAGCGAATCGCAGTTGAAATAGACAACCTCGCGCTGGACGCCGCCCTGCACGAGCGCCCCCAGTTTGCCGTTACCCACCGGGTACCAGCTGATCAAAGGCAGATTGCTGCCTGGTTTACTGTCCCAGATGACCGTTCCGGCCATTGACGGGTAGACGATCGCGCCGAGCGCGATCGTGGCGATGCCCAATACCGTGGGTTTCATGTACGAATCCTTTCCCTCTCAAAACCGGCACACTCCAGCTGTAGCGGATCGCCAAAGCGCGCAATACGAAAATGGAAACCACGCAGATAATTCCGGCGGTATCCGTATCCACCCCGCTATCCACCAAAATGATGTAAAGTCCACCGCCCGCCGCGCACGCCATGCCGTAAAGCTCTTTGCGGAATATGAGCGGCACCTCGTTGATTAGCACGTCGCGGATGACACCGCCGAACACGGCCGTGATCACGCCCATGATGATCGAAACCAGGCTCCCGAATCCGGCCGCCAGGGTTTTCTCAAGGCCGATGACCATGAAAACCGAAATGGCGATGGTGTCGAACACGAACCAGGTGACCTTTTCGCTGATGAACCGGCTGCCGAAAAGCCACATCAGTATCTGCGCGAGAAACGTGGTGACGATATAGGACGGATCGTCCATCCAGAACGGATGCGTCTGCAGCAACACGTCACGCAAGGTTCCGCCGCCCAGCGCGGTGGCGAAACCGATGACAAACGCGCCGAACCAGTCGAATTTCTTGGCGCTCGCGAGGCGAATGCCCGACACCGCACCGGCAAACGTGCCAACCTGATAGAGAAAAAAGGTGACCGGATGCTCCCCGAACGTATCAAGGATATACTGGCAGAACCATTCCATCAGAACTTATTCTTGCGCGAAAGGATATAGAACACCGCGCCGATCAAAAGCGCCAGGACCAGCGAAAAGCCCATCACGATGCCGAACGCATGAACGGAATTCTGGAACGGCAGACCGATGTTCATGCCGTACATGGACGCGATAAGGGTAGGCACGGCGAGCAGAATGGTCACCGCCGTCAAGTACTTCATCACGTTGTTCATGTTGTTGTTGATGATGGAGGCGAACGCATCCAAAGTGCCATTCAAGATGTTGGCGTGGATGGTGGCAGTTTCCAGCGCCTGCTCGTACTCGACCATCGCGTCTTCCAGCTGGTCGCGGTCGTCCTCGGACAACTGGAGCTGGCGCGAAGTGTTGGCCCGCGCGAGCGCGATGGTGTCGGCCTTGAGCGACGTGGTAAAGTAGACGAGCGCCTTCTCGATATTGAGGAACTTGAGGAGGATTTCGTTGGAAATGGACTCGTGGATTTCGTCTTCCAGCGCCTCGGTGCGCTGATGGAGGTCGTGGAGGTAGCGCAGAAAGAGCACTCCCCCGTGCCACAAGAGCCGGAATGCGAAACGGTAACGGTCGGCCGGAGGGCAGACGCGCCGGATCTGGTCCAGAAACGCGCTCGTCACCGGAGTCTGCACGTTGCAAACCGTGACGATCATGTCCGAAAGAAGGATAATGCCGATTGGCACCGTGCGATAAGGCACCACGTCGTCGTCCTCCACCATGTAAGGCACGTGGATGAGGAGCATGGTGACGCCGTCGTCGTAATCGAAACGCGGACGTTCGTCACGGTCGAGCGGGTCGGTGAGGAAGTCGCGCGGAATGAGTCCTTTGGAGAAGGTAAGCACCTGCTCCAATTCAGTGGTGGTGGGCTCCACGAGATTCACCCAGCAGTTCGGCACGAACTCCTGGCTCTCCTTGAGCCCTCCGTTTTCCCACTTGTAGACCGTCATCATGCCAACTGCTCCAGGAAGCGGACATCGTTTTCGTACAGCCAACGGATGTCCGGAATGCCGTACTTGATCATGGCGATGCGTTCTACGCCGAAGCCGAACGCGTAGCCGGAAACCTGCGCGGGGTCGTACCCCACGAAACCGAACACCCGGGGATCCACCATTCCGGCGCCTGCCACCTCTATCCAACCGGAATCTTTGCACACGCGGCAACCCTTGCCCTTGCAGACATGGCAGGAGAAGTCCACCTCGACCGAAGGTTCGGTGAACGGGAAGAAATGGGGACGGAAGCGCACCTTGACACCGCTACCCATCATTTCCTGGGCGAAATAGGCGAGAACGCTCTTAAGATCGGCCAGCGAAACCGGCTTGGTATCCACATACAGGCCTTCGATCTGATGGAAGTTGGCGCTGTGGGTGGCGTCGGTGGTGTCGCGCCGGAAAGTGCGTCCGGGGCAGATGACGCGAATAGGCGGCCGGTTGGCCAGCATCGTACGGATCTGCACCGGCGAAGTTTGCGTGCGCAGGAGGCAGTCGTCATTGAACCAGAAAGTGTCGGTGCGATCCTGCGAGGGATGGTGCGGAGGCGTATTGAGGGCGGTAAAGTTGTTGAATCTAGTTTCTAGCTCGGGACCGTCCGCCACCGTGAAGCCCAAATGACCGAAAATGCGCGCGGTTTCTTCGATTACCCGGCTGAGTGGATGCTTGGCGCCGAGATGGAACCAGCGCCCGGGGATGGTAAGATCCGCCTCGACCGCCTTTTCGGTACTGGCGCCCGCGCCCTTGCCCGCCAGCGCCGCTTCCACTTCCGCCTTCCACGCCTGAATCGCCTTGCCGAACGCCGGCCGCTCCGCCGGGGGAACGTCCTTCATGCCCTTGATGAGCGCAGGAATGGATCCGTTGCGCCCCACGTACTTTACACGCAGGGATTCCACCGCCGCAGCATCCGTTGCGTCGGCGATTTCCTGAAGGCTCTTGGCCTTCTCGATTTCCAGTTCGGCTAGCGTCATGGCAAAATCCTCGATTGTGAAAGACTATTATATCATATTCCGACGGGAAAAGCAAGCGTTTTCTTTCACGGGCTCGATATGATGGATTTGAGTTCCGCTTGGAGCTCGCGCACCTTTTCCGGGCAAGCGGACGCCAAATTGTCGCGTTCGCCCGGATCGTCGTCGAGAAAATACAGTTGCGGATCGGGCGAATCGATCAATTTCCACGCGCCCTTGCGATAGCCCCAAGGGCCCCAGGCCGGTTGCTCTACCAGGCTTTCGCGCCCTTCCGCGCTCCGACCCAGGATGACATAGGCGAGTTCCCGGCTGTCGCCGCAAGCTCCCTCCGGCACCTCCACGCCGGCAATCCGGGCGAGCGAACGGGCAAGGTCCGTTTGCGACACGAGCGCGGCAGATTCCGTACCGGGTTTTACCTCGCCCGGCCACGCCACGATCATCGGCACGCGCGTTCCGCCCTCGAATACGGTGTACTTGCCGCCACGATAAGGCGCGGAGGGATTTTCGCCCTCCCACGCCTCCCGCGCGCCGTCTTCGTAGCCGTCGGCGACTTTGGGACCGTTGTCGCTCGTAAAGACGAAAAGCGTATCGTCGTACCCGTTTTCGGCCAGCGCCTGCCGGATCCGACCCAGCGACGCGTCCATCTGCACCGTAGCGTCGCCCCGGATGCCAAGTCCACTCGCGCCACGGAAGTCCGGCGCGGGGTCGCGCGGAACATGGATGTCATTGGTGGCGAAATAGAGGAAAATGGGCGTTCCGGCCGATTGGCGGATGAAATTTTCCGCCTCGGTTGTGATACGGTCTGCGAGTTCCTGATCTTTCCATCTGGCCGACTGTCCGCCCCGCATGTGACCAATGCGCGAGATGCCGTCGATTATCGTCTTGTCGTGCTGACGGTCGGAGGGTCTTCCCCAGGCTTTCAAGCATTCCGGATTGGTGCGGGCGGTTAGTTCGTCCGGCCATTTCCGCTCCGCACGGTCGTAACTGATTTCAATGGGATCGGCAGGGTCGAGATTCGCCACGCGGCCATCCGAAATGAATACGCACGGCACTCGATCGGCGGTGGCGGCCATAACGAACGATCGATCGAATCCCGCCTCGCGGGGCGAAGGCTTGATTTCCCCGTTCCAATCGATGGCAGCGTCGCCCGCGCCCAGTCCCAAATGCCACTTGCCGATGGCGGCCGTGCGATAACCCGCGCGCTTCATGAGAACGGGGAGCGTGACCTCGCTTTCCTCCGACCCTTCGACCGGCAAGATAAGTTTGGCGTCGCCATCCAAAATGCGCGTGCCGGGACGCCGGAAAGCGAATCTGCCCGTCAACAGCGAATAGCGCGAGGGGGTGCAAATCGGGGTGGCGGAATGGGCGTCGCGGAAAATGCACCCCTCCTTGGCCAGTTGCGCCAGATGGGGCGTCGGCACTTTGGCCTGGCCGTAGACCGCAGTATCGCCATAGCCCAAGTCGTCCGCGTAGAACAGCACGATGGCCTTGGGTTTATGCGCGAATGCCGGAGTTGCCGCCCACAGCAACGCCAAAACCGCGATTATCCGCCAGCGATGTCGCATGTGGCCAATTGTAACTTATTCTGCCGGGAAGCGCTCGAGAAAATTGCCGGGCGGAGGAATTGGCCGCAGGGTTCTCACATCCACGAACACATGCACGGTATGGCCCTTGGCCAGCACTTTGTCGTCGCTTTGGCGGCGCACCTCGCAGGCGATCTTGCAGCGGATGCCCTTGACTTCTTCCACCCAAGCGGAAATCTCCAAAAGATCGTCATAGCGCGCGGGCGACTTGTAGTCCACCTCCGCGTGCACGACTGGCAGCGCAAAACCGTTCGCCTCGAATTCCCGGTAGGTATAGCCAGCCTCGCGCATGAGTTCGTTGCGCGCACGTTCGAAAAACGTGAGATAGTTGCCGTAGTAGACCACCCCCATCTGGTCGGTGTCGGCATAGGGAACGCGATAGGACAGTTTGGTCATGACCGGTCTCCTTTGGCGAAAAAAGTTCAATCCACGTATTTGCAAACTTCGAGTCCCAAGTCGTCGCTGGCAACCTGTCGCCGCACCTTGGGCCGGGCGCCGAAGAGCACGGTGCCGAGACGTACGAACGTTGCACCCTCCTCGACGGCCACCTGATAGTCGCCGCTCATGCCCATCGAAAGCTCGGGAAGGTACAGTCCGCTGACCTTGCGCATCTGGATCTGGAGTTCCTTGAGCCGGCGGAAATAGGGCCGGGAAGATTCCGGATCCGTCGAAAACGGAGCCATCGTCATAAATCCCTGCACCTCGATGCGCGGACATTCCATCATGGCGTGCTCGAGGACGAAAGGAACCTCTTCCGGTTTCATGCCCGACTTGGACTTTTCGCCCGAAACGTTGACCTCCAGCAAAACCCGGGGTCGAAGCCCCAGCTCTTCCGACACCGTCTCGATTTTGTCGAGGAGTTTCGCGGAATCGATGGAATGGAAATAATCGAATGTCGCCAGCGCATGGCGCACCTTGTTCGTCTGCAAGTGGCCGATGAGATGCCACGACAGGCAAGAAGCGCACTGCGGCTTTTTCCACATGGCCTCCTGCACCTTGTTCTCGCCGATCAACATCAGCCCGGCCGCGCAGGCTTCCGCCACCACTTCCGGTCCGTGCGTCTTGGTGACGGCCACTATCCGCACCTCGGAGCGATCGCGTCCGCTTTTGGCGCAAGCGTTCCGGATCGACTCTTCCACCTGTTCGAGTTCTTTCATATCATCGCACTTTCCACGTCCACGCCCTGCGCCAACGCCAGGAGCATGCCGTAATTGACGGTGGGGATGTTCCGGTCCCGTGCCGCTTCCAACCGCGCCAGCACCTCGCGCCGGGTGAGCATGCACCCTCCGCATTGCACAACCAGCTTGGGGTCGCCCTCCAGTTTGAATCGCACGCCGGAAACGAACCGGAATTCGAGCTTTTTGCCCGTGAGCCGCGCCAACGCCTTGGGGATTTTTACGGTGCCGATATCGTTGCACTCGCGGCGATGCGTACAACCTTCCGCCACCAGCACGAGGTCGCCGTCCTGCAAGGTGCGGATGGCCGCAAGTCCCCGCCGGTACGTGGCGAGGTCGCCCTTCTGGCGGGCGAAAAGAATGGAAAAGGAAGTGAGTTTGATCGCGGCAGGAAGCGCCGCACGAACCTTGCCGAACGCCTGGGAATCGGTAATGGCCAGCGACACCGGAATTTTGGCGCAAACTTCCGCCACTTCCTCCGGCTGGCAAACAAGCGCCTGCGCATGCAGATTGAGACACTCGCGAATCACCTGCTGCTGCGGCAGGATCAACCGGCCTTTGGGCGCGGATTCGTCGATAGGGCAAACGCAAAGAATCGTGTCGCCCCGGCTTGCGAGTCCGTCCAAGATGCCAGGAGTGTCGTCGCCCAATTTGAACGCGGCGATCTTGGCCTTCAAGGCCTCCACGCTGTCGCCCCGGCGATATTCGAATACCGGCACCGGAATCAGCTGTCGCCACGATTCCAGCCCCTCGCCCACCCAAACCGCCAGATCGGCGGTCTTGATGGCGTCGAGCGTTTTCCGGACGCGCATGGACCCCAATTCGCCCACATCGTCGAGTCCGGCGGTATCGGTGATCACGCAGGGTCCCAACGGCAGGATCTCCATCGCCTTGCTGACCGGATCGGTGGTGGTGCCCGGCACATCCGAAACAATCGCCAGATCGGAATTGGCGAAAGCGTTGACGAGCGTGGATTTGCCAGCGTTCCGCAGTCCGCAAAAGACGATGTGGACGCGATTGCCGCGAGGAGTCGAGTTAAGGCCGGAGAGTCCGTTCATAGCCGTTGAACGCGTTCATGGCGCGATCGATGCCTTCGACCAGGATTTTCTCCACCATCTGCGGCACGTCGGCGATGATGGCATCCATAAGCTTGCGCGACTCGGGATCGAATTTGCCGAGCACGTGTCCGATCACATCGTTGCGGTCCTTGCCCACCCCGATCTTGATGCGCTTGAATTCCGGCGAGCCCAGCCGTTCGATGATGTTCCGGATGCCATTATGGCCTCCGCAGCTGCCCGATTTGCGCAAACGCACGCGCCCCAACGGCAGATCGATATCGTCTTGGATAACGATGAGATCGTCCAAAGCGGCATTGTGGTATTTGACGACCGGAGCAACCGAATCGCCCGAAAGATTCATGAAGGTCTGGGGTTTGACGAGCAAGACCGGCATCCCCGCGAGCGTTCCTCGCGCCATCAGGCACTTGAACGCGCGCTTCTCCTCCCAGGCGATGCCTAACTTGCCGGCCAGCGCGTCCACCGCCTCAAAACCGACCGAGTGCGGAGTACTGGCGTACTGCGCACCCGGATTGCCCAAACCAACTACGATTTTCACCTTATTCGTGATTGAACAGGTCGTTCACGCTGTCGTTGGAATGGATGCGCTTGATGGCCTCGCCGATCAAGGGCGCGATGGAAAGCCGGGTAAGCTTGAACGGCAGCTTGGAGGTGTCGAAATCGTCGCGCAGCGGGATGGTGTCGGTGACCACGAGTTCGGACAGCTGGTTTTCGGCCATAAGCCGCTCCATACCCTTTTCGGTGAGCGGGAAATGGCTGACGAAAGCGTGCACGCTCTTGGCGCCATGCTCCAGGCACATCTTGGCGGCAGCGGACAAAGTTCCGCCCGTAGCCGTCATGTCGTCGATCATGATGACATCGCAATCGCGCACGTCACCCACCACGCTGAACGCGTCGACCGTCGAATCGCCGGTGCGCTGTTTGGCCACGATGGCAAGGCCGGTACCCAGCTTGCGCGAATAGCCGAAAGCCGACTTGGCGCTGCCGGTGTCGGGAGCCACGATGATGGGCTTGGCGAAGTGCTGGTCGCGAATGTATTTGAGAATGACCGGTTCGGCCTTGAGATGGTCGAGCGGAATATCGAAAAATCCCTGTATCTGGTTGGCGTGGAGATCCATCGTCAGCACGCGGTCCGCCCCTGCCGCCTCCAACAAATTGGCGATAAGGCGCGCGGTGATCGGCACGCGAGGCTGATCCTTGCGGTCCTGGCGTGCATAGCCGTAATAGGGAAGGACGGCGGTGATGCGGGCGGCCGAGCCGCGCTTCAACGCGTCAATCATGATGAAAAGCTCCATATAGGCGTCGTTCGGCTTGGGAGAACCGGACTGGATCACGAACACGTCGCGACCGCGCACGGTCTCGCCCACGATGCAGAATGTTTCGCCGTCGGGGAAATGGCGGATGTCGATGGAGTTTAGCGGTTTTCCCAGGTAGGCGGCAACTTTTTCCGCCAACTGCGGGTTGGCGGTGCCGGAGAAAATCATAAGGTCGTCGGTGCTGTATTCGGTCATAGTCGTCCTTTTTGGAAAGTTGGATAATAGTATATCATATTTTGGCGGGAAAATCAAGCCTAAATTAAGTTGTAGGCGTCCACGTCCAAAGCCGTTTTCAGCGCCTTCGGTGCCGGCCGCACGCTCTGGATCCACTTCCAGGCCGCTATAAGCGGCGAAATGGAGGGACCGGAAACGGTGATCTGGTAGCGATACCACCCGTCCGTACGCTCGATCGCACTGGGCATGGCCTCCGAGACGGAGCTGGTCTTGAGCGCCTTGGCAAGCGCCTCCGCGTAGCATGCGGCCCAACGCTCCGCCAGTTCCCGGTCCTGCGATTTAAGATGCACCACCGAGAGGTGCGTATAGGGCGGAAGTCCCTCCTCCTCGCGGGTTTTGAGCTCTTCGCGGGCAAAAGACTTGAAATCGCTGAAACACGCCGCCTTGACGGCAGGATGGTTGGGATTGCGCGTCTGGACGATCACCTCGCCCGGCAATTCGGCGCGACCGGCCCTACCCGACACTTGCGCCAGAAGCTGGAAGGTTCGCTCGGCGGCGCGGAAGTCCGGCATGTTGAGCGACTGGTCGGCATTGAGCACGCCCACCAGGGTGACATTGGGAAAATCGAGTCCCTTGGCGATCATCTGCGTACCGAGCAGGATATCCGCCTCGTGGCGACGAAACGCTCCCAGGATGTCGTCGTGCGAATTTTTGCGACTGGTGGAATCGGCATCCATCCGGAGAATGCGGGCCTTGGGGAAACACTTGGAGAGCGCGGCTTCGGCGCGCTGGGTGCCGATGCCCTTGTAGGTGATCCTCGCCGAGCCGCAATGCGGACAGGTTTGGGGCACCGGTATCCACTTGCCGCACAAATGGCACCGGAGACACTCGTCGGCGCGATGATAGGTGTAAGGGAGGTCGCACTTGTCGCAATCCACCGTTCCTCCGCAATCCTCGCAAGTGACGCTGCGGGAAAAACCGCGCCGGTTGAGAAAAAGAATCGTCTGCTCGCCCCGGTTCAACCGATCGCGCACCGCCTCCAAAAGTTCGCGCGAATAGATGCTGCCGCCCTGCTCGCCGTCCTCGCGCACGTTCAGATCGATTCGCGTAACCTGCGGCAAAGTACCCGGCCCCGCGCGTCCGGACAGCTCGACATAGTCGTATTTGCCGGTCAAGGCGTTGCGATAGCTTTCCAGGCTGGGCGTGGCGCTGCCTAGCACCACCTTGGCACCTTCGATGGATCCGCGCAGCACGGCGGCGTCGCGTGCGTGGTAGCGGGGATTGTCCTCCTGCTTGTAGCTTTGCTCGTGCTCCTCGTCCACCACGATAAGCCCCAGTTTCCCGACCGGGGCGAAAACGGCGCTCCGGGGACCTACCACCACCCGCGCCTTCCCCGAACGGATACGGTGCCATTCGTCGTAGCGTTCGCCATCCGAAAGCGCCGAGTGAAGAACCGCCACCTTGTCGCCGAAACGCGAGGCGAAACGTTGCACCGTCTGCGGCGTGAGCGCGATTTCCGGCACCATCACGATGGCGCCCTGTCCCAAAGCGAGGACGTGCGCGATTGCCTGCAGATAAACCTCGGTTTTGCCGCTGCCGGTGATGCCGTGAAGCAGCAAAGGTTTCTTGGCCGGGGCGAAAACGCGATTCAGCGCGCGTTGCTGCTCCGGATTGAGCGACAAAGGTTTCGACGGCAAAATCCGTTTGTGCATGAGGGGCGAACGGAACTTTTGCCGGGGGGCGATCTGGAGGAGCCCTTTTTGCCCCATCAGCTTGAGCGTGGCGGGCGTGGTGTCCAGTTCGGCGCAGAGCTGGTTCATCCAGCCGCCTCCCAGCCGGACGATCTGGTCGTAAATCCACTGTTGCCGGGCGGTTATCTTGACCTCTCCGGTCGCCAAGGCTGGAGCGATGAAAAGCAGTTCTTTGGGCCGGGCCCCAGGTTTCAGCACGGCCGCCGGCACCGCTGCCTTGAGCACGCTTTCGATGGGGGCGGCGATGTAGGCGGCGAGCCGGCGCGCAAGTTCCAGCAGCGCAGGGCTGAAAAACGGCACCTCGTCCAATATCCGGTCGACCGGCTTGAGTTTGCCGGCAAGGTCGCCGGCCGCCTCGTCGCCGGCCAGCTCCAGCACGAACCCTTGCGCCGTCCTGCGCCCGAACGGAACAGAAAGAAGTTGGCCGATGGCCAACTTCTTTTCCATATCACCCGGAACCGAATAAGTGAATAGCCTATCTAGCGCCAGGTCTATGGCGACCTTGCAGACCATTCCTTACGGAACGAGGTACTGCATCGTCACGCCGGCAGGAACGTTGAAGCTGCCCTGCTTGTAGACGAGATACACCTTGGCGTCCTTGGACTTGTACACTTCGGCCGCACCGCCCTTGTGGATGATGATGCAGGCCTTGTTGCCGAAGGGCGCGGCGTACGTCTTGCCGAGCGAAAGCTTGTCCTTGACGGTCGACATATCGTGGGAACCGGCGCTGGTGGGGAACACGGAGGTGTCCACGTTGCGCGAAACGATGATCGGCACCAGGTCCTCCATTTCCGAAGTCACGCCGCCGGCGATCGTCCAACCCACATTGTTCTTGGTGAGGGTGCCGGTGCAGGCGGGAACGCCCGAACCCGAGAGCACGCTCAGGTCGCAGCTCGTCACGTACGGCTCGTGGTTCTCGCTGCCGTAGTTCTGCATATCGAAGAGTTCCTTGAAGTAGTCGGTGGCGGTGCCGAACGTCTTGCCGGCGATATCGTCGGAGTCGTCGCTCTTGCCGTCCGCTTCGCTCAGGTGGGGCCAGATGCTGGCGAGACCCTTGCTCTCGCGATCGATATTCACCTGGGTGATGGCCTCGTGCAGACGGTGTCCGCGCATCGACATGGCCGAGGTGTTGGCCGAAAGCATGGCCGAAGAAATTGCCGGGAAGAGAGCGCCCATCAGAATACCGAGAATGCCGATAACGACGAGGAGCTCGACGAGCGTGAATCCTTTGGTGAGTTTTTTCATGATAGTTGGTTTCCTTGTTGGTTTGATGATATTATCTCATATTTTGCGTCAAATGTCAAGTGCCTTTTTCAAATAAGGCGAATAGGCGCGGGTGTAGGTGACGAGGCTCCAGAGCGTAAGGACGATGAGCAGCAATTCCGCCGCATAGCATGCGTACAGCCATTTTTCGCTCCAGGCCGGACCGCACAGACGATGCAGCGCCAGATACGCGTAGATGAACCCAGCGCCGGGGAAACTCAACGCCGTGCGCACCTTGCCGAGCCACATCGCGGCCACATCCGCCCCGTGCGCCGATCCTACCGTGCGCAGGAAAGTGACCCACGTGTCGCGCAGGAGATAGAGAACCGTGAACGCGAGCATTATCACCGCATGCACCTGGCTTTCCGCCTGCCGCGCGATCAGCCATACGAGCGTGGGGAACGCGCAGAGATAGAACACCTTGTCCATCAAGGGATCGGCCAGCTTGCCGAGCTCGCTCACCACTCCCCACTTGCGGGCGAGGTGTCCGTCGAAGAGATCGGTAATGCCGCTCAAGCCCATCAAAACTCCGCCCAGCACCGCAAGCGGCAGGGAATCGCGAATCTCCGCCACCACCGCCAACACCATCCATGCGACGATGAGCGGCAACCTTGCGAAAGTCAACGCGTTGACGAAGATGCGCTTGGAGGTCAAACCTTGAGCCCTTCCGCCACCACTTCCTGCATCACGCCCAGCGCCTCCTGCAACTGCGCCAGACGAACCTTGAGCTGCTGCAGCTGCACTTCCACCTTCTGGTAGTTCTTGCGCGTGGCGAAAAGCTGCTTGAGGATTTCTCCGGAATCGAGATCGAGATCCTTGATATCCATGCCGTCGGGAATCGGCACCAACACCGGAGTTCCGCAATCGCTGCAATTGATGGTAAGTCCCGCGCCGCGATAGTCGATGACCAGACTCTTGCCGCACTGCGGGCAATCGAATACAATGTCGGTGTCGCGGATTTCCGCTTCCGGCGCTTCGACTTCACGATCGATTTCTTCGGCCATTGGTTTGCTCCTTTTCTGGTTCTTTGGTTAGTATTATATCATATTTTGCGCCGCAAGTCCAGCGGAAAATTTGCATCGCAATTAAAATTCTTCTTGCATTCGATAGTGGATTTATGATATAATATACAGCGTAAAGGGCGAAAGTTGCGCGAGTGTGCGGCCAAGCTCTTAACCAAATGGAGATCAAACAAATGGCTACAACCAAGAAAGCCCCTGCCAAGAAGCCCGCGCCCGCCAAGAAGGCTCCGGCCAAAAAGCCCGCGCCCGCCAAGAAGGCTCCGGCCAAAAAGCCTGCGCCCGCCAAGAAGCCGGTGAAGGTTGCCGCGCCCGCCAAGAAGGCTCCGGCCAAGAAGCCCGCGCCTGCCAAGAAGGCTCCGGCCAAGAAGCCCGCGCCCGCCAAGAAGGCTCCGGCCAAGAAAGCTGCCAAGAAGTAAGCACACACTTCGTGCGCAAGCAAGCAAGAAGCGCGCCGTTACCAAGAGACGGCGCGCTTCTTGTATATATGCAGCCGGAAAATATTACAGTCCGGCGAAAGGATTGATCGAAAAACCCGAGGTGGAATAATCGCGGCGCGGCGCCTTGGCGGAGGCGACGGAGCTTCCGCCGCGAGTCGCGAAAGACGGCTTGCGCTTGGCGCTCAAGGATATGCGTCCGCGCGCCAGATCCACGCCGATCACCGTAAGTTGCAGACGATCGCCCGCCTTGACCACGCTTGCCGGATCGGTGACGAAACTGTCGCTCAATTCCGAGAGATGCACGAGTCCGTCCTGATGGACTCCGATATCCACGAACGCGCCGAACTTGGTGACGTTGGTCACCACCCCCTCGAGCTTCATGCCCTCGTGCACGTCTTCGATTTTGGTCACGTCATCGCGGAACTTTGGCGGCTCGAATTCCGCGCGAGGGTCGCGACCCGGGCGCACGAGCTCGGCCACGATATCCTTGAGCGTAGGCTCGCCCACTTCCGGCGTGATGTATTTGCGGATGTCGATGCGCCCTGCTTCGGCCCGGTTGCCCACCAGGTCGCGCACGGAGGTGCCGATGTCGGCCGCCATCCGTTCGACGAGCGCATAGCGTTCGGGATGCACGGCCGAAGCGTCCAGCGGATTGGCGGCGTCACGGATGCGCAAGAAGCCGGCACACTGCTCGAACGCCTTGTCGCCAAGACCCTTGACCGACTTCAAATCCTCGCGCGACCGGAACTTGCCGTGCTCGTCGCGCCAGGCCACGATGGCTTTGGCCAGCGACGAGCCCACGCCGGACACGCGCTCCAGCAAGGGAGCGCTGGCGGTATTGAGCTCCACGCCCACGCCGTTCACGCAGCTCACCACCACCTCGTCGAGCTTGGCGGACAACAGCGGCTGGTGCACGTCATGCTGATATTGCCCCACGCCGATCGCCTTGGGGTCGATCTTGACCAGCTCCGCCAAGGGATCCTGCAACCGTCGACCGATGGAAATGGCGCCGCGCACCGTAAGGTCGAGCTCCGGAAATTCCTTGCGGGCGATTTCAGACGCGGAATACACCGACGCGCCCGATTCGGAAACCGACACCACTATGGGTATGGGAACTTCCGGATGTTGGGCATGCAGTTTCTTGAGCGTCGCCTTGACGAAACTTTCCGTCTCGCGGCCGGCGGTGCCGTTGCCTACCGCGATGGCCTCCGCCTTGTATTTGTAGACGATGAGTGCGATGGCCTTTTCCGCTTCGGCCGGCTTCTGCATGGGATAGATGACGGTATTGCCCAGATACTTGCCCGTAGCGCCCAGCATGGCCAGCTTGCAGCCGGTGCGGATTCCCGGATCGATGGCCAGCACCGCCTTTTCGCCCAACGGCGCGGCCAATAAAAGGTGGCGCAGATTCTCCGCAAACACTTCCACCGCCTGACGATCTGCCTCCATCTTCTTTTCGACGGTGACGTCCAACTCGCACGAAGGGGCGAGCAATCGCTTGAACGCGTCTTCCGCCGCCAGCCGGATGTCGCGCCCGTCGCGCTTCAACAGCCCGATGATGCCGTCGATCACATATTCGCGATCGACCATGTATTTGACCCACAGCACCCCTTCTTTCTGTCCGCGCCGGATGGCCAGATAGCGGTGCGAAGGTATGGTGGCGATTGGTTCGGAAAAATCGTAGTACTGCTCGAACTTGGTGGGTTCGGCCGGGCGCGGGCTCGCCACCTCGCTTTTCACGATGCTCTTGTTGGCGTAGACATTGCGGACGAAACCGCGCACCTCCGCCATGTCGGCGATGCGTTCGGCCAGAATATCGCGCGCACCCTGCAATTCCTCGTCTGACGCCGTCACCCGCTTGCCGTTCCAGATGTCGTCCGCCAGCGGCCCCAACCCCGCCTCTTTGGCCACTTGGGCGCGGGTGCGGCGCTTGGGTTTGTAAGGCTGGTAGAGATCCTCCAGCGCCGACTTCTGCACGCAGGCGAGAATTTTGGCCCGCAACTCTTCGGTTAGCTTCCCCTGGCTTTCGATCGACTCGAGAACGGTCTTTTTCCGCTCCTCGAGTTCGGTGTGGTACGCCAGCCGCTCCTGGATTTTGCCGATCGCCACCTCGTCCAGATTGCCGTGCGCCTCTTTGCGATAGCGCGCGATGAACGGAATGGTGCTGCCTTCTTCCAGCAACTTGACTACGGCGGAAACCTGTTTGGCGGAGACGCCGACTTCCGGGGCGATCCGCGCGACGATTGTCGGATTCATTTATCGGTTCTCGAGGGGTTTGGGGACCTTGATCACCTGCCCTATGCGCAATGCCGAAAGCTGCTTGACGCTCTTCTGGTTGAGGGCGGCGAGTTCCGTGAAATTGGTGTTGAACTTCTTGGCGATGGCGGTAAGATTGTCGCCGCTCTTGACCGTGTATTCATCGTAGTCGGCCAAAGCGGTTTCCGGCTTGGCCGGCTTGACCGGAACGGCCGGAACCTGGGGTTTCGCCGAATCGGCAGCGACTTCCGGCTTGACCGGAGCTTCCGGCTTTTTCGGGATTTCGGGGGTTGCCGGCTTGACCGGATTCTCCGGTTTGGCCGCATTCTCCGGGATTGGCGGTTTGACCGGGGTTGCCGGCACCGGCGCTTCCGCGCCGTCCGGCTCCTGCGGCGTCGAAGTCATGAACATGCCGCCAACGATAACCACATGGATCGCCAAACTCACTCCGATCGCCATCGGCCAATTCACGCTGCTTTTGTCCATCTCGTCACTCCTTGAAATTTTCCGGGATCATATCCGCCACGCTTTCGCCGGCTTCGAGTCGCCTGCGGATTTCGGTGGAAGATTCGCGCGTCCGGGGATAGGCGACAAACCGGCAAAGCTTGACCAGTTCCGGATAGTCCTTCCATTTCGGCAAGCCAGCCACCGAATCTTCGCCGATGATGAAAAAGAGTTCCGCATCCGGATTTTCCGCCTTGACTTCACGCACGGTATCAATGGCGTAGGAAACGCCGCCCTTCCGGATTTCGCGCTCGTCCACCACCACCTTGGGATTTCCGGCAAAAGCCTTGCGCACCAGTCTCAGCCGCGTTTCGTCGTCGAAAAATCCGGGCTGGCCGGCTTTGAACGGATTGCAGGCGGCGGGAACCGCCAGCAACTTGTCCAGCCCCAACTCCGCGATGGCCCGCTCGGCCAGTCCCACGTGTCCGGCGTGGACGGGATTGAAACTGCCGCCGAAAATCCCCAACTTCATTTACCGGCCCAGCGCCTTGCGGTAGCGCGCGATGAGCTGGTTGGTGGAAGCGTCGTGTCGGCCGGAAGGCTTTTCGGCCGTGAGGTCCTTCAGCACGCCCTTAGCCAGCACCTTGCCCAGCTGCACGCCCCACTGGTCGTAGCTGTAGACGTTGAAAATCACGCCCTGCACGAACACCTTGTGCTCATAGAGCGCGATGAGCGCGCCCAAAGTCTCCGGCGTAAGCTTGTCGCACAATAGCGTATTCGTGGGCTTGTTGCCCTCGAACGTCTTGAACGGCACCAGACTCTCCGGCACCCCTTCCGCGCGACACTCTTCCTCCGTCTTGCCGAACGCCAACGCCTCGGTCTGGGCGAAGAGGTTGGCCATCAACTTGTCGTGCAGATCGGATATCGGGTTGTGCGTCTGGCAACAACCGATGAAATCGCACGGGATGAGATGCGTACCTTGATGGATGAGCTGATAGAAGGAATGCTGTCCGTTCGTGCCGGGCTCGCCCCATTCGATGGGTCCGGTCACGCACTCTACCGGCTTGCCGTCCTTGTCCACGCTCTTGCCGTTCGACTCCATGTCCATCTGCTGCAGATAGGCCGGGAAGCGCGAAAGATACTGGTCGTACGGCAACACGCAGTACGACTCCGCCCCGTAGCCGTTCGAATAGAGGATTCCCAGCAAGGCCAACACCACCGGCATGTTCTTGCCGAAAGGCGCGGTGCGGAAGTGGCAGTCCATCTTCCAGTATCCGCGCAGGAACTTACGGTAGTTGGCCGGCCCGATGGCGATCATAAGCGAAAGCCCGATGGCGGAAGGCAGCGAATACCGGCCTCCCACCCAATCCCAGAAACCGAACATGTTGGCGGTGTCGATTCCGAACTCGGCGACTTCCTTGGCCGCAGTGGATACCGCCACGAAATGCTTGGCCACCGCGTCCTTGCTCCCCAGCTTATCCACCAGCCACGCCTTGGCCGCTTCCGCGTTGGACATCGTCTCCTGCGTGGTGAACGTCTTGGAGGCCACGATGAACAAAGTCTCGGCCGCCTTTACGCTGCGCAAGGTCTCGGCGAGATGCGTGGAATCCACGTTCGAGACGAAGAAGAACTTGAGACTGCGCTTGGAATACGGCGTAAGCGCTATATTGGCCATGACCGGGCCCAAATCCGACCCGCCGATGCCGATATTGACCACATAGCGGATTTTCTTGCCCGTATGTCCGCGCCAAACCCCCTTGCGCACCTTTTCGGCGAAAACGCCCATCTGCTCCAATACCGCACGCAC
Organism: Kiritimatiellia bacterium; assembly: GCA_017542055.1. Lineage (GTDB taxonomy): Bacteria > Verrucomicrobiota > Kiritimatiellia > RFP12 > UBA1067 > UBA1067. The sequence goes on from JAFXXW010000023.1 coordinate 20,962, forward strand.
GTCGGGCATCACATCCTTGCCGTCCACCAGCACCTTGGCGTCGGGGTCGCAATTCCGGAGCGCCGTATGCAACACCGCGCGATTCTCGGTGACGTTGATCTTTTCTCCCGTGAACATCTTCTCGATTTCGGTCCGGAGGTCGGACGCCTCCGCCAGCTTCACGAGCGCGTTCATGGTCTTGCGGTCGATGCGGTTCTTGGAGTAGTCGAGGAACCACCCCGCGGCCGACAGCGAAAACTTCTTGGCCCGATCGGGATCCTGCGCGAAAAGTTCCTTGATGGTGTTGCGGCTGGAGGCAGTCATGGCCTCGTCGAGATATTCCCACTTGTCGCTCATTTGCTGATGCCCATCCTTTCGTAGGCGAGCGGCGTGGCCACCCGTCCCTTTGGTGTTCTTTCAAGGTATCCTTCCATGATCAGGAAGGGTTCGTAAGCTTCTTCGATGGTGTCGGGCTCTTCGCCAACCGACACCGCGATGGTGGAAAGTCCCACCGGCCCGCCCCCGAATTTGACGCAAATCGTCTCGAGGATGTTGCGGTCCATCTCGTCGAGCCCGTGCGGATCGATCTCCAGCATCGACAACGCCTCGCGAGCCACTTCGCCCGAAATGAAATTTCCCGCCTTGACCTGGGCGTAATCCCGTACGCGACGTAGCAGATTGTTGGCGATGCGCGGAGTGCCGCGCGACCGGGCGGCGATTTCCAGACAGCCCGCATCGTCCACGTCCACTCCCAGCCGACCGGCCGAACGTCGAACGATCTCCGCCAGTTCCGGCGCCTCGTAGTAGGAAAGACGGTTCACGAGACCGAACCGCGCCCTTAGCGGCGCGGCGATGAGCCCGATCCGCGTGGTGGCCCCCACCAAAGTGAAACGCGGCAACTCCAACCGCACCGACCTCGCGTTCGGCCCTTGGTCGATCATGATATCGATCGTATAGTCTTCCATCGCCGAATAGAGATATTCCTCCACCGTCTTGGCCATGCGATGGATCTCGTCGATAAACACGATATCGCCCGGCTCGAGCGAGGTCAAGAGCCCCGCCAGATCTCCCGGCTTGGAAATCACCGGTCCCGAGGTGGTCTTCACGTTCACCCCCATCGCCTCGCCCAGAATGAAGGAGAGCGTGGTTTTGCCCAAGCCGGGCGGACCGGAAAAAAGCACGTGATCGAGCGACTCTCCGCGCTCTTTGGCGGCATGCACCGCCAGCATCAGCCGTTCGCGAATCTTCGACTGGCCCACAAAGCCCTCGAAATCCTTCGGCCTCAACTTGTTCTCGAACGCCGTCCTTTCGTTCAACGCGTCGGTTGTGCGCACTTCTCTCATTTTTCTCGCAATCGAACATGGCGGGCCTGGCGGGACTCGAACCCACTACCCACTGCTTAGAAGGCAGTTGCTCTGTCCAGATGAGCTACAGGCCCGTGTTTTTTAGTATTATATCATATTTTGGCGCGATTTTCAATAGGGAAAACCAACTTTTTGCGCCTTCAGACGATAAAGCCGGCCGCCGCCAGCGCCTCTTCGGTCAGCCCGCCGGAAACTTTCCGGGCCAAGTACTTCCCCAGCACGTCACCCTCCAGATTCACCCGGTCGCCGATTCGCCTCAACCCCAGCACGGTTTCGGACAAAGTGGTAGGAATCGCGTCCACGCAAAGCCAATCGTCGCCGATTTCGGTTATGGTCAGCGATACGCCGTCGATCGCGATGGAGCCCTTCAACACCGATTGCGCCGCCAATACCCGTCCGCACCGCACCTTGAGCCGGAAATCCCGCCCGCGAGGCTCCTTGGCCACCAAAGTCCCCCGCGAATCCACATGCCCCTGCACGATGTGGCCGCCCATCGCATCGCCGGCGCGCAACGCCCGTTCCAGATTGACCTTCTCCCCCGGCAACAACTCGCCCAAGCCAGTCCGCTCCTCGGTCTCCTTCAGCACGTCGGCCGTAAACCGGTCGACCGAAAAGCGCGCAACCGTCAGACAAACTCCGTTGACCGCGATCGACTCTCCCGCCTCCAACGGTTTGGCCCAAGGCTCGAACGCGATCTCGAGCACCAGCCCCGCGCCCCGGCTGACGCGCTTCACGGTTCCGATTTTCTGGATTATGCCCGTAAACATATATGCAGATCCTTTAGTTTGCCCGCGCCCAGCAAGGCGGCGTCGCGAATGTGGCGATTGCCGATCACTTTGGGACACAAAACGGTTAGCCACTCGTCCACCAGACCCTGCTCCACCAGACTGGTCGCCAGGCCCGCCCCGCCTTCGCACAACACGTGGTTGAAGCCGGCCTTGCCCAATTCCGTCAGCGCCACCCGGGGATCGTCGAAGACCAACGTCTGGTTCTGCCCGTCCGCGAACACTTGGGCCTTTTTCGGCAATTTGCCCGACCGTGACACCACCACCCGCACGAGATCCGGATTGGGCTTGCCGTGCGACAACAGCGAAGGATCGTCTTTGCGCACCGTTTCCGCCCCCACCATGATAGCATCCACCCTTTCGCGCAAACGTCCGGTGACCACTCGCGACTCCTCGCTGCTGATCCACTTGCCGTCGCCCCAATTGTCCGCGAACTTGCCGTCCAACGTCATCGCCAGCTTGACGGTCACGTACGGCAGTCCCGTCTTCACCCGCTTGGCGAACGGCTTGATCAGCTCCTCCGCCTCGATGCACGGCAAATGGTCGCAGGAGATGCCGCAAGCGGCCAGCACCCTGCGCGCCCGGTTGCGGTTCTTGGGATTGGGATCGGTGCAAAGATATGTCACGTGCTTGATGCCCGAGCGGATGATCGCATCGGTGCAGGCGCCCACCCTGCCCGGCTTGGAACACGGCTCCAAAGTAACCAGCAAAGTGTCGGGGCGGCATTTGGGAAAGCGACGTTGCCGGTCGGCGATCGCCTCCACTTCCGCATGGTTCTCGCCCGCCCGGTGATGATACCCCTCGCCGATGCACTTGCCCCGGGCGGTGAACAGCATGGCTCCCACCGGCGGATTGGGTCGCGTATGACCCTCGCCCCGACGCGCCAACTCAAGCGCGCGATTTAGCGTAGCGGTCGAGAATTCCATTTACGAGCGCCCTCGATTTGGGAGAAGAGAACCAGTTCGCCAAGTCCACCGCCTCGTTGATCACCACCGGCGCGGGAACGTCGCTATACTTGATTTCCCAAATCCCCATGCGCAAGACCGAACGCTCCACCGTGCCCAGCCGGTGCAGTTCCCATCCGTCCAATAGCGGCTTGATGATTTCGTCCAGTTCGTCGCGCGTCTTCAAAACCCCCGCCACCCGCTCTTCGGTGAATTCCTTGAGCTGCCTTACCGCAGCCAGATTCATGGAGATGAGACCGTCGGTATCGGCGCTCGCGATCAGTTCCCATTCGCTGTCGATGAACTCGTTCAGGTTCTCCGGCGGATTGAGGTCGGCCGCGGCGAGCATCTGGACCGCCCATTCGCGCGCCTGCCGTCTAGTAGGTTTGCCGTGCATGTCATTTTCCTCCCAATTTCAACCAAACTCGCAAAAATTCCGAATCGCTCCAGGCTTGCGCGGTGCACCCCTTCTGCGCATGCGGAGCGTCGCCGTCGGCCACCTCGCTCAGATGGCCCACGCAGCCCAGATTGAGACTCTCCACCGCCGTGGCCAAGAGCGACAGTCCCGACCTTTTCTTCCGGGGATCGATTTCGGCCATCGCCTCCGCATACAGCGGGAACGGCCACGCCCACACGGTTCCGTTGTGGTAGGCCGGCTTGCGGCAGGTGTCTTCGTCGCCCTCGTAGCGTCCGCGATAGAGCGGGTGTCCGGCATTGAGCGATCGCACCCCGCCCGGCACCAGCAACTCTTCGGTCGCCTGCAGAATCGACGGGTCCTTGCAGATCCCCAACGTGACGAGAAATAGCTGGTTGGGCCGGATGGTGTCCTCGGGGATGGCGTTGCGGGCGCTCTCGCCGCCGGGCGCCGCCAAACAGTCGCGATAGCCGTGCTCCCATTTGAAATACTTCTCCACCGACTTCGCGGCCATGTTCGCCAAATCGTGCTGCCCCACGAAATGGAGCGCGCTGATCCACAATGCCTGGATCTCCACCGGATACCCCACCCTCGGCGTGCAGGCGGGATAATTGGTGTCCATCCAGGTGAAATGCGAAGGACTCCACACGAGACCCGAATCGGGATCCATGTGGATGCCGTTGGGCGTGCCCGACTTGTAGCAGGCGACGATGTTTTCGCAGGTTGGCTTAAGCCCGGACACGTCCACCCCCAGCTTGTCCAGCTCGTTGACGCAGTGGACAAACCACAATTGCGCGTCGGTGGTGTCGCGATTGCCGGCCGTGTTGCCGTAGATGATGTTGGGCAGCGTCCCGTTCTCCTCGAACGCCGCAAAGGCCTTCAGGATCTTGACGCAGTCCTCGATCATTCCGGCCGCGATCATCCCGCGCATGAAGATGAAAGTGTCGCGTCCCCAATCGAGGAACCAGGGATAGCCCGCGATCACGGTCTTGAGGTCATCGCGTTTGACGATGTATAGTTCCAACGCCTGACGCAACGCCGTTCCGAAAGTGGTCGTCTCGGGCGTGTCGGGCATGGACGGAAAATTGATGAGCGACGGGATGTTCATGGGATTCATGACGCCGATCAGCTCCATCGTGTCGCCCACTTTCAAGTCCGCGCTGACCCAGCCGGGACTGTAAAGATCGCCGGCGCCCTCCTGTCCGCGCGCCGCTTCCTCGCTATGGTCCACGTTGTACGTCCACTGCGGCTCGTGATGGTAGGCGCCGTTGACCACGCACAACCGGAACACGTCGTCGTACGGCCTGAACGAAAATCCGTCCTCCATGTGCACGGTGCGCCGGGGGAATAGTTCCTCCAGTCCCGCGTACGCTTTGGTGGTGGAATGGAAACTGCGCCACTCGATATCGGGCCGGAACACCAACCGCACCTGGTCGCCCACGTCCAGATGGCCGGCGTCGACGCGCGACACCTTGATCCGCGCGGCGTTGATGTCGGGGCCGAGCGACACTTCGAAACTGAAAGCCGCCTCCTTGCCCATGCCGCAGGGAACCGTAAAGTCCCACTTGGCCGCCCTTCCGGCCGGATCGGCCGTGAACTTGGTCTGGCAGTGCTTGTCGAACTCGCGCGTATAGCCTTCGCGCTGCAACCAGCAACGGGTGCGCGTCCAGAGATTGATCCGGTCGCTCGGCACGTTGGGGTTGGGATTGGCCGCCAGAATCGCGTCGTATTGCGACCTCAATTCGCCCCAGCCGACACGAAGCTGGCTCGCGGCTCCGGCGCCGTTGGAAAGCACCGTCCTAAACTCCGGATTCTTCCTGATCTCCGCCCCCGAAAGCGACAGCTGGGCCTTGGCCTTGGTCGCGGTGGGCGGAATCAAAAAGCGCGACTTCGTGCGGGTGGATTTGCCGGGCGTGTAGACGATCATCGCGAGCGTCAATTCGCGGGAACGCGTCCCGTTTCCGTGATAGTGCGGCGCGTCGAACACCACCTTGTTGTCCACGCTGCGCTGCACCCGGATGGTCTTGCCGGTTTCGGGATCCACCAGCCGCACCCGGAAATGGTACGGCGCGCTTATCTCCACCAGCTCTTCCTCCGGCACGCAAACGTCGCGGTTGACGTCGCGCGGGAATTGCCAATGGAATTTGGCCGCGCGAGCGGTCCCGACCGGTTCCGGCCCGGCTGCCGCTTCCGCCTTAGCCTGTTCCATCGGCGCCAGGCATTTCACTTCGCCCGGCTTCAGCGCCAAGCTTCCCTTCAGCTCCGTTTTGCGCTCGGACAGGATATCGAACGCCTCGTCATGGGCGAACTTGCTCTCGTCCCATTGGATCCGCGCCGGAGCTCCGGTGTCGAGATTGGCCAGAATGAGCACGCCGTTTCGAATCACCGCCAACGTGTTGCCTTCGCCGCGCGTGACCACTTCCAGATGGCTCGCGCCGGAAAACGCGGGATTCGTGTCGAGAATATGGTTGAGCTTGGCGATGAGGTCCACCATGTTGTCCTGGGCGCCCCAGTTGAGGTCGTTCTTGCCGTGAACGTCGATCTTCTCCCGGCAAAACCACTCCACGCCGTTGGCGATTCCCCACGCCCCCTGCCAACTCAAAAGCGCCGCCAGCTGCACGCGCATTTTGGCGTACGTTTCTCCGCCTTTGGCCAGCCGGTCGTTGTCGTGCGTCTCCGCGAAATGCACGAGCGTGCCGTACTTTTCGCTCCGGGCGATCGCCTGCGGCAGATACCACTCGAACTGCCCCCTATCGTACGTCTGGAAGATTTCCGAATACGCCCAGTCGAGATTGGCCTCCGCCAGCAGCGCGTCCGTAACCTGCAAGTCGCCACCCAGACCCTCCAGCATGAAAACGGTGTCGGGATATTCCTCGCGCACCCGCGCCACGATATATTCCCAGGTCTTGAGGGGAATCATGTAGCCCGCGTCGCACCGGAAACCGTCCACCCCGTTGCGGCACCAGAAGAGAAACACGTCGGCCATATAGGCCCGCAGCTCCGGATTGGAGTAGTCCAGCTCCACCAGATCCGACCAGACCACCCCCCACGCGCCCGGACTTACGAACTTGCCGTCCTTGGCGCGATGGAACCAGTCGGGATGGTGCGTCTGCAGCGTGGACGCCCACCCGGTATGGTTGGCCGGCAAATCCACGAAGAAGAGACCCTTCCGCGCATGGACCGCGTCCACCAGTTCCAGAAACTGGTCCAGCGGAGTGGCGTATTCGTCGAATTCCGCCATCGCCGGATCGACCGAAAAGAAATCGAGCGCGGCGAACGGACAGCCGTATTCGCCCATCACCGCGTAAGTGGTGGGCACGGGGAAAGGCGGCAACGTCTGAATGATGCGGAAACCCATCCGGTCCATGATGTGCGGCAGCCTCCGCACGATTTCGCGGAACGAGCCGAACTGGCGGGGAAAGACGGTGTAGATGGAATTGTTCTTGCGGATTTCCTTGGGCTCCACCTTGATGTGGAAATTGGTGCCGTCCGGCCACTCGGGCACATTGGACCCGTCGGCGAAAAAGCACGCCTTGCCCGAAAAAATACCCACTTCGTTGAGCGGGATCTCCACCTCGTAGGTGTTGACTCCGGTCTGCGGCATGGGAATGTCGGTCCACGCCTTGGCCAGCGGCACTTCCCCGCGTTCGGTTTCGGCGATGATCTCCGCGCGGCGCACTTTGGCGTTCCCGAGATTGCACCTGAACGCCGCCCTTCCGTTGCGCGGATACGGCAGCGTGAGCGACACCTTCAACGTGTCGCCGCACCACTTGAGCAGAAAATCGCCCGGATTAGGATATTGCGTCATGGATGATTTCCACGCCTTTCTTCAATTCTGCCTCGCTCACGTGGCTCTTCGGCTCGAATACCACATGCGGCACCTTTTTCATCATGTCGGACAGTTCTTTGAAATCCACCTTGCCGCCTCCCGGCGCAAAATGGTCGTCGTTGAAATCTTTCACGTCGTTGAGGTGCATCCCCGCGAACTCCAACTTGCTGTAGGGCGAATCGAGAAACCGACCCGTCCACCGGTTGCACTCCTGGACGCGCCAATGCCCCGTGTCGAACCAAGGCTTGATCCAAGGGGAAAACTTCGCCAGCTCCGGCCACTCCTCCGCCATCGGGAACCCTTCCAGATACGGCATGTTTTCGAGCCCCAAAGTAACTTTATTCTCCTCGAGCGCCTTCACGATCTCCTCCAGCTCCGGCAACACCGCCTCCATCATCTTCTTTCCGTGCTTGCGCCGCGCCTTGACCCGGTTACTCCAAGGGAAGAACCCGTCCGAAAAAACCCTCCCCGCGTGCAGCACCACCGTGTCCGCCCCCATCCTCCGCGCAAACTCCACGTTCTTGACGATGTTCACTTTGGCGATCGCCCGCGCATCCCGGTTCAAACTCGCTATCGTATACAGCTCCGGATGGCCCCCCGGCGCGGAAATCGGCACCGGACAGAACGAATGCACGCTCCCGATCGCGATCTTCCCCGCCAGCCGCAGATACTCTTCCGCCTCCTCCGAGGTCGTGCTGTACCCCAGCTCCAGCTCGCCGAATCCCAGCGCCAAGGCCCGGTCGATCCGTTCCGCCACGCTCGTCTCGCGTTTGAACCAGTTGGTGGAAAGACTCAGTCGCATTTCAACCTGTCCATCATTTGGGAGATTACCGCCTCTTCGCCGATCATCCGTTCGCTCTGCCGGTATGCGGCTTCTACCGCCTCCACGTTCCTGAACGCGACGAAATCGTCCAGCTTGCCGCCAACCATCCAACCGCGCACTTCGCGCATGATCGTCCCGAAAAACGCCTTGCGCGCCAAGGCCTCGTTCTCCTGCGCTTCCGATTCCTTGAGCGACTTCATCATCGCCACCAAACCGTAAATGTCCTTCTCCCGCACCATCTGGACGATGTCTTCCATCGTGTCCCGGTCCAGAAACTCCCCCGTCACCGCCAACTCGATCCGTTGCGTGCGCGATACGATCGTGGGCAATATCGCATCCGGCGCGTCCGTCAGCAAGAGGAACATCGTCTTGGGCGTCGGCTCTTCGAGCGTCTTCAGAAACGCATTGGCCGCCTCTTCGCGCATGCGGTCCGCCCCGCACACCACCCCCGCCTTCCAGCCTCCGCTGAAGCTCGTGGCGTTCATCGGCTCCACCAACCGCTCGCGCACGCTCTCCACCTTGATGATGCGAGACTTCCCTTCCGGCTCCAGCCACACGATGTCCGGATGGGTGCGATTCGCCACCTGTTCGACCGCGCCCGGAAACAGTTTCCGCAAAACGAGCTCCGCCAGTTCCGACGCGTTGCCGCGCACGTCCCCGACGATCAGATAGCCGGTGGCCGCCTTGCCGCACTCGATGGCGCGGGAAATCAAACTATAGGCGCTACCGACTTCCATATCTCCGTTTCCACCTCGTCTACCGTGCCCGACGCGTCCACCAGTTTGATGCGTCCGGGCTCCGCCTTTTGCATGGCCAAAAATCCTGCTCTCAGCCGGGCATGGAACTCGCGCCCCGCCTGCTCGATCCGGTCCGCGCTCGTGGCCGTCTGCGCCTCCCGCTGGCGCATCCTTGCCCGCGCCGTCTCCTCCGGCAAATCGAGCAGCAAAGTCAAATCCGGCTCCAGTCCTCCGCAAGCGAAAGAATTCATGAGCTCCACCGTTCCCAAGTCCATTCCCCGGCCATACCCCTGATAGGCCATCGTGGAATCGCTGAAGCGATCGCTCACCACCCACTTGCCCGACGCCAAAGCCGGCCTAATCACCTTCTCCACCAACTGCGCCCGCGCCGCCAGAAAGAGCAACAGCTCGCACTTGTCCACCGGAGCTTCTTCCAACTGGTCCTTGATCAGGGTGCGAATGCGTTCGTTGAGCACGGTTCCGCCCGGTTCCCGGGTAAGCACCGTCTCGATGCCCTTTTCCGCCAGCCGCGCCGCCAATCGCTTGATCTGGGTGGACTTTCCGCAGCCCTCGCCGCCCTCGAACGTCACGAATTTTCCGCGCTTCTTTTCCGTCCCCTCGAATTCCGTCATCGTCGCGCATCCTTCATGGTTGATTCCCGAAAAATCGAACATTTTCCCGATCGTCATCGCCAGAATCTTGAGGTCCAGTTTAAGACTCCGGTTCCGCACGTACCAGGCGTCCAGCTCGAATTTCCGCTCCCACGATAGCGCGTTGCGACCGTTCACCTGCGCCCATCCGGTGATGCCCGGCAGCACCTGGTGCCGAATCGCCTGCTCCGCGCTGTAGCGCGTAAGATACTTGACCGGCAAAGGCCTTGGCCCCACGAGACTCATTCTTCCGGCCAACACGAGGAAGAGTTGCGGCAGTTCGTCGATCGAGAATTTGCGCAGCCACTTCCCTGTCGCCGTGAGCCGCGCCTCGTCCGCTCCCTCGCCTTCCCGCATCGTCCGCAGTTTCCAGAACCGGAACGCCTTGCCGCCCTTCCCGGCCCGCTCGGACACGTAAAAAACGGGCCGACCCATCGTGAGCGCCACGATCGCCATGCCAACGAGCAGCACCGGCAGCCACACCGGCAAGCCCAACAACGCGAGCGCGATATCCAAAACCCGCTTCATTTCTGCGCCACCGCCTTAAGTTCGCCCTGCCCCAGCCGGATGCCCAGCACCTCGCCCGACGCTACCGCCTGCGCCTCCTTCACCACCTCGCCGCTTTCCCTGGTCACTATCGCATACCCCCGGTCCAGCACCGCGTAAGGCGACAAGAGATTCAGCCGGGTGGAAACCTTTTCCAGTCGCCTCCCCACGCGTTCGCCGTACAGCGCGAGCGCCGAGGCAAGCGTATCCGACAAGTGATCGAGCCGTTGGGCGAACCATTCGCCCTTCGACACTACCGCGCTACGCATCAACGCGGAATAGCGCGACAGCCGGTCCCGCTCCTTGACGTATTCCGGCACCGACATCTCGGCCGCGATGGAAGGCGTCCCGGCCCGCAGATCGGCCGCAAGCTCCGTCAAAGTGAAATCGCTTTCGTGACCGATGGCCGCCACTACCGGAACTTCGCTACCCGCCACCGCCCTTACGAGCGCCTCGTCGTTGAAGCAGAAGAGGTCTTCGAAACTCCCGCCCCCTCGCGCCACCACGATCAAATCCGGTCTCCATTCCGTATTGAAATACTTTAGCGCCTTCATCACGCTCGCCGGCGCCTCTTCGCCCTGCACCACGCACGGAAAGAGCCGGATCTGCAAATACGGAAATCTCCTGGTCAGCACCCGCGCCATATCGTGGATCACCGCTCCCGCCTCGCTCGTGCAGATGCCGATCCGCTTCGGCAGATACGGCAATTTCCGCTTTCTCGCCGCGTCGAACAATCCCTCCTGCTGCAGCTTGGCCTTGAGCTCCAGATACTTCTGCATCAAATCGCCTTCGCCCACCAGCTTCATTCGCCGGACGACCAACTGGTAGTTGCCCCGGGGCGGATACACCCCCACCGACCCCCGCGCCTTGATTTTGGCGCCGTCCTTGAAGAGCGACCGCTGCGCGCACGCCGACAGCGCCCCCGCAAACATCACCGCCCCGATCTGCGCGCCTTCGTCCTTGAGCGTGAAATAGGCATGACCCGACGGATACACCTTCCAGCCCGAAATCTCCGCGTCCACGTCCACGCTCGGGAAGCTGCCCTCCAGCAGACCCTTGATCCGCTGCGTGAGTTCGCTTACGCTGAGACTGGGAGGAGCGTCCATTTTACTTCTGCTCCTTGACGGCCCTGAGGCCCACCGAGAAAATCGTCCCTACCGCAAAAAACGCGCTCAGCATGTTGGTGCCCCCGTAGCTGAAAAAAGGTAGCGCCATTCCTTTGGTCGGTAGCGCCCGGCACACCACCCCCAGATTGAACATCGCCTGGAAGAAAATGATAAACGCCATTCCGCCCGCCAGATACCGCCCGAAACGATCCGGCGCATGCGCGGCGATATGGGTGGACAAGACGAAAAACGCGATGAAAAGACCCAACACCCCCACCGAAAACAAGAGCCCCATCTCTTCCGCCCCGATCGCGAAAATGAAGTCGGTATGCGCCTCGGGCAGATACGCCTGCTTCTGCATCGACTGCCCCAAGCCTACTCCGGCGATTCCTCCGTTCTTGATGGCCACCAGACTCTGCCGCGACTGGTACTCCGCCCTTTTCGCGGCCGGGTCCATCTGCTCTTCCGTCTTCTGTCCCGACTGCTCCGAAGACGTGGCGATGAACGCCGAAATTCTCGCCATTCGATTGGAATTGTGCGCCACGTGCCACCCCACTACCGCCACGCCCAAAAGGCCAAAGAGGAAGAGCTGGCGCAGTCTCACCCCCGCCAAAAACATCACCAGAAACCCCGCTGCCGCGATGACCATCGTCGACCCGAAATCCGGCTCTTTCATGACGAGCGCCGCGAGAATGCCGAAGATGACGGCCGACCCCACGCCGCCCTTCCAGAAGAGCTCCACCCGCCAGGCGAGCTTGTCCAGATAGACCGCCGTGCAGATGACTGCCGCCAGTTTGGCGAGTTCGCTCGGCTGCAGATTGAAGAACGACAGATTGATCCACCGGCTCGACCCGTTGATCGGACGGGTGAACAGCACCGCCACCAGCAATCCGCACATGACGAGGTAGAATATAACCGCCAACGCCGGATATTTGCGCCAGTTGCGATAATCGAATTTCGCCGCCAGCAGCGCCAGCACCACCCCGGCTCCGCAGAACACGAACTGCCTCGTCAGAAAGTGGTACTGGTTGTGATGGATGCGTGCGGCGTTTACTCCTCCCGCGGATGAGAGAACGATAAGGCCTAGAGTCGCCAACAACGCAACTACTAGGCCCAACCAGAAAAGCGCGGCCTTGCGCACTTTCCGTTACTGGTTGTCGGCGGGCAGCTTGATCACCTGGCCCGCCTTCAACTGGTCGCCTTCTTCGAGCCCGTTCAGCTCGCGAATCTTGGCCGCCGCCACGCCATACTGGATGGAAATGCCGGTGATGTCGTCGCCTTCCTGCACGGTGTAGTCCATCGTGGCCACCTGGGGCACGGGCGCCGCTTCCGCCGGAGCAGCCGCTTCTTCCGCTACCGGCGCTTCGACCGGAGCTTCCGCTGCCGGACGGGCCGGCGCGATCGTCAGCTGGGTGGGCTCGGCAACAGTCTCGGTCGCGGCCGGCTGGGGTGCGGGAGCGGTTTCCTGGACGGCACCTGCCGCCGGAACCTTCAGCTTCTGGCCGACGCGAATGTTGTTACTGGAAAGTCCGTTGAGCGACTTGAGCTGGCGGATGTTGATGCCGTTACCGTAGGCGATCTTGCCGAGCGTGTCGCCTTCCTGCACCGTGTACGTCGTGGTTTCGCCGGTGTAGGTGGTGGCCTGCGAGCTCTTGCCGGTCGTCTTTTCGCCACCCTTCTTGGCGGGCGCGGCAGCCATCGCGGGCTTCTTCTGCTCGCCCACGTTCACCTTGCCCGGAAGCTTGATGGTCGCGCCCAACAGGATCTTGTCGTCCTTCATCTTGGGGTTGGCGTCGCGAATGGCCTGCTGCTTGATGTTGTAGCGCTTGGAAATTCCGCTCAGAGTGTCGCCGCGCTGCACGATGTAGGGCGTGGTCTCCTGCACGGGAGCCGGCGCCTCCACCTTGCACTTGCAATCGGCCGCGCCGCACTTGCAAGGCGTCTTGTGCACCGCGCCCGCCGGACACGTGCACTTGGGCTCCTCTTCGACCACCACCACTTCGACCGTTTCGGTCTGCTCGGCTTCCGGAGTGGCCTCCACCTGCTTCACCTCGTCCTGCGCCTGAGGACGGTGAGGCTTCAGATAATCGGGATCTTTGCACCCGGACAGCGTCGCGACCGCCGCAACGCCCACAACCAACGCGATCTTGTTCATTTCGTTTGTCCTTCTTTTATTGCGAGTCGCGCGAAGACTTCTCCACGCTCCTCGAAACCGTTAAATTGATCGAAACTCGCGGCCCCCGGACTGAGCAACACCGTCTCGCCCTTCGCCGCCTCGCGCATCGAGTCCGCCACCGCCTTTTCCAAGGTTCCGGACAGCTCCAATTCCACCGTCCCTCGCCATGCTTCGGCCAACTTTTCCGCGCCTGTACCTATAATATACACTTTTTTGACCCGTTTCGTCAAGAGGGGAATTGCATTTCTTGGCTCGTCGCCCTTCAAAAGTCCGCCCGCGATCAGTCTTACGTCGCCTTCCGACATGGCGATACCTGCGCATAATGCGGCAATACTCGTCGCTTTCGAGTCATCAACCACCTTTACGCCGCCAAACTCCCCGACAAGCTCCATTCGATGCGGCAAGGGACGGAAATCGGCGAACGCTTGGGCTATCGCCGCCTCGCCCAGCCCTGCGACCCTCAAGAGGAAAATCGCCTTTTTTGCGTTCTCCCGCAAAATTTCGTTGTCGAAATAGCCGCTCACTAGCCGTTCGTCGCCTGGATTCTCTTCGTACTGGCGCGCGGCGAAAGCGAGGAGCCTCCGCTTGAGCGCATGGTACGCTTGGGCCGATCCGTGCCGGTCCAGATGATCCTCCTGGAGATTCAACACCACTGCCGCCTCGAACGTGTCCGGCTGGAGATTCGTCGTCTCGAGCTGGAACGAGCTTACCTCCACCACCGCCCATTCCGTCTCCCCTACCGCGCAAACCGGCAGTCCGTAATTCCCGCACGGCACCGCCTTTTTGCCGTTGGCGTTCAAGGCGTCCGCCACCAGCTTCACCACCGAGCTCTTCCCTTTGCTCCCGGTCACCGCGAGGAGTTTTACCCCGCGCGCCTTGAGCCGCTCGCACCCCAACTGCAATTCGCTCACCACCCGGATTCCGGGACTCGCCACCACGAGACCGTACCCCTCGGCCACATCCACCTGTCTGCCGGACTCCTCCAGCAGCTTGGCCGCCGCCTTGCCGCTCGCGCCCGCGCCCAGCACCAGCACCCGGTCAGAAGTCGAGATTGCGGACATTGAGCGAGTTTTCTTCGATGAATTTGCGACGCGGTTCCACTTCGTCGCCCATGAGCAGCGTGAACATCCGGTCGGCCGCGGCCGCGTCTTCCAGCTTCACCCGCTTCATGAACCGGCGCTCCGGATTCATCGTGGTGTCGTAAAGCTCGTCCGCGTTCATTTCGCCCAAGCCCTTGAAGCGATAGATGCTGAGACCCTGCTTGCCCTGCGTGCGGACCTCGTCCAGCATCTTCTGGAGCATTCCGCCAAAGTAGTCGTCCGGCTCGTAGCCAAAGCCCGAAAGCGCGCTGAACTCCTTCTTGAGCATGCTCGCGCCGCTGCCGGACGCGTTCTCGTCCCCGAGAATCGTCTTGGCGTCGAAGCCGCGCTCTTCCAGCATCTTGCAGGTGGCCTCGATTTCCGCGAGGAGCGTCATCAGCTCCTTCGTCTTTTCCGGCTCGAGCTTCGTTCCGTCCTTGAGCGTCACGGGATAGTCGTCCACCCCCAAAGTCAAGAGCTTCTGCGTGAGCTCCCCGTCCGTAAGCACGTATTCGCTCTTCTTCTTGCGCTCCACCTTGTAAAGCGGAGGCTGCGCCAGATACACGTAGCCCTTCTCGATGAGTTCGGGCATCTTGCGGAAGAAGAAGGTCAAAAGCAGCGTCCGGATGTGCGCACCGTCCACGTCGGCATCGGTCATGATGATGATCTTGTGGTACCGCGCCTTGCTGACGTCCCACTCCTCGCCGAAGCCGCACCCGATGGCGGTGATGAGCGTCCGGATTTCCGCGTTGGCGAGCATCCGGTCGATTCGCGCCTTCTCCACGTTGAGCACCTTGCCGCGCAAAGGCAGAATCGCCTGGGTGGCGCGGTTGCGTCCCACCTGCGCCGAGCCGCCTGCGGAGTCGCCTTCCACCAGAAAGAGTTCGGTCTTGGCGGGGTCGCGTTCGGTGCAGTCCTTGAGCTTGCCGGGCAGATTGAGTCCGTCCATCACGCCCTTGCGGCGCGCCGACTCCCTGGCCGCCCGCGCCGCCTCGCGCGCCCGCGCGGCCAAAAGCGTCTTCTCGATGATCGTCTTGGCGACAGACGGATTCTCCTCGAAGAACGTCATGAGCCTGTCCGACACGATCGACGCCACGATACCTTCCACCTCGCCGTTGCCGAGCTTCGTCTTGGTCTGCCCCTCGAACTGCGGCTGCGGCACCTTGACGCTCACGATCACGGTGAGGCCTTCGCGCATGTCGTCGCCGGTGATCGTGTCTTTTTCCTTGATGAGCTTGTTGTCGCTCCCGTACTTGTTGATGGTGCGCGTGAGTGCCGTCCTGAAGCCCGTCAGATGCGTGCCGCCCTCGATCGTATGGATGTTGTTGGTGTACGTCTGCTCGAGCGTTGAGTAGCTCTCCGTGTACTGCATGGACACTTCCGCCTGCACCATGCCCGTCAAGCCCTCCTTCTCGCCCTCGAAATGGATGATGGGGCTGATCGGCTTCTTGTTGGCGTTGAGATACTCGATGAACTCGTCGATGCCGCCCTCGTAATGGAACGTCTCCTCGTGGTGCGCCTCGCCCTCGTCGTCGCGGAAATGGATGGTCACGCCCTTGTTGAGGAACGCGAGCTCCCGCAACCGGTTGCAGAGGATTTCCCACTTGAACGCCCGGCAAGTGAAGATGGTGTGGTCCGGGAAGAAGGTGACGGTCGTCCCCGTCTCCTCTCCGCATTCGCCCACCACCTCCAAGGGCTTCGTGACGTGGCCCCGGCTGAACTCGATGTGATGCACCTTCCCGCCGCGCTTCACTTCCACCTTCATCCAGTCCGAAAGCGCGTTCACGCAGCTCACGCCCACGCCGTGCAATCCGCCCGACACCTTGTAGTTGGAGCCGTCGAACTTGCCGCCCGCGTGGAGTACCGTCAAAACCACCTCGATGGCGGGCCGGTGCTGCGTGGGATGCATGTCCACCGGAATGCCGCGACCGTTGTCCTTCACCGTCAGCGACCCGTCCCGGTTGATGATCACGTCGATCATCGAACAATACCCCGCCAACGCCTCGTCGATGGAGTTGTCCACCACCTCGTACACCAAATGATGATACCCGCGTTCGCCCGTGTCCCCGATGTACATCGCAGGACGCTTGCGCACCGCCTCCATGCCCTCCAGAACCTGAATATTCTCGGCGTTGTAGTTGCTCTCGTTCTCGGCCATTTTTTGCCCTCAGCCTTTCACCAGCTTAAAACAATGTTAGTATCTAATATTATATCATATTCCGGCCAAAAAAGCAAGCAAAATCTGCACCAATCGGTAAATCGAACAATCGGTAAATCGGTAAATGCCGGGGGGGTGCCCACCCCCTCCCCCTATCGCCCAATAGGGCGTCACCCCCTCGCCATACGGGGCGACACCCCGGGGGGTGCTTACCCCCCTCGCCCATACCCCCCCTTGAGCTTTTCCGTCTCGACCTGCACCCTGATTCCGATAGCCTTTGTATCTGCGCTTATTATATAAGCGCGCATCCAGATACAATCGGTCCCGACGAATCCGATATATCGGATTCCATCGAACATCTAATTCAAGGCAATAAAGATTCTATAATATTTTTCGCAACTTGCCGTCAAGGCCAAAAGTGATTCCGACAAACTCCCTTATCGGATTTACCCTCCATCGGTTTCATCTAATTCAGCCAAAACGCAATTTGCTTTAATTTACTGCGCTTTATCCATTATTTTGCGATACTTTTTGTTGTTCCCGACACCAGTACTGATAAGTTCCACACCATATTCGGTCAAATTATCTTTGAAGTAATTGCGGATGGTTCGCATCTCTTCTTCAGTCGGTTTTTTGCCGTCAATCTTGATATTGCTCTTGATGTAATGATCCAACTCGCCGGCGTTCGGCATCAAACGCTCGACAAATTGGGATAGTTCATTCCCGTATTCGGCGAGCTTGGAGTCGTCCAAGCCGTCTTTCTTGGCGGCCTTAGGCGCGTCGGTGTAAGGCACTTCGTGCCAATAGACCATATCGCCACCTTCATCGATTGCCGGATCGTGATAGCGGATGAACTTGACCGGCAGCGAATATTTCTCTTTGACCTCCTTGGGAATATCCCATCCTAGCTGCTTATGACGCTTGCTGCCCGCAAAATAGAAGTGACCGGGCTTGTTCTTTACCGGCCACAGGAGCATCGCCGCGCGCACCCAGTTGGGTAAGTCCGCGCCACCGATGGCCGTATACTGCGCATACTCGTTGATGGGGTTGGCATTGGCGTTGTTTTTGTTGTTCTCCTGCGGCTTCACCGTGTGATGGATGAAGATGAGCCCGCACCCCAAGTGCTTGACCTCGGCATCCTCCGCCACTCCCGGCAATGGATTGAGCACCGGCTCAATGGCGCGATCGAAGTAATACCGGAAGAGTTCGCGCGCCTTGTCGTTGTTGGAGATGTCCTCGCCCGCCACCCCCATCAGCGGATTGACGATAAACAGATCGAACGGTTTGCCGGAGTTGCGGAACTCCTCGCGCTGCACCGCGCGAATCCAGTTGGTGAAATCTTTGCCCTGCAACCCATTCTTGAAAAAGAGCCTTATGTTCGCTCCCATTCGCGCGAAATCTTCGTCCGTCCAATGCTCCTCCTGCCGCAATCCCCGCTTGATGTCATCGCGGAAACGCACCATCTCGCTCTTGTTGTCTTCGGTGCCGTAGATGGCGATCTTGAGCGGATGCACCGGACGCAGCCCCAACATCGCCCGTCCATTGGCCCACGCCATCGCCAGTTGCATACACAAAACCGACTTGCCTTGTCCCGCCAGCGACACCAACATGGCCGCTCCCCCCTTCTGCAACCACTGGTCGCGGATGAGCGCGTCCGGATTGTGGTCGTCATCTACCGGAGCTTCCAGTTCGTCCAGCGAAACCCCGCAGAGATCCACCGCCGTTCCAGATCCCGGCAGGTGCTCCTTGACATATTCCAGCACCGATGCGATCTGCGCCGTCTTCACCGACAAATCCGGCGCGGAGGTTTCGATTTCTCTGAGTTTCTCCTGCCGCCAGCGATCTAGCGTGGATTCCGCAAACTCCTTGAGCAACAACTCGAGTCCATTCATGCTCACTTCGACGTAGTTGTAGCGCTCGCGGAAATCGTCGCCCAGATGCGTTTTGAGCCGGTCCACCAGAATCGGAATATCTTCCAGATAGGAGCCATCGACATTGCGCGCCGAGATAAGCACCTCGAAAGCTTTGCGTGTCTTTTCGAAAAGGAAATAGTCCGGCTTGATTTTCCACCGCTCCACCCGCTGCAACATTTCCTCCATGCGATTGGAATTGCCCAACATCGCCAACAACACTTTCGTTTCGCATTCTAGCTGCGTCATTGTCTTGCTCCTTCCGGCTTGTCTTCCTGCTCCACTCGATTCCATCTGCCGATCAGATTGTCGAAGCGCGCCCAAAGTTCCGAATACGCGCCAATCCACTTGGACGACATAAGTTCGCCAGTTTCGCCGGTGAATACATCCAGCCAAGCCTTACGCGTCGCATCATGCGCTTCGATGAGACGCAAGACCGGCCATTCCAGTTCCGGACGCTTTTCCGCCAAGAGACGGAAAAAGCCGTCCCACGACCGTTTCATCGCATCTAGCGCATCCTGTAGCGCATCCTGTTCTGGATACTTTAGTCTGCCGGCAAGCGCCGAAAAGCGGATGAGGTTGCTCACGTCGTAGGTGGCAAGCAGTTTGTGAATCTCTTGGACGGGAAAGTTGGCCGAATCGTCCTCACGCACTTGCCCCGCCAAATAATCCAGCATTTTCGCGGACAACTCCGGCACCTGCACCAGCTCCGCCACCACCTTTCCGCGTTCCGAAATAAATCGCCTGGCGTTCGTGCGTGCCGCTTCCACCGCCACTTTCGCGAGCGATCCCATTTCCGCGTTCTGTCTGGTTTCTTTTTCGAGCATATCGTTATCGAAATAGATCAAGTGGATTCAGCGCCAGAAAATCTCCAACCGGCATGCCTTCCGGCCCTACCAGCAAAACTCCATGCGGCTTGAATCGCTTGCGGAATTCCGCCATTCCCGAAGTAAACGTTTCTCGATTGGTCTTCACTTCGATCGCCACCAATTTCCCCTGTTTTTTCAGCACGAAATCAACTTCCAATTCGCCATCTCGCCAATACATCGCTTCGTAGTTGTCGACAAATGCCCTGGACATCAAATGGGCCCCTACCGCCGATTCCACGCAGCGACCCCATTCTACCGGGTTGGACATGATATCTTTGGGCGGCACTCCAAGATAATGGCTCCTAAGCGAATTGTCGTGAACCTGGAATTTGGGCGAACTGGCCCGTTGGCGCGCCTGGTCGACCGTGCACTTGGGCAAGGCCGAAAGCATTCCGGCCGCCGATAGCAAAGCAAGGTACCCCGCGAGCGTGGTGGTATTGCCCGCATCGACGAGCGATCCCATCATCTTGGTGTAAGACAGTTCCTTGCCGGAATATTGCGCCCCCAACTCGAATGCTTGCCTAAGTAGCGCCGGCTTGGCCACATTCGATCCCATCAGCACATCTTTCTGGATGGTGGCCTCGATTATCGAAGTGCCGATATATTCCGACCATCGTTCATAATCTTTCGCCAAGGTGGCAGCACCGGGGTAACCGCCGAAATACATATACTCCACTTCGTCAAATCCGAATGCCGCCTGCATTTCCGGGAAACTCCAATGCGCCACTCGCAACTCTTCGAATCTCCCCTGCATGGACTCGGACAGTCCTCGCTCCAGCATTACCCTTGAAGACCCCAACAATACCACTTTAATGTTGACATCGGCGAAAGTATCCGCATCCCACTCTTTCTTGACCGCTTCGCTCCAATTGCGGATCTTCTGGATTTCGTCGATCGCCAGCACGAATTCCCGATCGCCGCCCACTCGCATCCTGGTGCGAGCCAATTCCCAGGTATCGCCGATCCATCCCAGATTTTCGCTGGGAACTGCATCGGCCGAAACATACAAGTACGGAACCTCAAGTTTGCTCAAAACCTGCTTGACAATGGTCGTCTTGCCCACTTGCCTGGGGCCCACCAATACTTGGATGAACCTGCGCGACTCTTTCAATCGCGCCAACAGTTTTCCGCATGCCTCACGTTCGTACATGTCGCTTGCCTTTTACTCAATACCTTGCAGGATTTTACTCAATGACTGGTAATTTTTTACTCAACAGATAGTATTATATCATATTTTTCGCCCAAATGTCAATAGAGAAATACAAAATGTTTCTTCCCGCCAGCCCATGCGCCACCCGGCAGATAACGATGCGCTGTCGTTTTGATCCCGATGAACACCGCGCCGCATCCCGATCAAATTATCACCGCATCCCGATCAAACTGCCCTTGAGGGCGACAGAAGCGATAAACTTCGCTTCGCTTACTTGGCACCCAGTATTTCCGCTTTTTTCCTAGCATATTCTTCGTCGGTCAAAAGTCCTTTCTCGTGTAAGCTGTCCAATCGTTTGATTCGCGCTTCAACTTCTGGACCAGGCGTTTTCTTGGTTGCCACTTCACCCTTGCGCTTAATCTTTGGCTTGGTCGCTTTGGCTGCAGGTGCTGGCTTGGCGACTGGCACTGGCTTGTCGGACAGTTCAACCTTTACCGCAGGCGGCGGAGCTTGCTCTATCTTAGGCTCCGGTTTGGCGACTGGCGGATCGATTCGTGCCTTGTCGTTTCCACCGAACTTGAAGTTTACGAGCGGAAATTTCCATCCGTTGGCATTCCGGTTCCAAAGACCGATCTGCACCGACCAGTCCGACCCGGAAGGATCGTGCTCTTTGATTTCATTGTAGAGACCTGCAATCTGCAACCCGCTACCGTACTTTGCCTGATTGCTGAGGCCCGCCACTTGAATTCCGCCGAAATCCTCGCTACCGTTAAACAAACTTCCGACTTGAATACCGTTGAGTTCCTTCGCCCGGTTCCACATGAGACCCACCTGAATGCCGTTCATGTCCAGCACCTCCGAACCCCACCAGCCAATGCCTAGCCCATAGACAGACCGCTGCGCAAAGCACGGATACTCCCAGCCTTCGACAGAATTGGGTTTTCGGGGACCGTAGGCGAACGGAACAGGATGGAAATCCTGAATCATAATGCCGCATATGTTCCAGTGATAGGCTCCAACTTCGCCAAACGAATAGGAAAAAGGCGACCAAGTGTCGGACGGAGCTTTTCGCCAAGCCTCCATACGCCGCTCCATACGCTGCTCCTGACGTTTGAGATTTAGCTCCTGAAACTCTTGTCGCTCCTCGGCAGTAAGGAAAAGCGTCCCTTTTCTCCGCACCACATCCTCGATTGGCTCCTTTTCCCCTGATTTAGGCGTATGGCACGCCACTATCGGCAGACACAGCAAAAGACCAAGCAATTTTTTCATTTCAAAGCTCCTTGATGATTGCGGATTTCTTCTGTTCGTATTCTTCCTTGTTCAAAAGACCTTCCTCGTATGCGAGCTTGAGTTCTTGCAAATTTTGTCTCATCGGGTCGTTCGCCTCCATCTCCTCTGCGAGATATCCATACTCCTGCACCAGTTTCAGGTTGTTGGCGCGATTGACATCCATTATCGCTCCAGCCATGCCGAATGGCATTGTCACCGAATATATGTACGGGAACCATGACACCGACAATAAAAGCACCCCGCTGCCATTAAGCTCCGCTCTGTCGTAATCGTGGTTTTCGATGGCCGCATCGCCCATTTTGTTGGCGATAAACATTTGCCCCGCACCCGGCAAAATACTCCAGAAAATCGCTGGCGTCATTTTGACGGCCGGTTTGTATCCTGGCGGCGGATTGCCTGCCCAACT
This sequence comes from Kiritimatiellia bacterium, assembly GCA_017542055.1. Taxonomy (GTDB): domain Bacteria; phylum Verrucomicrobiota; class Kiritimatiellia; order RFP12; family UBA1067; genus UBA1067. The sequence continues at coordinate 43,178 of JAFXXW010000023.1, forward strand.
TACCCCCTGTTCGTGCAGTCGATCCAATTGCGCCCGCTCTTTTTCGTACACGCGCACGGAATTACACCCGGCCATGCCGGCCAGCATCGCCACCATCAATATGCACTTTTTCATAGCATCCTTTCGTTTTCTGTTTTACCGCGTGCGATCCACAAAAAGAAAACCTCCCTTTGTATCTCTAGAGAGGCTGTGAGAATTGCCCAGATGGAAATACAAAGAGAGGAAGTGCGTTTGCACTTTCCCTGCCAAGTTTCGTCCATCTTGAAACTTCTCACATTTCTCTAGACGATCGCTTTGCAGCGTTGCAAATTGTCTGTCACTCCGCGCGTTGGCGCGGCGACGTTTGGCGGGGCGTTGCCCGCCTATACCGTTTTACCTTCTGCCGTTTCCTTTCATTCGGTTCAACGATGGTTTGAAATCTTGCTCATGGTTTCGGCAGTTCTGACTGTATGGCGGACAACTGCTTTCTCATCTTCGGCAATACGCCGCGAACCGTTTCCCACAATGCCGCATAATCAACCCGCATGTATTCGTGGGCTATCATATTGCGAAGACCCACCATCTTGTGCCATTGCACTTCCGGATGGTCGGCCTTCATCGCTCCAGACACCATGTGCGCCGCCTCGCCGATAATCATTATATAACGCTCGGCTGCGGCAAGCTTATCCTTGTTCTCAAGAAAATCTTCTTTCCGGATGCCGTCGGTCGATTCAAGCGCATCATCGATAGCGCCAAGAATATGCAGGATTCGATCGTAGTCGCGCATCATACGCTCACCATGTCCCTTCTTACTTCTTTGGCAAACCAAGGACTGCGCTCGTTGTCGATGCACCCATACGAGACAACATCCACTTCACGCCCCAGAACTCTCTCCATATCGTCTTTAAGGTCGATTGCGTCGAACAGGTTATACTTTGGCGCATACTCCACGAGAAAATCCACATCGCTGTCAGGGCGCTCTTCCTTGCGGGCGCAGGAGCCGAAGACCCAAAGCTTTTCGGCTTTGTGTTTCCGCGCGATAGCGTAGATTTCGTCCCGCTTCGCCCTGATCTCATCGAGCATGCACATGGATTTCCCCGTTAGATGCTAATATTATACCATATTCCCACCCGAAAAGCAAGCAGAATCTGCGAAAACTCCCCAACTCCAAAACTCCCCCAAGCGAAAGCAACTCCCCACCCGTCAAGCGGAAAGCGGGGAAAGTGTGAGACGGGAGGTATGGTCAGTAGGCGGCGAGCTTGAGTTCGTCCGTCATGCCCTTGAAGAAATCCGAGTATTATACCATTTTCCGCCTCAAAAAGCAAGGGGAATTATTCAGCATCCGTACTTAAGGCGGATATTGAGAAGGTAAAGGAAATAGCAAGCCAGGTCAAATGCGCCTTGCGGGAGAAACTTATGGAGATAATACTGGAGGAGGTAGCACGGCTGCATGGGCCGCGTCTGTTCGGCCGCAAGCGCCAAATCCGCTTCCCGCGCCGCCTCCCGGTAGCGCTCGCGCAAGGGATGGCGCGAGCTCGTATACCAGGGCCGGCCGAGCGTATGGCCGAGAAAATGGAAGATGCGCGGGTCTTTTTGCGCCTCCAAGTATTCCTTTTCGCCAAAGCGCATCACGCCGCCATTAACGCGCCTTACCCCCGCGTACGAAAAAAGGAAATAGTGCGAAATAAAGTTCCACTTCGGGTGCAAAAGCGCCGTCTCTTCCGGGAACAGGCGCACGAACACATCCTGGTCGCCCAAAGGATTGGGTCCGTGGGGGTGGGCGAGCTCGTCCAAGAAACGCTCAGTGCAGCGATGCTCGCGCCACGCTTCAAGGTCGATCACCATCACCCCGGCATTGTAATACGGCAGTTCTTTTGGATGGTTGATCGCTCGCTTGTATGTCCAAGGCACGCAGTCGGTCGCAAGCGCCAGAGGCTTCCCGCCCAAATCCTGCTCCCACAGCTCCTTGAGGCTTCCGCCCACCAAGGTGTCGCAATCAAGATAGATTACACGCTTTTGCGCCAAGAGCTCGGGAATGAAAATGCGTGCGTAGGTGGCGTAAGACGTGTAGCCGTTATAGCCACGCGCCTTCAGGTTTTCGAGCGCCCCGCCCACCTCGACATAGCGGAAAGACCCGCCCTTCGCCTCCACCCGGCTTTGCACGAGCTCCCGCGCCGCCGCCTCAAGCCCATACCCCAAAAGCACGATCTCCGCACCCGGATTGTGCGTCAAGGCCGAAACCGCGCTAATGGCCGTAAGCGCAACGTAATTTGCATCGCTCGCGTAGACCAAAGTCATCTTCAGTAGGCGACGGGTTGGAATTCGCGGATGGCGCGCTTGCCGAGGAAGCGGGCGAAGAGACTATTGCCCTTTTCGCCGGATTTTTTCGTTTTCACTCGCTTAACGCGCTTGAGCCGCCTTTTCCTGGCGCAGATAGAGGACAAAACGAATCGCCCAAACGAGCACCATCATGTAGCCGAAGAGCTCGACCGATTCTTCGGTGAAGCGCTTGAACGAGTGCCAGGACCCGTCGGCCGCGCCGGTGCCTTCCGCCAAGGTCTTCCAGAACTTCTTATATCCAATGACGCGCGAAAAGCCGAGAATCGTAAAGACGCCCAGCATGAGCAGCGCGGAATTGGGCGCTTTGACCATTGCTTCGAGTCCATCAAGAATGGTCGTGCGATACTTGACGGCCAGAACGAGCGCGGCTACCGTGATTACGCCCACCGGCACCACCCAAAAGCCGTGCACCACCTTGTCGAAAAGCGCATCCTGCTCGCGGATGGCCATATCGAGGAAGAAGACGCCCGCGAGGAGCAGTCCCGCCAGCAAGTCGCGCCGCTTGAAAGCCGCCCACACGAGCGCGCAACCGGAAACGGCGAGCGCCAAAAACTGGCACCACTCCACCACGCCGTTTTCCTCGCACGGCTGATGGAGCCCCATCACGTCGGCGATCATGGCGCCGAGACAAATCACCACCATGCATAGAAGCGGCAGCGCTTCCCCGACCATCTTTGCGATACGTTTGATCATTTGCAGAGCCCTCTCAAGTATTGTCCGTAAGTCGAAGAACCGTAAGTGGCGGCGATGTTCCTGAGCTGCTCGCTGGAAATCCAGCCGCGACTCCAGGCGATCTCCTCGATGCAGCTCATCTGGAGACCCTGACGCTCGATGATGGCGCGCACGAAGTTGGTGGCGTCCGCGAGCGACTGGTGCGTGCCCGTGTCGAGCCAGGCGAAACCGCGACCCATGTTGCGCACGTGCAGGCGCTTCTCCTTGAGATAGATCTTGTTGAGGTCGGTTATCTCGTACTCGCCGCGCGCCGAAGGCTGCAGTTCGGCCGCGTACTTGACCACGTCGTTGGGATAGAAGTAAAGCCCCACCACCGCGTAGTTGCTCTTGGGATGCGCTGGCTTCTCCTCGAGGCTCAGCACCTTGCCGTCCGCGTCGAATTCCACCACGCCGTAGCGCTCCGGATCCACCACCCGGTAGCCGAAAATGGTGGCTTCCTTGCCGTTGCTCGTGTCCAAAAGGAGCTGCGACAGATTGGCGCCGTAGAAAATGTTGTCGCCCAGCACCAGGCAGACGTCGTCGTCGCCGATGAATTCCCGTCCCAGCACGAACGCCTGGGCGAGCCCGTTGGGCACCTCCTGCACCTTGTACGAAAAGCGCATGCCGAGCGAGGAGCCGTCGCCCAACAGCCGTTCGTAGAGCGGCAGGTCGAGCGGCGTGGAGATGATCAGCACCTCCCGGATGCCCGCCAGCATCAGCGTGGAGAGCGGATAGAAGATCATCGGCTTGTCGTAGACGGGCAGGAGCTGCTTGGAGACCACCCGGGTGAGCGGATGGAGACGGGTGCCGGAGCCGCCGGCCAGAATTATGCCTTTGCGCATAAGTTTACCTCCCGGTGTATTGGCCCATTACGATAACGGACTTGGTGGGTTCGTGATAGATGAAATAGAGGAAAGGACGGTTCAAGACGAGCGAATGGATTTCCTTGCCCTTGTCCAGATGGACCTGCTGCTCCTGGGGCTTGTCCTTGAGCGGCTCCGCGTCCACTCCCTGCTCGTCCAGCCGGAAGCGGACCACCTGGCGGAAATCCCGGCCCGGAATGTCGCCGTTGAGTTTGAGATAGCCCTGCACCGGGAACTTGAAGTGCCCCATCGCCCCCGTCAAATCGTTGACGCTCGTCTGGTCCATCGTCGGGATCGCCACCACTGCCGGACCCTTGTAGATGCCGGTTTCGGTGATGGAATCCATCATTACCAAAAGATCGCCGAAATTCTTTTCGGTGAGCTGCTCGCGCACCGCTTTAAGGCTTGTGCCGCTGTGGGGCAGCACCGCATAGAACCAGGCGCCGTCCGCCATCGGGAGGCGGCCCATCGTGTAGGTTTTGCCGGTGTAGAGCTCCACCTCGCGAATATCGCACATCATGTCCGTCAAAACACGCGTCTTGAAGTCGGCCTCGTTGGGTAAGAACGCCTTCTTGCGCCGGTTCCCCACCGGGAACGGTTCCGCCCAGCTGATGTGCACGCTCGCGAGCTCGTAGAAAGAATTGCGCTCCGACTTGGCCGTGTCCATCGGGATTTCGAAGTCTTCCATGTCGCCTTCCATCATCGCCCGGAACCAGCACTCCGCGCCCTCTTTGGGGAAGGCAAGGGTCACCTCCCCTTGGAAATCGCGTTGCAGGTCCTGCGCGTAGGCGGCCGAAACCTTGCGGAAATCGGGCACCAGAAAAGCCCGCGCGGAAACGTAGGAAAGGCGATTGGTGGACGACACCTCGCGCAAATGGCGGAGGATGGGCACGTACGTGCCCTCGAGTCCCGTCAACACCCCCAAGGTCTCCGCGAAATGCGACTTGGCGATGGGCTCGAACGCATTGGCCATCATCACCGAATCGAGTTCGAAACCGAGGGGCGAAAACACCTTGCTCTCCAAAGTCTCGGCCGGCACTCCGGCATTGAACGCCTCCATGTTGAAGCCGGGCATCCGTCCCGCCCAAGCCGCACCCGAAATTCCTATCACCAATATCGCCAAAATCCGCTTCATTGCCGCTCCTTACCTTATTCGCCTAGCGCCAGCCGTTCCGCCAACCGTTCCGGGAGGCCCGCCCTCCTGATGCGTTCCTGCGCCGATTGCACGTCGTATTCGAGCCGCTTGAACCGGACGATGCGCGTCATGGGGTCGTAGAGGACATAGGCGGCGCGCGGATCCCCGTCACGCGGCTGGCCCACGCTCCCCACGTTGATGAAATACTTGCGCCCGATGGGCAGCTTGAAGTCCTGCGGGTCGATTCTATACACCCCGCTCACCTGCTTTTCGTAGATCATCGGCACGTGTGTGTGGCCGTGAAAACAAAGCGGCGCCTTCTGGCAGATGAAGTTGGCCTCGGCCTGGAAATGGTCGAACACGTAGCCGAACGTCTCCGGCCGGTCCATCGTGGAATGGACGAGCGCGATGCCCATCTTGGTCTCCACGAACGGCAGGTCGAAGAGCCACTGGATCTCCTCCTGGGTCAGCTGTTCGCGCGTCCACTGCACTACGGCAGCGGCGTTGGGATGGAAGTCTTCGAGGTTCTGCTCGGACGCCACGTAATGGTCGTGGTTGCCCTTGACTACCGGGCAGCCCAGCTCGCGCACGATCTTCATGCACTCCGAAGGCGCCGCGTTGTATCCCACCACGTCGCCCGTGCAGAGGAAGTCGGTGACGCCCTCCTTGCGGCAATCGTCCAGCACCACGTTGAGCGCCTCGAGGTTGGCGTGGATGTCTCCCAGTATCGCGAATAGTCTGGCCATAAAAGATGTTTTGGGGGTTATTTGAGCAGGGCCACCGCAATCTGCAGATCTTCCACTGTGGTGATCTTCAGATTGGGCTGGTTGGTTTCGTAAATCCGGACTTTCTCGCCGCTTTTCTCCACCACCATGCAATCGTCGGTGCATTCCCTCTTGCCGATGGCCTTGTACGCCTTTTTGAGGATGCCGATGGGGAACACCTGCGGCGTCTGCACCTGGTAAAGACCCTCGCGCGTGACGGTGCTGACGATTTCCTTCTTGTCCACCTTCTTGATGGTGTCCACCACCTTGTGGCCTACCGTCACCGGACCCGAAGCTTTGGCGTCCTTCACGACTGCCGCCACCAGTTCCGGCGTGACGAGCGGTCTCGCGCCGTCATGCACCAGCACGAAGGTGGTGTCCGGATCGCACTGCGCCAACCCCGCCTGCACCGACTCCTGGCGCTTCTGGCCGCCCGGCACCACCTTGTCCAGCTTGGAAATGCCGAACGTCTTGGCGAGGGTCGCAGCCGCCAGCTGCTGCTCCTTGCGCACCACGAGAATGATGCGGTCGACTTCCTTGCACCGCTCCATCGCGAGCAAACTCCACGCGACGACCGGTTTGTTGCACAGCGACATGAACGCCTTGTCGCTGCCCGCGCCCATGCGCGTCGATTTGCCTGCCGCCACTATGATCGCCGTAACCATGCCTATGCCCCCTTTCCGCAACATTTCTTGTATTTTTTGCCGCTGCCGCAAGGACAGGGATCGTTGCGACCCACTGCCGCCTGCGACTTGGGCGTGACCGGAATCGACTGCGGACGCACTCCCAGGATGTCCGCTACCGTCTTGGGTTTGTAAGGCGCGGACGAGGGCGCTTCCGCCTTTTCGGGCGCCGGCATGCGCTGATGCATGAGCCGCTGCATGCGCATGGCGGTGGCGCTCCGGAACTCGCTCGACACCACCTTGCTCTTCACCGTGTTCATCAGCGTCTCGAACATGCCGAACGCCTCTTTCTTGTATTCGATCAAGGGGTCGCGCTGACCATAGCTCCGGAGATTCACCCCCTGCCGCAAGTCGTCCATCGCGCGCAGATAGTCCTGCCATTCGCGATCGATGACCTGCAGGAAAACGCCGCGCTCCATGAAAGGCAGCACTTCCGGGTCTTCGCTCTTGCACTTGGCCTCGTACGCCTCCTCCACGCGCTTCATCACGAGCTCCCCCGCCTCCAAGGGCCGGCCCATGAGCGGCTTCAGCTCGTCCTCGGTGCAGGTGATGGGGAAGGTGACGCCCAACCAGTTCATGAAGTCCACCAGCTGTCCGTCCTTCTCGCTGAAGAGATACCGCTCGGACTGGTTCATGACGAGGTCGTTCATCACGTCCAAAACGAGATTGTGCACCGCCTCCGGCGCGCCGGTCAGCACCCGACCGCGCAATTCGTAGATGATGGCGCGCTGCTTGTTCATCACGTCGTCGTATTCGAGCGTGCGCTTGCGGACCGCGAAATGCTGCTGCTCCACGCGACGTTGGGCCGTCTCGACCGACCGGTTGAGCCACCGGTGCTCCATCACGTCGCCCTCCTTCATGCCCAGCTTGGCCATGATGCCGCTGATGCGCTGCGACCCGAACAGCCGCATGAGCTGGTCTTCGAGCGAGATGAAGAACTGGCTGGAACCGGGATCGCCCTGACGCGAGCAGCGGCCCCGGAGCTGGCGGTCGATTCGCCGGCTCTCGTGGCGCTCGGACCCGATCACGTGGAGGCCGCCCAATTCCGTGACGCCCTCGCCGAGCTTGATGTCGGTGCCGCGTCCGGCCATGTTGGTGGCGATCGTCACCGCGCCCTTCTGGCCCGCCAACGCCACGATTTCGGCTTCGCGCGCATGGTTTTTGGCGTTCAGCACCTCGTGGGGAATGCGCGCCATCTTGAGCATGCGCGAGAGGATTTCGGACGTGTCTACCGTCACCGTGCCCAGCAGAATCGGCTGGCCCTTTTCGTGGCGGCGCGCCACGTCGGCGATGATGGCCTTGAACTTTTCGCGCTGCGTGCGGTAGATCTGGTCGTTGTAGTCGATGCGGTTGACCGGCTTGTTGGTGGGAATCGACACCACGTCGAGCTTGTAGATGTCCTTGAATTCCCGCGCTTCCGTTTCGGCCGTGCCCGTCATGCCGGCCAGCTTCCGGTAGAGCCGGAAATAGTTCTGGATGGTGATGGTGGCGAGCGTCTGGCTTTCCTTCTCGATCTCCACCTGTTCCTTGGCCTCCACCGCCTGGTGGAGTCCGTCCGACCAACGCCGACCCGGGAGCACGCGGCCCGTGAACTCGTCCACGATGTACACGTGGTTGTCCTGCACCACGTAATCGACGTCCTTTTCGTACAGGCAATAGGCCCTGAGCAGCTGGTCCACCACGTGCACGCGGTCGCTCTTGACCATGAAGTTGCTCTGTGCGTCGCGACGCTTTTCGAGCCGCTCCACGTCGCTCAAAGCGGCGTCGCCGTCGATGGCGCTCAGTTCGGCCGCGAGGTCCGGCAACACGAAGAGCTTGGGATCTTCGGGGCAGATCTTCTCGCAACCCTTGTCCGTCAGGGACACTTCGCGGGTGCGTTCGTCGATGGTGAAGTAGAGCTCTTCCTTGAGACTCAAGGCGCGCGCCTTCCACATCTCGGAGAGCATCTGCATCTCCACGTCCTCGTGCAGTTTGCGCAAATCCGCGTCTTCCAAGAGGTGCAGGAACTGTTTGTGCTTGGGCATCGAGTGGTAGACCTGGTAGAACTTGTCCTTCACGGTCTGCACGTCGCCCGCCTCCCACGCCTTCTTGGCCGCCTGCACGAAATCGTTGCACTGCGCCGTCTGCACGCGCACGATGGAGGAGACCATCGGGTTGATTTCGTTGTAGATGTGCGAGGTGGAAACCGTAGCCGGGCCCGAAATGATGAGCGGCGTGCGCGCCTCGTCGATGAGGATCGAGTCCACTTCGTCCACGATCGCGAAGTGATGGCCGCTCTGCACCACCTGCTCGGGCCGGATGGCCATGCCGTTGTCGCGAAGATAGTCGAAACCGAACTCGCTGTTGGTGCCGTAGGTGATGTCGCAAGCGTACTGGGCGCGACGCTCTTCGGAGTCCATCGAGTTCTGGATGCACCCTACGGTCAGGCCCAGATAGCGGTACAGGTGGCCCATCCAGCTGGCGTCGCGGCGCGCCAGGTAGTCGTTGACGGTCACCAGTTGCACGTTCTTGCCGGCGAGCGCGTTGAGGTACAGGGGGAGCGTGGCCACCAAAGTCTTGCCTTCGCCCGTCTGCATTTCCGAAATCTTGCCCTGATGGAGCACGATGCCGCCGATCAGCTGCACGTCGAAAGGAATCATATTCCAGACGAGCGTGTGGCCGCACACTTCCTCGGTGGTCCCCACCAGATGACGGCAGGCGTTCTTGACTAGCGCAAACGCGTCCACCAGAATGTCGTCCAAGGTCTCGCCGTTCTTGACCCGTTCGCGCAGTTCGGCCGTCTTCTTGGGGAAGTCTTCGTCCGTCAGATGCTGCGCTTCGAGTTCCGCCTCTTTCGCGTTGATCTGCTTCACCACCGGCCACAGCTTTTTGAGTTCGCGCTCGTTCTTGGTGCCGAAAATCAGCTTCAGAATGTTCATGCTATTTGTTCCACTATGTTTTCCATCGGGTCGCCCTCGCTCCGGAGAAGCGACACCGTTTTTTCCAGCAACGCCGACTGTTTTTCCCGCGTGTCGGCGTCGTTCAGCCACTTGTCCAGCTGCCTGCAAACCGCCGCTACCGTGAAATCCTCCTGCAAAAGTTCGATCATCGGCTGCTCGCCCTCGCCTCCGCACCGGTCCCAGATGATGTTGGCCAGTCCCGCGTACTTGGTGCCGGTGATCATGCGGCGCAAAATGGCCGCCAAGAGCGCGCTGACCCGGTAGACGAGAATGGTGGGACAGTGGCAGAACGCCGCCTCCAAAGTGGCCGTGCCGCTGGCCACTACCGCGCATTCGGACTGGAGCAAAACCTCGCGCGCCCCGCCTTGGCGCACCTCGAGGTTGGCGGGGAGCGCATACCGGGAGATCCATCTCGCCGCGCGTTCGTGGGCGGCCGGCACGACGAAACGCCGGTCCGGATAGCGCCGCGCCACCTCGAGGAGCGGGGGAAGGATGCGGGAAACTTCGCCCTTGCGCGACCCGGGCAGCAGCGCCACCTGGCCGGCGATCGGAGTGCGCACCACGCCGGACAGCTGCTTGGCCAACGGATGGCCGGTAAAGACGGCAAAACCGGGCCGGAACAGCTTGGGTTCGAACGGGAAGAAGCAGCAGAGGCGATCGAGCGACGCCTCGATTTTGGGGATGCGACCCTGATGCCAGGCCCACACCTGGGGACAGACCACGTGCACCGCCTTGACCCCGCGCTTTTTGGCGTAGGCGTCCAGCTTGAGGTTCATGCCGGGATAGTCGATGGTGACGATCGCGTCCGGCTTCCAGTCGTCGATGGCGCGCTCCATCGTCCGCTTGACCCGGAGGAAAAAGAAAATGCGCCGCAGGACCGCCGCGAAACCGAACACCGCCAGATCCGCGATCTCGAAGCCGTAATCCTGGTAGGTGCGGAATTCGCAACCGGGCAGGCGCGCCATCAGCTCGCGCGCGTAGATCATGCCGGACTCTTCTCCGGCCAGGAGGAGGATCTTTTTGCCGGTCATGGTCTCAAGGGGGCGGGGGCGAGACCGCTGTCCACGCCCACGATGGCGATCGAATGTTTGTTGGCGTAGGCCAATACCGCGTCCTTCTGGAGCACTATCTGACGCCCCGCCTGGAACCCTAGCGCGGTAGCTCCGGCCTTGCGCATGGTTTTCAAAGTCTTAAGCCCGATTACGGGAATGTCGAAGCGGAAGTCGTGCCCTTCCCGCGCCGCCTTGTAGACTACCGACCCTCCCCCGCGCGAAAGCTTGCCGCCCCGCTTGATGGCCGCGTTGGTGCCCTCGAACGCCTCGACCGCCAGCACCATGCCGTCGCGCACCATCACCGTCTGTCCCACGTCGTGCAGCCCCACGTCGTGCACCACCTGTTTGGCGTGTTCGAGGTCGATCTTTTCCTGCTCGGTGAGGTCGCGCGCGGTGAGCGGTCCCACGCCCGGCATGGCCTCGTCCATGAAGAGCGAAGCCGGCAACACCTTGAGCCCCATCGCCTCGATCTTCTCGATGAGCTTGCCGAAGATGGTGTGCGCGGTCTTGACCTTGAGTTCGTCGAGCCACTTTTGGATTTCGCGATCGAACCCTCCCCGGAAAAGCGACATGGGACTGATCTGCCCGGCCATGATGACGCCATCGTACCCTTCCGACGCCAAACGCCGCAACGACGCCACCGATTCCCGGAGCGTCCACCAACGGACATGATCGGCCGCCGCAGCCGTCTGGCGCGACGTCGACCCCTTGATGGCCATCACATCGACCGTGCGCACGCCCGCACGATGTGCACCCTCCACGAGCAACCGGGGATAGTCCCCGCTTCCCGCGATTATCGCCAACTTTTCTATCATTGTTATATATTATATCATATTCCGCCCGAAAAATCAAGCAGAAAACCACCCGTCCGGACATTTTTCGGACCGACGACGCCAGGTCTACATCAGACGACGGGTGGCGATCATCGATAGCGTCACGGCCAATGCCGTCAACAGCGCGCCCGGCAAAAGAAACAGGCGGAAATGCTCGTGCCAACGCTCGTAGACGTCGGCGTCGAGCTCGGTGGTCTCCAGCTGGTCGATTTCATCCAGCGCCTCCCCCAGCGCATTGCGATCGTTGACGGCGAAGTAGCGCCCTCCGGTAGTGGCGGCGATGGACTTGAGTTGCTCCTCGTTGAAGCCGAAACGTTTCATATCGATATTCTCGCCGCCAAACAGCACGTTCGGCACGATGGCCGGCACCAGATCCGTCCCGGTGCCCACCCCGATGGTGTAGACCTTGACGCCTAGCTTGGCGGCGGATTCGGCTGCCGCTTGGGGATCTACCGAGCCCAATCCCTCCGAGTTCTCGCCGTCCGAGAGGAGAATCGCCACTTTGGAGACGGGTTTAGCCTCCTTGAGCCGCAAAATCGCGGTTGCCAGTCCGTCCCCGATGGCCGTTGCCCGCTCTTCGTTGAGGGCCGACGGCACCTGCACGCCCTCCAATACCTTCAAGAGCGCGGCGTGGTCGGCCGTGAGCGGACAACGCGTAGCGGCGAATCCGCCAAAGGTCACGAGTCCGATGAGATCGTCCGGACGCTTTTCCACGAATTGGGCGAAGAGTTTCTTGACTACGGCGAGGCGCGTCATGTCCCGGGTGAAACGGGTGGTGCCCGCCGGAGCCATATCGAGCGCGTTCATGGAACCGGACACGTCTACTGTCATCGCGATGGCGATTGCGTCCACCGCCTTGCGATCGTGCGCGAACGGCGTGCGCGGACGGGCTGCGGCCACGATCGAAAGCGCGAGACCCAGCAGAAGCAGATAAGGCACCAGACCCGCCAGCCGGGCCCGCCAGCCGCCATTGGAGGCGGGGAGCCGGTCGAGGGCGGAGAATTTGATGCCCCGATTGCGTCCGCGCCGCAAGAGTCGCCACGCCGCAAGCGCCCAAATCGCGAACGCCAGGAACATCCAGGGATTAGCGAACGACATTGTCCCCCTCCAGATAGTTTCTGGCGCAACCGGTCGCCTCCGACGCCATTTCGGGCGTGGCGGCAAGTCCCGCGAATTTGACGAGATCGGCCGACTCCAGGAAGTCTTTGAGCTGGACGGCCGAATCGGCGCAGACGGTGCGGGCCGCGACCAGGAATTCGCCGGTCGTCAGATGCGGCGCCTTGATGCCGTATTTGCGCTGAATGTAGCGCCGGACCACCATTGTCAGCTCCACGTAAAAATCTTTGTAGCGACCCTTGCCGGGCAAGTCCGCCCGGATGAGCCGCTCCAGTTCCACCCGGGCGCGTTCGATGGGCGAAAGATAATGCTCGCGCACCCGGCGAAAGGCGAACGCGAAAAACCGCCACAGCGCCCAGATCGCACCCGCGCCTGCCGCCAACGCCAAAGCGATTTCCGACGCCAGACGCCAGGTGAGCGGAGACAGGTCGCGCTTGGGCTCGGTCTCTATCGCACCCCCTACCGCCTCGCGCTTGGGCGGAGGATCGAAATAAACGGGACCGTACACCTTGCCTTCGAAGGCGAACGGCGCGATTTTGTAGACCTCGGCGCAAGGTTCGGGCACGAGTCGCCAACTGGTGGCATGGTCGTCGTCGTAATCTTCGGCCACGCTGAACCCGCGAAACCGGTTCCGCAGGTCGATGCCCTTGGGCGCGACCGTGATGAAAAGCGAACGGGCGGGGTCCACTTGCCGATCGCCGGAAACGATCACCGGACCTTCGCGGTATAGAACTGCGGCGAGCAATAGCGCGATCATCTTTTCCGGGCCCTCCGCTTGAAGAGTCCGCGTACCGCGCCGATGTAGGGCCGACCGTTCTCGACCGGCAACACGTCGATGGCGTTGCGCTTGAATAGCGTGAGGAGCTCGGCCGTCTCGCGCTCGGCATTGGCGGCAAAGGCGGCGCGGACCCTTGAGTCGGAAGTATCCACTATCCGCAGCTCGCCGGTTTCGGGGTCTTCCAGTTCCACCAGTCCCACGTCCGGCAATTCCTTTTCCGCCGGATCGCACACCGGCACTCCGATCACGTCGTGATGGCGACCGGTGGCGGCCAAGAGTCGCTCGTAGCCGGAGTCCTGGAAGTCGCTCACCAGGAACACCACCGATTTGCGCTTCTGCACGCCGTTCAGAAATTTGAGCGCCGCCGAAATGTCCGTCCGTCCTCCGGCCGCGTCTTCGGCCGCCAGCACCTCGCGCACGAGCCGCATCACGCTGTCGCGACCTTTGCGCGGGGGAATGTACTTGACGATGCGATCGGAAAAGAGCACCAGCCCGATCTTGTCCTGGTTGCGAATGGCAGTCATGGCCAAAAGCGCGGTCACCTCGGCCGCGAGTTCCATCTTGGAGCGCGCCACGCTGCCGTAGCCCTGCGAACCGGAAACGTCCACCAGGAAAAGGACGGTCAGCTCGCGCTCCTCCGCGAAACGTTTGATGTAAGGCGTGCCGGTGCGCGCGGTGACGTTCCAGTCGATGGTGCGCACGTCGTCCCCGGGCACGTAGGGTCGCACCTCGTCGAACTCCACGCCCTGGCCCTTGAACGACGAATGGTAATCGCCCGCGAGCTGGTCGTCGATGAGCCGGCGGGTGAGAATGCGGATCTTGCCGACCCGCGCCATGAGATCTTTTACTCTACCGTCCATCAAGGAACCGGAACCGTATCGAGAATGCCCGCGATGATCCGGTCGGCCGTCACGTTTTCCGCCTCCGCCTCGTAGGTGAGGATGATGCGATGGCGCAAAACGTCGTAGACCACCTCTTTCACGTCCTGCGGGGTGGCGTAGGGGCGACCGTGCACGAGCGCGTTGGCGCGGGCGGCCAGATTGAGCGCCAACGTGGCGCGGGGCGACGCTCCGTTCTGGACGTATTCGCTCTTTTCGCGCGTCTTGAAGACGATGTCGAGAATGTAGTCGCCCACCTTTTCGTCGCAGTAGACGTCTTGCAGGCTCGCGCGCAACCGGGCGATGTCGTCCGGCGTGCAGATCGTGCGGGCTTCGGGCGCGGCGGCCTGGCCGGCGAAGCGTTGCATGATGCGACGCTCGTCCGTCTTGGACGGCGTTTCCACCAGGCACTTGAACATGAAACGGTCGGTCTGGGCTTCGGGGAGCGGATAGGTGCCCTCCTGCTCGATCGGGTTCTGGGTGGCCAGCACGAGGAACGGCGAAGGCAGACTGTAGGTGTTGTCGCCGATTGTCACCTGCCGCTCCTGCATGGCCTCCAGCAACGCCGACTGCACCTTGGCCGGCGCGCGGTTGATTTCGTCCGCCAACAGGAGATTGGTGAACACCGGGCCCTGCTTGGGCGTGAACTCGCCGGTCTTGGGCGAATAGATCATGGTGCCGACCACGTCGGCCGGCAGCAGATCGGGCGTGAAGGAAATGCGCTTGAACGCGAGACCCAGCACTTTGGCGAGCGTGTTGACGCTCAAGGTCTTGGCCAGACCCGGAACGCCCTCGAGGAGAATGTGCCCGCCGGTGATTAGCGCCAGCAGCAGCCGGTCGATGAGCTTTTCCTGTCCCACGATGACCTTGCCCACTTCGTCCCGGATGGCCTGTAGCTGGCCGATGTCGATCTTATTCATGTTGCATTCCTTTCGCGAATTCCTTGAACTTGGGCCATGTCATGCCCCGGATTTGCTTTGCTTTCAAACTCAAATCGAGTTGCCGGGCGGGATCGCTCTCGCCGGCCTTGAGCCTTAGCAGATGGTCCACCCAGATGTCCCGGGCGCGATCCTGCATCTGCTTGGGCACGCTCTGGGAGCTGGAGTTGCTCAGCTCCGCCTCCAGCAGAACTTCGGTGTACCACTTGTCTTCCGTCGGGCTCAGCTTCTTTTCGAAATCGCTCTTGCCGGCGGACAGATAGGAAGAAACGAACTTGCGCGTGAAATCGTGCGACAGGACGGAAGCCGGCAAGAGTTCGCGCAACACCAGGATGAGCGCCTCGTCGTCCGGATTGGCCGACAAAAGTTCCATCAGCGCCATTTCCGCCGGAGAAGGCGGCTCGATCAATTGCGCATCGAGTCCCGGCATGGGCGGATCGTACTCCTCGGCCTCCAGTTCTTCGACTGTGTCCGGCACGTGAACTTCGCCGCGCAAACCCGGCGAGGGACTTTTCACCTTGCCCAATTCTTCGAAAATCGCCTGTACCGGCAACTTCAGGAGTCTCGCGGCTTCTTCCGCGAGCGTCGCCTTGAGCACCGCGTTTTTGCAGGCCGCCAAAGTGGCGATGACGGCTTTGGCCACACGGTTGACCGCTGCGATGTCGTCCGGCTTGGCTTCCTTGGCCCGGGCCGCGCGCACCTGGAAAGCGACGATCGATTCCGCCTTGTCTTCGATCATCCGGCGAAACGCCTCGGCGCCATGACGCCTCAGGAAACTGTCGGGGTCGTCGCCGTCGGGCAGACTCGCCACCCGGACCGGGATCTCCTCCTGCAGCAGAATGGCGGCAGTACGCACGGTGGCCTTGTGTCCGGCATCGTCGTCGTCGAAACACAAAAGCGCCGTATCGGCCACGCGCTTGAGCATCCGCGCGTGCTCGGGGGTGAAAGCCGTTCCCTGGCTGGCCACCGCGTTGGCGAAACCGTTCACGTGCAACCGGATGCAATCGATCTGCCCCTCGCAAACGATCACCTCGCGATGCGGCTCCTTGGCGATGGGACCGGCCGCCTTGTCGAACCCGAAAAGCACTTGCGACTTCTTGAAAATGGGAGTTTCCGGCGAGTTGACGTATTTGCCGGAATGCTTGTTTTCCTCCAGCTGGCGACCAGAAAACGCCACCGCCCTGCCTCGCCGGTCGGCAATCGTGAACATCAGCCGCCCGCCAAAACGATGATAGCCCGCATCGCCCGCGCGCTCCGGTCTCCGGATGAGTCCGGCCTGCTCAAGTTCTTCCAGCTTGAAATGGTGCTTGGCCGCCCACTTTTCCATCACCGCCATGCCCTTGGGGGCGTAGCCGATGATATACTTCTCCGCGATTTCGCCGTCCAACGCGCGTTCCGCCAGATACTTCCGCGCATTGGCCGCTTCGGCCGTCTGCACGAGGCAGCGGCGATAGAATTGCGCCGCCTCGCCCATAAGCGCGTAAAGTCGCGTGCGCAGGCCTTCTTCGGGGTCCGCCTTGTACTCCAGCTTGACCCCGGTCTTCTCCGCCAGCTTCCGGACCGCCTCCACGAACGAAAGCCCCTCTTCGCGCGCCACGAATGTAAACGCCGTTCCCGACACCCCGCAGCCGAAGCAATGGTAGTAGCCTTCGTTCTGGTTGATGACGAAACTGGGCGTCTTTTCGTTATGGAACGGACAGCAGCACTTGAGCGAGGAGCCCGCCCGGCGCACGTGATAGCCGTACGAGGCCACCAGTTCGCCCAAATCGATGCGGGCCTTGATTTCCTCCAGTTGCGCTCGAGTGAATCCGGCCATCACGCCCCTTTAGATATGGCTGGGTGCGGCGATCCCCAAAAGATCCAACCCCTTGCACAGCACCCGACCGAACAACCGGCACAGTCGGAGACGGGCATTGCGCACTTGGGCTTCGCTCTTCAAGATGGGCGAATTCTGGTAGAAGCTGGAATAAAGCTGGCAGGTCTGGTAGAGGAAGTCCGCGAGCACGCTGGGCTTGTAGACCTCGGCCGCCCGGACCACCGCCGAAGGAAACTTCAACAGCTGCAGCGCCAACTGCTTCTCGAACGGCGATTCTACCGCGAAACCCGCGCTCTCGTCCAACGTCTCCGCCTTCTCCAAGAGCGAACAGACTCGCGCGTAGGCGTACTGGAGGTAAGGTCCGCTGTTGCCGTCGAGCGCCAGCGCCTTGTCCCAGTTGAAATCGATGGCGGTGGCCGGATCGTGGCTCAGATCCGCGTACTTGACGGCGCCGTAGCCGATTTCCTCCGCCAGTTTTTCGCTGGCGTTGCCGCGCTCCTCGAGCGTCGCCAGACACCGCCGGACCGCTTCCGACAGCAGATCGTCCAGCTTGATGAGATTGCCCTCGCGGGTCGAAATGGCCTTGCCTTGATAGGACATGAGCCCGAACGGCACGTGCACCAGCTTGACTCCGGTGTAGCCCATCTTGGCCGCGATGTCGAAAAATTGCCTGAAGTGGAGCTGCTGGCGATCGTCGGTGACGTAGATGATGCGCTCGGGCGCATACTCCTCCACGCGCGACTTGACGCACGCCAGATCGCTCGTGGTGTAGTTGTAGCCGCCATCCGACTTGCGCACGATGGCCACGCCCAACCCTTCGTCGTTCAAATCCACGATGAGCGCGCCCTCGGACTCCTTGGCGAGCCCCAGCTCAATCAGCCGATCCACCACGCCCGGCATGATCGCGTTGTAGTAGCTCTCGCCGCGATAGGTGTCGAACTTGACGCCGAGCTTGCGGTACATCCGCTCGAACTCGCCGATCGAAATGTCGATAAAGCGCTTCCAGAGCTCCATGTTGGCTGCGTCGCCCTGCTGCAACCGGACCAGTTCTTCGCGGCAGGAGCTCTTCCATTCTTCCGACTCTTTGGCGCGCGCCGCCGACAGCACGTAGCACTTTTCCAGATTGGCCACCGACAGGTTCTCGCGTTCCTCGTCGGTGAGGCATTCGCGATAGCCCTTGATGAGAATGCCGAACTGCGTGCCCCAGTCGCCCAGATGGTTGTCCGCCACCACCCGGTACCCCAGCGCGCGGAAAATGCGATCGATCGCCGAGCCGATCACCGTCGAGCGGATATGCCCGATGTGCATCTGCTTGGCGGCGTTGGGCGAAGAGTAGTCGATGACTACCGTCTTGCCCTCGCCCTGCCTGGCGATCCCCAGGTTGGCGTCGGACTCCAACGCGGCCAGACGCGACCCCAGCCACTCGGGCGTTACCGTCAAGTTGAGGAAGCCGGGACCGGCCACCTCCGCCTGAATCGGCAACAGCGCCGCCACCTTTTCCGCGATGGCACGCGGCGGAAGCTTGAGCCGCTTGGCCAGCTTCAGCGCGTCATTGCACTGGAAATCGCCGAATTTGGCGTCGGTGGCGGGCAAAACCCGGACGAAGGAAAAATCCTCGCCCGGGAACGCCTGCTCGAACGCCTTCTGGACTATGCCGTCCAAGCTTAGGCCTCGGGCTTGGTCTTCTTGAGACCCAGACCGCGACTACCTTCCTTCCACTCGCCGCGCTTCTGGAGCAGGTCGACCCGCTCGAAACGCTTCAGCACGTTGCGCTTGGAAGTAATCTTTCCGGAACCTTTGAGAGACGGATGTTGGCTCATGTTCTGCTTTTCCTTTCAAATAGTTGTATTATATCATATTTCCGGGTGGAAAATCAAGGGGTTATTCCGCTTTTTCTTCGGCCGGCGGCACGAAGCGCTGGAAGTCGCCGCCCGCCTGGATGTTCGATTCCTTCAGCACCTGGATGATGTACTCCTGCTGGATCTGGCGCGTCTTCTGCTCGGTCAGATAGGCGACCACCTCTTCCCGGCCGGGCAACTTCTGCTCCGAAGCCACCTTGACGAGAATGTGCGAAGCGCGCACCGATTCGGGCGCGGCCGGCTCGTCGCCTTCCGCTTCCACCGCCGGGGTCTTTTCCGTCACCAGGATGAGATGGTAGCCGAACTGCGTCTTGACCGGATCGGACACCACGCCCACCGGCAGCGCAAACGCCACCTCGTCGAACTCCTTGACCATCTGGCCGCGCGTGAAGGTGCCCAGGTCCCCTCCCTTGCGGGAGCTGGGGCAGGACGATTCAGCCTGCGCGAGTTCGGCGAACTTGGCGCCCACCTGCTCGGCCGGAGTGTCGTTGAGCGCCGCCTTGATCAGCTCGATCTTGGACTTGGCTTCGGCGTCGGTGGCGGCGTTCTTGGCGTTGTCGGCCTCGATCTTGGCGATGATCTCGTCGGCTTCGGCGCTGACGTCGATATTGGCCTTGGCGGTCACGTCGTCCAACAACTTCTTGATGACGATGGCGTGCGTCAGCTCTTCGCGGGCGCGCTCCTTGCCGAAGGGAAACTTCTCCATGAACTCGTCCATCGTCTTGGGGGCGTCGGGCTGGCCCGCCACCACCTTGAGGAATTCATCCTCGCGCGCCTTGATGTCGGCGTCGGTGGCCACGAAACCTTCGGCCGTGGCCTTGGCGAAGAGCGCGTTCTCCATGAGGAACGTCTGCACCAGCTGGTTCTTGATCATGGCCCGGACGTATTCCTGCTGTTCCGCCGGAATCTCCTCGCCGTTGGCCGCAATCAGCGTGTCGATGTCGGACTCCAGCTGCCCGCGCGTCAACGTGACGCCGGCCACCGCCACCGCCATTTCGTCCGCGCCCTCGACCGGCGCCGAAGCCGTTTCCTTGCCGCAACCGGCGAGCATCGCAAGGCCCGCAAAGGCCGCAACCGCAATCGAATTTTTCATTGCAATTCTCCTTGTTCGTTAGCAATCAGTTTGAGGACCTCGCGCCGGAAACCGGGCGAAAAATCCAGATGGAAATTATAGTATACACCAATTACCCTCGCCGCGTCAAGCAGAATCTTCATATTTTTCTCGCGGCGCGGACGGAGCAAACATGCGGCAACCCTCGGCGTAATGGGCATTTGGCGACTGCTTTGGCCGGTGAACGACCCCTCCTCGAGGTAGAAGCGGCTGAACGGCGCCTGACACCCTGCGAAGTCCGGCGACACCCCCGCGAGGGTCAGCGCCGAAAGATCGAATTCGAGCATTTTCGCCATCGCGTCGACCCCGTCGGCCTCGTTCAGACCCTTGGCCAAAAGCGCGTACCACTCCTCCGCCTCGTGCCCGAGCGGCGAAAGTTCCCCCGCCACGTAACGCATGTATTCCGCCAACGCCAACGCCCGGTAGTCGCCGCGCAACCGGTCGCGCGACTCGACGATGGCGCATTCCCTCAGCGCATGCACGTCCGACCGCGCCCGCGCGTAATAGACGATTTCGCACGTGTAATTGAGATCGTACTGCCCCAGGAAAAAACTCTTAGGCCGCTCCGCCCCCTTGACGAGAGTCGTCACCTTGCCGGACGGTGTGAGCCAGGTCGTCACGTGGCTGGTCTTGGACCAGGGACGGATGGCGAGACAGATCGCCTCCGACTTTACCAGCTCGCCCGCCACCTATACCACCTTGCCCACGAGCCCCCGGTCGCTCGTTCCGGCCACCAGCACCTTGACTTTCGACTTCCTGGCGCCCGAAAGTCCCCTGCCCTGGCACTCGCACCAGACGTATTCGCCCGTCCACCCGCTGCAGTTCCGGTCGTCGCGGACGTTCTCCACCACCACTTCCACTTCCTTGCGCACGAAACGCCGCTTGAACCGGACGAAATTGGCCGAAGCGATCTGCGCGATTTCGCGCGCCCGGCTGCGACGCACCTCGCGCGGAAGCCGTCCCGGCAGCATGGCCGCGATCGTGCCGGGCCGCTCGGAATAGGGAAAGACGTGCGCGTTGACCAGATTGTGCCGCGCGAAAAGTCCCATCGTCTGATGGTGGTCGAGTTCGCTCTCGCCGGGAAAGCCAGAGATGATATCGCACCCCAGACACGCCCCCGGTAGCGTCTGGTCGGCGTATTCCAGCAGCTTGTCAAGGTCCTTCGCCGTGTATGGCCGGTGCATCGCCGTCAGCACCCGCTGCGACCCCGACTGGATGGAAAGATGCAAAAACCGGCAAAGATTCGGCTTTTCGGCCATCAAATCCACGAGCTCGCGGGCAAAAGGTCCCGGCTCCACCGACCCCAACCGGATCCGGCACTCGCCGTCCAAATCGCACAACGCCGCCACCAGATCCGGAAAGCGGGGATACTGGCAGAGATTGCACCCCGTGACCACGATTTCGCGATATCCGGTGGCGATGAACGCCCGGGCTTTGGCCATCACGTCCTCGAACGGCACCGGACGCGACGCCCCCCGGAACTTGGGCACGATGCAATACGTGCAGGCGCTGTTGCAACCGTCCTGCACCTTGAGATAGGCCCGGGCCGTCCGGGTGGGCACGTGGACGAGACCCGTCGCCACCTTGCCCGCCTCGCGAATCACGAGCGGCTTGGCGTCCTTGATGCATCCGGTCACCCAGATGCGCTTGTTGGGATACTTCTCCTTGAGCCGCGCGATTTCCGTTTCGCAATCGTGCTGGGCCTTGCCGGTGACCGAACAGGCGCGGATCACGATGAGATCCGCCTCCTGGTGGCTGTCGACTATCTTGTGGCCCTTGAGCCTGGCCTGCGCTTCTTCTTCCAGCGCCTCCGCCCGGTTCAGCCGGCAGCCGAAAGTGTCGAAGCAGATGTTCACGTCACTGCAGCTTGCGGCTCAGCAGCTGGAACTCCTCGAACGTCTGGCCCGGCACCTTGCCCGACCACAACTTCTGGGCCATCACCGGCATGGCGTGCGAAATGCGCTTTTGCACGTCGTCCAGGCTGGCCGCGTCGAGGAGATCGTTCCAGAGCGCGTATTTGCCGCCCACGATCTGCTCGCAATCCTCCGGAAACACCTTGTCGCCGATCACGTTCGGCTCCCAGTTGTTGAAGAGGAACGGCAAATTGAGGTAGTCGTAGTAGTAGCCGGCCTTGGGCACGATGTACACCCAGCCGTCGGGAATGGACACGATCGAATACCCGGCTGCGATCGCCTCTTCGGGCCGGTAGAACTGGTTGCTCCAGATGTCCATGTAGATGTCGCGATCGGCGATGACCGGAGTCTCCCCCCTCGCGTGCGACAGCGACCCCCACGCGCACGCCTTGTAGCCGTACTTGCGGACCATCTTGAACATGGCGTCGGTGAACTTGCGGAAATCTTCGGCCGCCGCCTTGTTGTATTCGTCGGTGCCCACGTGGCAGTAGGGCCCGGCGAACACCGGATCCTCGCCCGTCAGATACTCGGCGAAAAGCGGCTCCAGCCACGCCAGTATCTCCTCCTGCTTCGAGAGGTCGAAGTGGTCTTCGCCGTACTCCCGGGAGGCGAAATCCGGCCGGATGCGCGTAAAGGCCAGCGAGTGGGCCGGCACGTCGATTTCCGGCACCACCGTCACGCCCTTCGTCTTGGCGTACTTCATGAAATCGCGGAACTCGCCCTTGGAATACGATCCGTCCTTGGCGGTCAATTCCGGATACGTGCTCGACTCCAACCGGAACGCCGCGTACTTGGTGGACCAGTCGGCCTTGGGATCCTTGCAGATTTCGTTGTCGTTCAGATGCAGATGGAGCGTGTTGAGCTTGTAGTAGCTCATTTCGTCCACCAGTTCCCTCAGATACGTCAGGGGAATGTACTTTCTCCCCACGTCCAGCAGAATGCCGCGCACCCGGTACTTGGGCACGTCCGTGATCTCCAACGTGCCTTTGCGCAGAAATTCGTCGCGCATCAGCTGCTTGAGCGTCTGGTTGGCCCAGATATACCCCGTAGGCGACTCCGCCACCACCGACACCTGTCCGTTCGACATCGTGATCCGGTAGCCCTCCGGACCCAGCGACTCCGCCGGCCTCGGCTGGGGAATCACCGGCAGCAGCGCCGCCAACACCATTGTAGCCATCATGTTCGTTTTCCTTCCTTACTTCTTTCTGATTACCGGACTCGGCGCGGGATTGTAGACCGTCGAATATGGCGGCACCGAATCCTTGAGCCATACGTTGCCGCCTATCTCGGAATCGTGGCCGATCGTCGTATCGCCCCCGAGAATGGTCGCCCCCGCATAAATCACCACGTTGTCCTCCACGTTGGGATGGCGCTTGATGCCCTTCACGAGCGAACCCGTTTCCGGGTCCCGGTCGAAGCTGAGCGCCCCCAAGGTGACCCCCTGGTACAGCTTCACGTTCTTCCCGATGACGCACGTCTCCCCGATCACCACCCCGGTGCCGTGATCGATGAAAAACCGCTCCCCTATCGTCGCACCCGGATGGATGTCGATGCCAGTCTTCGAATGGGCGATTTCGCTCATGATGCGCGGAATGATGGGCACCTGAAGCTTGTAGAGCTCGTGCGCCAGGCGATGGATGGTGATGGCGTAGAGTCCCGGATACGACATCACCACCTCCATCCGGCTCGTGGCGGCCGGGTCTCCCTCGTACGCCGCGGTCACGTCGCTGTCCACCAGCTTGCGCACCGCCGAAAGCCGGTTCATGAAATCGGTCACCGTCTTTTCCGGATCCCCCTTGGGCATCAACAGCCGCACCTCCTTCAAGAGGTCGCCCGCGATGTCCAGCTCGTTCGTCCGGCCCAGTTCGTCGTACACGCACGGATGCATGATCGCCATCGCGTGCCGGATTATGTGCGCCACTCTTTGCGGTAGTGTCATTTTCTGCCGATCCTCACGATGATTTTGGCCGCGCCCAAATTCTTGAGCCCCAGCGCCATCAACAATTTGCCCATAAAGTGCCGCGATTCCGACCTCACCTCGCGGATTTCGTACCCCTCGGCGTCGCACAGCCGCTTGAAGTCGTGCAGCGTCACGCAATGGATATTGGGCGTGTCGTACCACTCGAACGGCAACGTCTTGGACACCGGGAGCCGCCCCTTGAAGCCCAGACACAGCCGGATGCGATACTCCGCGAAATTGGGGAACGACACCACCGCCTCGTCCGCGATCCTCAACGCCTCGCGCAAGAGTCCCCGGGGGTTCTTCACCTCCTGCAGCGTGTCCGACAGCACCGCCACGTCGTAATACTTGTCCGGCACCATCCCCAAGCCTTCGTCCGCGTCCACCCAGAACACGTTATTGCCGTCCGCCAACGCCTCCTTGTAGCGATCGATGTCGATTTCCACCCCGTCGCCCTTGGTGCCGCGCGTGGCTTTGAGCACGTTGAGCAAGGTGCCGTCGCCGCACCCGATATCGATCACGTGCGCGCCTTTTTTGACCATCGACGCCACCTGGCGATAGAGCCGCTTCTGCCAGTTCATCACCTTGGGCTCGCGCGGACAGAGGAAGCCGCCCACCACGCCCGAGAGGTCCGAGATGTCCGTCAAAAACGAATCGTGTCCCCGGCCAGACTCCAGGTGGCAGTAGCTCACTTCCTTCCCGCCCTTCAAGAGCGCGGTGGCCATCGCGGTAGACTCTTCCGCGCCGAACAGCACGTCGCCCCCGTACGACACCACCAGGCACTTGGCCTTCACCCGCGCGAAGGCCGCCTCCAACGACCCGAATTCTTCCGCCGCGTCGTAAAAGTCGAGCGATCTCGTCACGTGCAGATACGAATTGGCGTCGAACCGCTTGAGGAATTTGGACCCCTGATAATCGAGATAGCTCTCGATCTGGAAATACGTCTTGAAGGCGGCGTCGCGCTTTTTGCGCTCTTCCTCCGGCGCCTCGAGAAAACTCTGCTGCAGCTTGCGCCCGAACTTCTCCTCCAGCAAATCGCGCGAAAGGTACGTGATGTGCGCCAGCTGCCGCGCGTTGGCCAGCCCCAGCTTGGGCCCCATCCCGTCCCCGATCTCGTAATAGTCGCCGCCATGCCAGTTGGGATCGTCGGTGATCGCCGCGCGACCCACCACGTCGAACGCCAAAGTCTGCGTGTTGCACGCGGCCGAAGTGGCGATGATGAGCGCCTTGTCCATCTCGTCCGGGCAACGCGTCACCCAGTCCACCACCTGCATGCCGCCATAGCTGCCGCCCACCAGCGCCGCCAGCTTCATCTCGCCCGGCAGGGAATTCTCGCGCCACAACTGGCGCAGAAACCTCCGGTACATGTCGACCGCGTCCTTGAACGTGTGTTGCGGGAAGGTGCTCCCGTAGGGCTTGCCCGTTTCCGGATTGACGGAAGACGGCCCCGTCGTGCCGCTGCAGCCGCCCAGCACGTTGGCGCAGACGATATGCCACTTGCGCGTGTCGAACGCCCTTCCCGGTCCGATCATGCGCTCCCACCAGCCGCTCGGCTTCGTTTCGCCCGGACGAATCCCCGCCACGTGAGCGTCGCCGGTCAAAGCATGGCAGAAGAAAATGACGTTGTCCGCGCGAATCGGCGCGCCGCATTCCTCGTAGCGCACCTCCACGTGCTTCAATACGCCGTGCGCCACCTCCAGCCCTCCCGGAGGCAGCTCCAGCACCATCGTCTTCGGCGATACTACGCCCACTCCTCCGTCAATATCCACAGTCCATGATCTTTCTTTCGAAACCGAACACGCTCGCGATCAACGCCGCGCGAATCCACATGCCGTTACGCATCTGCCGCCAATACATCGCCCGGGGGTCGTGATCGCAGCAGGTGGCGATTTCGTCCCGGCGCGGCAAGGGATGCATGATGATGGCGTCTTTGCCCAGGAGAGCGAGTTCCTCCGCGCCGAATTTGAACCGGCTCGTATCGATCTTGGCGCTCTCGCCCTTGGCCACGTCCCACTCATCCTGGATGCGCGTCATGTAGACCGCGTCGGAAACTTGCGTCGCGGCCTTGAGGTCGCACCCGATTTCGTACTTGACGCCCTTTTCCTTGAGAATCGCGATCACGTCGTCCGGCACCTGCAACGCGTCCGGCGCCACGAAAATCTGCTTGACGTCGCGGAAATTCGTGAGGAGATAGCTCAAAGATCTCACCGTGCGTCCCCGCAAAAGATCGCCGCAGAACGTGACGGTGCGTCCGTCCACCCCGCCCTTCTTCTCGAACGACCGGATGAGCGTGTAGATGTCGAGGAGCGCCTGCGTGGGGTGCTGGTCCTTGCCCGACCCCGCGTTCAAGATCGGCACCGGACGCTCCGAATTGGACAGCTCCCACGCCATCTTTTCCGCCAATCCCTGCTCCGGCGAACGCATGATGATCATGTCGAAGTAGGAGGAGAAAGTGCGGATGGAGTCTTCGTGGCTTTCGCCCTTGAACTCGGAAGACGTGGCCGCGTCGCGCACGCTGCCCGTCGTGATGCCCAAAATCTGGCACGCCGCCAGGTGCGACAGGAACGTACGCGAGCTCGGCTGCGAGAAATACAGCATGGCGCGCTTGTGCGCCAGCACGTTCTTTAGGTAAAGCGCCCCCTCTTTGGACTTGTTGATGAACCGGATGCGATTGGCGAGCCGGCACAGCCGCTCCAGGATCTCCCGGTCGAACTGCTGCGCGAACAGGGTGTGGTACGGCATGCCGTCGCCCTCGATCCGCTCGAGGTACGGACGCTTGTCGGTCAAACTCAGCCGGGAAAACTCCGCCCAGCCTATCTTGGTCAGATCGCCCATGTTCGCTCCTTCGTGCTGGTGCACCTGGTGGGACTCGAACCCACACGCCTTGCGGCACTGGAACCTAAATCCAGCGTGTCTGCCATTTCACCACAGGTGCGCCTCGAAATCATTGTTTTTGCAGCTTCTCTTTGTGTTTGAAAAACACGGTCGTGCGCTGTTTGAACCGGTCCTTCTCCGGGAAATTGCCCGACTGCGCATGCTTCTGGAACGTCTCCAGCGCCGCCTTGGCCTTCTTGTCCAGATTGACCGGCACCTCGAAGACGATCCGCGCGATAAGGTCGCCGCGCATCTGTCCCCTCAAGCCCGTCATGCCCTGACCCCTCAGCCGCATCACCTTGCCGTTGGGCGTGCCGGCCGGGAGCTTGATCTCGGCCGTGCCGTCCGGCGTGGGCACGTCGACCGTGCACCCCAAAGCCGCATCGACCGGCGAAACGGGAATGTCCACGTAGAGGTTGAGACCGTCGCGCTCGAAAATGTCGCTCTCCCCCACCTGCAAAAGAACGTACAGATCGCCCGGCTCGCCGCCCCGCAATCCGCCCGCGCCCTTGCCCGCGAGTCGCAGTCTCGACCCCGTATCCACTCCGGCCGGAATCTTGAGCGCGATGTGCTGCGCCTTGGCCACCCGGCCAGTTCCGTGACACTTGTGGCAGGGCTTGTCGATGACCGACCCCTCCCCTCCGCACGTGCGGCACGTCTGGCGAACCTGGAAAAAGCCCGATCCCGCCACCTCGATGCCGCTGCCCCGGCACGTCTTGCACGTCGTCCGCTTGCCGTCGGCCGAACCCGACCCGTGACAATCCTCGCACTCGGTCGGGAGCTGCAGATCGAGCGTCCGTTCGCTGCCGAACACCGCCTCGTCGAACTCCACGTCGAGCCGGAACGTCATGTCGTCGCCGCGACGCGGCGCGTTGGGGTCCACCCTGCGCTGCCGACCGCCCCCGCCCCAACCGGAAAAGCCGGAGAAGCCCCCGCCCATCCCGTTCAGGAACGTGTTGAGGATGTCGTTCAAATCCACGTCCTGGAAGTGGCTGAAGTCGCGTCCGAAGTTGAAGCCGCCCGGACCGAAATTGACGCCCTGATGACCGAACTGGTCGTACGCCTGGCGCTTCTCCGGATTGGACAGCACCTCGTACGCTTCGGAAATTTCCGTAAACTTCTCTTTGGCTTCGGGATTGTCCGGATTGCGGTCCGGATGGTACTTCATGGCCAGCTTGCGATAGGCCGACTTGATCTGGTCGGCCGTCGCGTCCTTGGCTACGCCCAAAACCTCGTAATAATCACGCTTGTCTGCCATTTGACACCACTACCTGAGCCGGACGGAGCACCTTGCCCTTGAGCATCCATCCGCGCTTTACTTCATTGGAAACCTTGCCTTCTTCGATCGTTTCGGACGGCAGCGTGGCAATCGCCTCCATCCGCTCCGGATCCAACGTCTCGCCTACCGAATCGAACGGCTCCGCGCCGTGATTCTTGAGCGCCGCGAGCATGCTGTCGTAGACGAGCTGCACGCCCTTGACGAAAGGATCCTCCTGGTTCGCCGCCTTCGACAGCGCCAGCGCCAGATTGTCGATGGCCGGGAGCACGTCGCCCAAAATGTCCGCTTCGGCGTACCGGTAAGTGTCCTCGCGATCCCGCAAGGCGCGCTTCTTGTAATTGTCGAAGTCGGCCTTCATTCGCGCATAAAGGTCTTTCCAGTCCGGCTCCACTTTTGCAACCTCGGGCCGGGGCGATTCCGCCTTGGGCGCCTCGGGCTGGGGCGTTTCGGTTGCCGGCTCTTCCGCCTGGGGTTCTTCCGCCTTAGGCGCTTCCGGCTGGGGTGCTTCCTCCGCCGGCTCCGTTTCCGGCGTCACCGGAGTCTCCGGTTCTTTCGCTATATCCGCTGTTTCTTCCATTTCGCTCATGCCTTGATTTGTCCCGCCTTCGCGAGCATCTTCGCTTCCACGCTCTGGATTTCCGCAAAGCCCTGCGAGCTATGCGGATTGAGTCCGTCCGACGCCTCCATGGAGCTGTCGGCCTCGTTGTAGATCGTGGCCTTGAGCCCCGTGAGACGCTCGAAAAAGATATTGCCCTTGTAGAGCCCCAAGGTCACTTCCGCCGTAGCCTTGTCCGCCCACACCTGAATGGCCGCCCGCGCCGCCTGCGTGGCCGGATCGAACCACCTGCCGTCGTAGATCTGGTCCGCCACCAGCTTCGAGAGCTGCTGGAAGAGCAAGGTGGACCGGCGATCCATCACGCCTTCGTAGATGTACTTGAGCCCCGCCGACAGCACCTCCATGCCCGGCGCCTCGTACACGCCCCGGCTCTTGGTGCCGATGATGCGATTCTCGAGCGCGTGCTTCATGCCGATGCCGTTCCGCCCCCCGATCTTGTTCACCTCCAGCATCACCTCGTAGGGGGTAAGCTTCTTCCCGTTCACCGCCACGCACCGGCCCTTTTCGAACTTGAGTGTGATTTTCTCCAGCTTGCCCGGCGCCTTTTCCGGCCACACGCCCATCGTGGGCTTCACGATGCGCATCGACGTCTCCATGCTCTCCAGATCCTCCGCCTCGTGGCTGAGTCCCGCGAGATTGGCGTCGGTCGAGTACTTCTTTTTCGTCCCCACGAACGCCTGGATGCCGCGCTCGGCCAGAAACTCCACCATCTGGGTGCGACCCGGAAACTGCTTGAGCAAATCCTCGTCGCGCCAGGGCGCGTACACGCCGAACTTGGGGTCCAGCACGTTGGTGTACCGCTCGAAACGCATCTGGTCGTTGCCGCGACCCGTCGCTCCGTGCACCAACACCACGCAACCCGCCTTTTTCATGGCCGGGAGCAGTTTTTGCACCGTCACCGCCCGCGCAATGCCGGTGGAATTCCAATAGCCGCCATCGTACATCGCCTGGCACTTGACCGTCTCGAAGCAGATGTCCGCCATCTCCTTGGTCACGTCCACGATCGTCGTCTCCACTCCCGTCGGCGCCATCTTCTTCTTGATGTCGTTGATGTCCTTCTCGTCGGGCTGGCCCACGTTGGCGCTGAACGCCTTGACCTTGACTCCGGCGTCCTTCAAAACGCAACAGATGGTCTTGGAATCGAGACCGCCCGAAACGCAAACGCCGACCGTCTTTCCTTTCAAATCTGCAAGCTTCATGTCTGGATTCTCCTCCTTAAAAACATTTTAATAGTATATTATATCATATTTCCCGCCCAGAAGTCAAGGAAAAACTACTTATCGCGCTGAAAAAAGTTGAATATTCCCGCCATCAAAGCGCCCGAAACCGAATGCCATACGCACGACACGGCCGAGGCGATGGCCGCCTCCGGCATGAGCGGAAAGTGCTTCCCGGCGAGGACTGTCGCAAGGCCCGCGTTCTGCATTCCCACCTCGATCGACACCGTCCGCTTCTTGGGCGCGGAGAATCGGGCCGCCACGCCTGCCGCGTATCCCAAGAGATAGCCGAGCGCGTTATGGAGAAACACCGCCACGAAAATCAGCACCCCAGACTCCATGAACTTGGCCCCGTGCGCCGACACCACGCCGCCCACGATGCACGCGAGCCCCAGCACCGCCAGGCCCGGCATAACTTTCATCGCCTCGCGATAGGCCGCGCGCCGTCCGAACGCGGAATTGAGCACGTAGCCGCCCGCCACCGGGAGGAGCGTCACGAGCAGAATCGACTTGAACATCCCGATCGCGTCGATGTCCACGTTCTCGCCCGCCAGCCACAGCATCAACAGCGGCGTCGTGAGCGGCGCGAAGAGCGTGGAAAACGTGGTGAGTCCCACCGAAAAAGCCACGTCGCCCTTGCAGAGAAACGTCATGATGTTGGATGACACCCCGCCCGGGCAGCAGCCCACCAGGATAAGCCCCACCCCTACCGCCTTGGGGAGCCCCATCACGTGCACCAGCAGCCACGCCACGCCCGGCATCACCATAAACTGCGCCAACGCCCCTACCGCGATATCCCAAGGCCGCGACGCCAAAATGCGGAAATCTTCCGTCTTGAGCGTCATGCCCATCGTAAGCATGATGAAGCCCAGCACCGCAGTCTGCGCATAGCCGCGCACCCAGTCGAACACTCCCGGCGCGAAATACGCCCCCACCGCCACTCCGGCCACGAACAGCGGCGTCCACTTGGTCAACCACGCCGCCACCCTCTGCAATTGTTTCATCATCGTTCTTCTCTCCAAGTTTTGCTTTTTAAGCCGCGTATTATATCATATTTTCCCCAAAATTGCAAGCGGAAAGTGCACATTCACACTAATCACAATCGGTAAATCGATAAATCGGTAAATCGGTAAATTCTCAGTTAAACACCAAGGGCTGGGATTGCTCCCAGCCCCGAGTATTAGCGCTTGATCCGGCAAGAGTAGTCGCGCAAGATACAGACCGTGTCGACCAATGAAGAACCGGCATTGGCCAGAAACCATTTGAGCCGCTCCATGATGGCTCGCCGATTGGGCTGTCTGAGCGCCACCACCACTATTCCGGCATGATGCGGATGCAAGAGCGGAACCGTATGGTAAAAGTCGCGATCCGAAGTAAGAATCACCGCTCCCAACCTTTGGGCCGTCGCGAAAACATCGTCGTCCTCAGCGCCGAAATCGCACGCATCTTCAAACGCAATTGCGATATGCCCGCACTCCTCTACGACCTCGGCCGCAGACTTGGGGAAGTTCTCGTCCAGCAGAAACTTCATCAGACCACCGACAAATTACCGTACGGCATGTCTTCAAAGCTGGCAAGCGAACCTGCAAACGCGAAGACTGCGGAAATGTCTTCCGAAGTAATGCTGGGATAATCCATCATTATATCGTTTACCGAATCGCCTCCGGCAAGCGCACCAAGCAATTGTGACACCAAAACTCTAGTGCCGCGAATGACCGGTTTGCCGTGGCAGACGGACGGATTTATCTCAATTCTTTCATTCATGCCTAATATTATATCATATTTTCCGCCAAATTGCAAGCGGAAAGTGCACATTCACACTAATCACAATCGGTAAATCGATAAATCGGTAAATCGGTAAATTCTCTATAAACACCAAGGGCTGGGATTGCTCCCAGCCCTCGATCGTTAGCGCTAAGCTAAAGCGTGCTTAGTTGTTAGGCGTGGCACTGACCTTGACGCGATAGAACACCGCAGTAGGCGTGCCATTCACCGCCGGCTTCACGGGGTCGACAGATGCGCTGGTCGCCAACTTGCGAGTGCCCTCGGTCTTACCTTCAGTGAAGCCCAGGTTGGTGGCCGCCTCGATGGAGTAGTAGAGGCCAGGCTTGGCAGTCGTGATCGTGACTTCAGTGGCATCAGCATCAAGCGCATCCGCCAGGCCTTCAGTCAGTTCATCGGATTCCGAAGCCGGGAACACAACCTCTTCATTGAGGTCATTGACCGGATCGACCTTCACTTCATACTTACCGTATGTCGCAGACTGCGTCACCGTGTAGTTGAAGTAGGTCTTGTAAGTTTCGGCCGTTACGCCAGTAGCGGCAGCGACCACAGCTTCCGGAATCTTCACCGAAGCTGCCGCGATAGCTGCTTCCTCGATCTGCGCCTGAGTCTTGCCCGCAGGGTCGACCGCCACTTCCTGCGTGGAAGTCGAATCGGTCGGATCGATGCCGGCAGACGCCAGCGTGTAGTAGCCAACCTCTTCGGCTTCCACCCACTTGTAGCCATTAGGAATTTCCGAAGTCCAGGTAGCGGAAACCGCAACCGTAATACTGACTTTGCTCATGTCATTGTTGTCATCAACAACAGCAACCGCCTTTGTGGCGGAGAGCGAAGCTCCGGTCTCGATCCGAACATCGATCGTACGATTGGCATCATACTGGGCAACCGCAATCGCCGCGCCCTTGATGGTGGCACCATTGCCAGTAGGATTGTAGGAATAGGTGGCTACCGTGCCCGTAATGGAGGCGTTCATGGCAACGGACAAACTACCGTCACGGATTTCGATGCCGGACTCGCCTTTGACGATGGCAGTACTGCCAACCGTTACATTAGCATGGCCCTGGACCGCGATACCGCTGTGAACATTTTCTCCACCAGTTGCCTCGGACGCATCAACCGTGCCGTTCACGACAATGTTGATCTCGTTCTCCTGATTCCTCAGGTTGCCGAGCACGAAGAGCATGCCCTTGACGGTGCCATTGACGGTCACATCAATCTTATTCTTCGTTGCATTGTTGGAGCCGAACACATTGAGACCATAGCAAGTGCCCTCAAGCGTGACATTCTGACCGATTGTGAGCGTACGCTTGCTGGTCAAATCGCCAGTGCCACGAATCTCAATCGGAGCCCAAGCAACATCAGTGCATGTAATCTTGCCCGTGCCAGTAACAGTCAAGCTACCACCAGCCAATGCAATTCCGTGCGTGGTAGTGATGTTGCAGTTGTTGAGATCAAGCGTAATGGCCTTATTCTCGGTCGTAGTAGCATAACGTCCCGAGCCCGCGAAGGCCGGCTCTGCACCCGCATTCACGAAGAGACGCTCAGTCAGAGCCACATTGGACACCAACGTCACTGTCTGCCCGTCGGTTGCCGCAGCAAGCGCCTCAGCGAGGGTGGGATACAGCGTGGTGCCGATTTTGGCCTGAGCCATCGCGAAGGTAACATTGACGACCGAATCACCAGTCACAGCGGCAGTGTAGACATTGCCCACCGGAGCCGGTAGATCAACCGGATCGGCTGCGCCCACCTTGATGGTGGCCGAGCTGACGAGGCGGTCACCATAGGGGGTCACCGTGAACGAGAGATCCGCGCCATCCTTGACGTAGAAGTAGGCTCCTGACGGACCGCCCATTTCAGCCGCGACAGCTTCCGGAACCTGACGGACCAGATCACCAATCGTTACGACGACATTACCGTCACCCGACAGATAATCCATCTTAACCGTGCGGCGCTCGCCATAGCCATACTTGACGCGACGGTTGGGCGTCACACCGCTTATGGTCTCCACAATCCAGGTAGTGTCACCCAAGAAGAAGGACATCTCATCGCCAATGACATAGCCGCCATCGACCGTGATGTCGATTCCCTGTCCGAACGAGACGGTCTCGCCCACATCGATCGTCACCGCCTTATCAAGCACCAGCGCATCAGGCACCGCCTGAAGGAGCTTGACCGTCTGGCCAGCCTCGGCCGCCTCGAGGGCCTCGGAGAAGGTCTCGTACTTCACGCCGCCGACCTCTGCGACCCAAGTACCGGCCTGAACGACCCAGTAGCCTTCCTGGAGCTTGGCAATACGGCCAGTGGCGAGGAAGTTCGTGCAGAGGCCGGAGTCGTCACCCTCTTCAGGGTTGACCTGCCAGAAGGAGCCGCCAGTAATGGTGATGAGCTGCTGAGCTACGTTTGCCTGGTTGACCGCCATGCCCGTCCAGCCAGTCTTGTACTGGTATTCAACAGCGGTGTTGTTCCTGTAGGTACCGCTATTGATGGTAACAGCAGCACCAGTGAACGGATAGACGCAAGCACCAGCCTGGGAATTGACGGTGACTGTGAGGTCTTCGAGCGTGACATTCGAGCCGGTTCGCGCCGTGATGGCGTAAACACCAGTAGCAACAATTGCGGTATCGTCCTGCGTGCAGTCGATGGTGCCGTTCTTGATGGTGACCGTGCCGCTCTTGACGTCGAACACGCTGCCGTTGCCGGAGGTGCCGGTACGGGTGATCTTGTGTCCGTTCAGGTTAATCGTGACCGGCGACATACCGGGACTCGGTTCCACGCGCTCCGTCAGCGTGATATCTTTGAGGACAACCACTTCCGCGTTATACGCAGTGGCCACAGCTACTGCCCCGGCCAGCGAATCGTAGAGGGTATAATCCACCCGGGCAACCGCTTCCTTGACCTCCATACCTTCCGGTCGAGTAACCGTGTCGGTATCGGCAGTAAGGGAAATCACCTTCTGAGAAGCGCCATTGATCACATAATCACCATCTGCCGTATAGGTGATGGTTACATTCTCTCCTATCCTCGCTTTATAGGTGTTGGTATCGGCATCAACCACTTCAGCATCCCCACCCTGCACCGAGATGGTCGTATTGTCCGGAACCTCGACAGTGAAGGTCTTAAACGCCAGTTTGAACGGAATGGTAATGGACAGATCGCCGGTCACCGCAGGAATGGTCGCTACAGCAACCGTTTCGTCCTCTTCCGGCTCTTCCGGTTCGATTTCTTCGGTGATATCTGCATCACCCATGACAACGGAGAGATCATCACTGTCCCCATCGATTTCGTAGTCCTCATCAGGCGTGATTGTGATTGTCACCTCAACACCGTGCTTGACCGTGTAAGGCGAAGCCGTACCCTTGATGTCGCTTGCGGAAATAGCAACCGAACCATGCTCAGTTGCAGCAACCGTAACCGTATGCGAAGCAGCATAGCCAATCGACACGACATTGCCCGCAGTGGCCGCCCAGGTGTCGGTGCCGAGGGTATAGGTGGTGCCAGCCGCAAGGGAAATCATACCGGTCGTCATCGTCACCGTGCCCACGCTAGTAACGCCAGAGGCCGCATTAATCGTGAGATTCTTGTCGAGCGTGATGCTCTCGACATTCTTGTTGAGCGTAATCGTGTCGCCCTCGCTTGCGGCTTCAATCGCGGCAGCCAGAGTCGCATACGGCGTGTTGTCGTACGTCGCCTCCGCCAGAGTCGCCACGAGCTCGTAGTAACCGTTCTTGTAGTTCTTCGTGTAGAAGTAGTTGACATTGGTAGGAGGCACCACTGTCACCTTGTTGTCAGCCTGATCGATGAGACCGGTGAGCTGATATTCCCCTTCCGTAACGGCGAGACCCGAGCAGTCGAAGGTCAGCGAACCATCCGCGCTAAGCTGAACCGGAACACCGGTCAAGTCCAGCGCGCCATATTCCGTAGTCACCGGAGTATTGATGACGGCAGCCGACGTCGGCTTGACAAAGTTGTCTTCCTCCTTTTCAACCGTAAGCGCCGCATTGCCGCCAATGGTCAGCGTCTCCACGTTGAGCGTTGCGTTAACGGCCAGAGCAGCGGCACCGTCGACCGTAATCGTCACGGAAGTATTGTAGCCTTCAACAACGCTTTCCGGCAGATCGTACTTGTTCTCCGTATCGCCGTCGCGATCCCACGCGTCAGTGGCTTCGAGTTCCACCTCGCCGGAAACCGTACGCGTGTAAAGACCACCCTGCGGGACGTAAGGATAGGCATCAACGATTGCTGCCGCCTGAGCATCCGAAATGGCGTAGTCGAACACCCGGATTACGTTTACAACGCCAGTCTCGGATTCATTGTCGGCAACACCCTTCCAGATGCCTGCACTGCGAACTCCATTACCGAAGTCCGCACCAACCTGCAAACCGGCCTGGGCAGTCGAACCAAGCGTAAACCCTTCACCGGCATCAAAGTTGCCACGCTTGATACCGTCAACCCAAACCGTGAATTCCGTTCCGCTCTTGACGATTACGTATGCATGGCGAGCAGTCGCCGCGTTCGGCACCGACACCTTAACACCATGTGCATCGTCAACCGTACCGCCAGTATTCTTGGCGATCAAAACCTCATCGGCTTTCTCGGTAGTGGCAATCATGAGGCCGGTGCTGGTGCTGTGATACGAGCCACCCATGTGGACAAATATCGTCTTGGCTGTCGGCGACATCTGTCCCACCACAACCGCAGTAAAGTTATCGAGCGACGAGAACACGTCATTGGCATCATTGATGTAGGGCGAGCAACGCAGATAAAGACCGGTCGTTTCATCCCAAGCGTCATTATTGAAAGTCGCCGCGTGGTCGAAATACAGTCGCGCGCCTTCCTTTGCCTTGTAAGTGAAGGTGCCGGGGTTTTGACCATATCCAGACTTGCCGACATCGTCGCGATTGTTGGCGAAGGTGATATCGAACATTGTTGCCGCGCCGCCAATCTTCACTTCACCCGTGCCTCGAGAAGCGCTGCCGTTCTCCACCTCCAGAGTCGAGGTCGTTCCGTCGACGCGATTGAGCTTTACGTACGAAACTCCTTCCAGATTGGAAACGGCAAACCTATCGTTTCCATATTCCGCTGACGTTTCTTTAATCACAACCGTCGAACCGGTAGTGAACTTAAACTCTGCAGGCAACGTGCGGGTGGCACTGATATCGTACACCACATTGGCCCCCAGCGAAATGTCGCCCGTCACCTCGGTGAAATCAAGTTTCTCCACCAGCACCTGCGTAAGTTCCGCCTCGCTCGTAAACGCCAGCGTGAAGGAACCGGAGCAAACAAACTTGACGTAATCGTACGTCTCCAGCAACGCAGCCAAATCAACCGTGCTGGTTCCGCCGTCTGCAACTTCGATTGTCTTGAACGCCGGCTCAGCCTTGATGATCTGAACTGCCGCAAGACCGGCTCTGGCACCAGGCATGGCACGGGTAGTGATCTTGAGCGTTCCTTCTTCACCTCGCGGCAGGATGGGGGAAACCAGATAGTTGCCGTTTTCGGTCAAAGTCGCATTATTGGCGGAACCCCACTTTTCGGTTCCCCAATACTCCACATCATTAAGCGAGACGTACCCAAACTGTCTGCCGTCGGTATCGTTCGAGAAATAAAGGACCACGCGATAGTAGTCGAACTCGGACGGAATACCGGTTATAGTGGCAATCGGCGTATCAGTCCCGTTGTTCCGATCGTCAATATAACCATGCAACAAACTCTTAGTCGCCTTGCCGCCACAGTACCAAGAACCTCTCGTGTCCTCCACCTTGACGCTTGTTCCGGCGGAAACCACCTTGTATCCGGCAGTGGAAACCTTGCTGACGGTCGAAAGCGGCGAATTGAACGTGCTACCGCCAACCGATGTCATCGTGCTCCAATACGTTCCCGGCACCGCATAGTCGCTCGCGCCAACCTTGCCGGAGGTGGAAATGACGGTAGTGCCGGAAGCGAAGTTGATGTTGATGGAGGGATTCACATTACCGGTAAATCCGGCAATCGGCGTATTAGCATTTGCAATCGTAGCAATCTCTTCAGCCGTAAGCGCACCCTTGAAGATCGCAAAGTCGTCGATATAGGTCGTTCCAATGCTCTGCCCGCGAAGCG
Source organism: Kiritimatiellia bacterium (assembly GCA_017542055.1). Classification (GTDB taxonomy): domain Bacteria; phylum Verrucomicrobiota; class Kiritimatiellia; order RFP12; family UBA1067; genus UBA1067. The sequence goes on from JAFXXW010000023.1 coordinate 80,710, forward strand.
ACGCATCAGCTGCAGAGCCGGCACGTCCCGGGCCCATTGCCGCCTGCTTCAGCACACCGGAAAAGCCGGAGGCGGTCTTGACGCTAGTTCCATTCTGATAAACCGTCAGGCTGCCATCGGTTCCGAATACCAGCGCATAGTGCGCCCACTCGCCGGCAGTGTAGGCAAGTCCTGCAAACGGAGCATCGCCAGTGCCTCTATACATTGCAAACGAATCATTGGACATATGTTCCAAACGATAGTTCTCGCTACCGATGCGCAGCGCAATGAAGGAAGCCCAATCCTGAATATCGGATCCGATGTTGGCCCAGAACGAAACCGTGAAGCCTTCGGAAGTTCCGACGCCAAGGCCGCTCGTGTTGTCTGCCAGACCCAACGTGCCGCTATTGAGCTTGGCGGACTTAGTGCCAAACTTGACCTCGGTTCCATCATAATTGCGATAACCGCTTTTCCAAGCTGTCGGAACTACGGTACCAATGCCGCCATCGGTCGCCAGCGCCACGCCGCCATCACCACAGTTGTCGCAAGAGATATAGTACAGTAGCTCGCTATGGACCAGCTTTAGACCCGAGACGCCATAACCATTCGTCGAATCGGAAGTGGCAGGAGCAATGGAAGCCTCTCCGTTGTAGGTGCCATTCTCACCTGACTCCTGGAAGCGATAACCTATGCCATTGGAAGCGGCGATATAACGGGCATTGGTGGCTACCGCCTTGATGTTATCGCCATCCTGCGTAAGTTCCACGATAACGCACTTGATGTAGCTGCCATCCTTGGTTTGCAATTCGTAGCGCACCACGTCTTCGGACGAAGAGTTGGTGAACGTGTCGCGGTTGCACACGGCCGCAGGACCGGGATTGTCGATATAGCCGCCATCCATCGTTGCCGCGAGGAAGTACTTGGTGCCGATTTCCGAAAGCTGCACGCCCTCGAAAACGGTCGTCGCCGTAGTCGGCACGTACGCATCATATACGAGCGACGTTGCCCATGCACTTGTTCCTAGTATTGCCGCGCATGCGAGGGCGACAAAACGCATAACCCTTCCTGACGTATGTTTCACGATTAGCCTCCTTGGATTTTAAATTAGTTACACATATTATACCACCTTTTGGCCGCCCTGTCAAGTGTAAATTGCGGAAACTTCCAAAACTCCCGATATCGAAAGCAACTCTCCACCACGCCCTCTTCCTGCCCTCTACGGGCCGCTTTCCGGGCCTCTACGGAGCGGCTTCAAAAATTAAGGGCGGGGCAGATGGTATGGGAGTCGGGGTTGGTCCACTCGAACGGGAAGGTGCGGCACTTGTCGGGCTTGACGGGATTGATGGCGCAGCGGTTGTCCGGGGTCAGATACGCGCAGGCGCCATCCGGTCGACTTTTGAGCACGAGACCTTGGCGATCGGGGGAGAGGTCGGTCTCCCGCGCGATGAATTCCGCCTCGTCCAGTCCCAGAAAGGCCGCGATCCGCGCGATTTCCCCGTCCGACACGCGCACGATGCCGTCCTTGATGCGACAGCACGCCCCGCAACAACGGCAGCGGAAATCGCGCCTAGCCGCGTCCGTCATGCCAGGACCTGGCCACGCTCCAGGCGGCGATTGCGGAAGTAAAGGACGATATCGAAACCGACCACGAAAAAGAGCAGCACGTACACCCAGGTGACCCAGTTGAAGTTGTTGACGAGCTTGTGAACGATGCCGCACACGTAGCCCAGTTCGATGAGACAGAGGAAAACGAGACTCTTCCCCTTGGTGCTGCGCGACCTCAGCGACTTGGCGATGGAAAACGGCCACGACGCCCCGAAACACACCAACATCATAAATTCGAAAACGCTCATGACGCTTGATTCCTGGTTTCCAGGTCGGCCCAGCGATCGACCAGTTGCTCGAGTTCGGTTTGGGCGGTCGAGAGCCGGGCGGAATCGACCGTTTCGCGCTTCACGAGCGCCTGCTGCAAGGACTCGATTTCCGCTTCGAGCGCGGCGATCCGGTCCGGCAACTGCGCGAGTTCGCGCTGTTCGTTGTAGGAAAGCTTCTTCTTGTCTTTGGGCGCGGACTCCTTGCGGGCAGGTTCGGTCGGAGGCGCTTCCTCCTCCGGACGCGCCTCCCCGGACAGATTCCGGAGGTCGAGGGTGGAAGTGACCACGTTGTCCATGAATTCGCGGTCGTGACTCACCAAAAGGAGCGTGCCCCGGTACTCCATCAGCTCCTCCTCCAGGAGCTCCAGCGTCTCGATGTCGAGGTCGTTGGTGGGTTCGTCCATCACGATGAGATTGGCGGGCTTCAAAAAGAGCTTGGCCAAAAGGAGCCGCGCGCGTTCGCCGCCCGACAGCGCCTTGACCGGAGTGCGGCAACGCTCGGGCGTGAAGAGAAACTTGGCCAGATACGAATACTGCGTGTCGCCCGGCATGTTGTCGAGCACGCTGGCCTCGGGCTTGAGTTCGGCGCGAAGCTGGTCGAAAAACACCATCTCCACGTTGGTCCCGAGCGTTATCTCGCCGCGCGTGGGTTTGAGTCGGCCCGTGAGGAGTTTGAGGAGCGTCGTCTTGCCCGCGCCGTTGGGTCCCGTGATGCCCAGCCGCTCGCCCCGCAAAACGTCCATCGTTAGGTTTTGGACGATGGGCGTTCCGCCCTCGTACGCAAAAGTGACGTCCTCCACCTTGATGACGCGCATGCCGCCCGGCAAGGCGGTGTCGATTCTGAGCTTGGAGGTTCCGATGGACTTGCGGCGATTGGCGAACTCCTGGCGCAGCGCCAAAAGCGCCGCCACCCGACCCTCGTTGCGGGTGCGCCGCGCCTTGATGCCTTTGCGGATCCACGCCTCTTCCTGCGCGAGTTTCTTGGACTTGCGCGCCCAGTAGACGGCTTCGTCGGAGAGGAGCTCGGCCTTGCGCTTCACGAACGTGGTGTAGTCGCACTCCCAGCCGCTCAGCTCCCCGCGATCGAGATCGAGAATGCGCGTAGCCACGCGCCGCAAAAACCTTCGATCGTGCGTCACCACGATCACCGCCATCTCGCGTTGCCGGCGAATCATGCTCTCGAGCCAGTCGATGCTTTCGCAATCCAGATGGTTGGTGGGTTCGTCGAGGAGCAGCAGGTCGGGTCGGGACAGCAGCGCCTGCTCCAGAATCTGCCTACGCCGCCTGCCCCCCGAAAGCGCGTTGAACGCGTCGTCGCCGGGACGATCGGCCGGCACCTCCTGCGAAACGTAAACGGTTTTGAGGTCGGGCGCGCGGACGATCTCGCCCGAATCCGGCGCGGTCAGTCCCGCGATCACCTTGAGCAAGGTGGACTTGCCCTCGCCGTTGCGACCCGTCAACGCGGCCCTCAGTCCCCTTTCCACCGAAAGCGACACCTGGTCGAGCACGTCCGGACCGCCGAACGCCAGCGACACGTCCTTGAGCGATAAAAGAAAGGCGCGGTTCAAGTCCGCGCCCTTTCTTGCCCAGCCTGGCTTGGTTTTGCCATGCTTACAGGTCGTTGAGCGCGGCCACGCCCGGGAGCGTCTTGCCTTCGAGGAACTCGAGGGAAGCGCCGCCGCCGGTGGAAATGTGGCTCATCTCCGCCGCCTTGCCGCTCTTCTTCACCGCGCTGACGCTATCGCCGCCGCCGATGATGGAAGTGCCGCCATTGGCCTTGACCGTAGCCACCGCCTCGCACACGCCGTAGGTGCCCTTGGCGAGCGGCGCGAATTCGAAGCAGCCCATCGGACCGTTCCAGACCACCGTCTTGGCGCCCTTGATGGCTTCGGCGAAAAGCTCGACCGACTTGGGACCCACGTCGAGACCCATCCAGCCGTCGGGAATGTCGCCCTCGCACACCTGGATGGTGATGTCGCTCGCGTCCTTTTCGGCCGGGAACTTGTCGGCGATGACGTTGTCGACGGGGAGGAGAATCTTCACGCCGCGCGCTTCCGCCGCCTTGAGCATCTCGCCGCAATAGGCCACCTGCTCGTCCTCGCATAGCGAAGCGCCCACCTTGAGGCCCTGGGCCTTCTTGAAGGTGTAGGCCATGCCGCCGCCGATGATGAGGGTATCGACCTTGGCGAGGAGATTCTTGACGACCGCCAGCTTGTCGCTGACCTTGGCGCCGCCCAGGATCGCCACGAAAGGACGGACGGGATTTTCGACCGCGTCGCCCAGGAACTTGAGCTCCTTCTCCAGGAGGAAACCGGAAACGGCCGGCTGCAGATAATCGGCCACGACCGCAGTGGAGGCGTGGGCGCGGTGAGCCGTGCCGAACGCGTCGTTGCAGTACACGTCGCCGTAGGAAGCGAGCTTCTTGGCCATCTCCTGACGCTTGGCCTTGAGTTCGGCCTTCTTGGCGGCGAACTCTTCGTCGGTGAGGTGGATGCCCTTCTTCTCGTCATCCTTCTTCACCTTGCCGTCTTCGGCCTTGTAGAAGCGGGTGTTCTCGAGGAGCGCCACTTCGCCCGGCTTAAGCGCCGCGACCACGTCGTCCGCGGCCATGCAGTCGGGGGCGAACTTGACCTCGATCCCCAGCTTGGCCGACAGCGCTTCCGCCACCGGCTTCAGCGTGAAAGCCTCTTCGAAGCCCTTGCCCTTCGGACGGCCGAGGTGGCTCATCAGCACGAGGCTGCCGCCCTGCTCCAGCACGTACTTGATGGAGGGGAGCGCGGCCACGATGCGGGTGTCGTCCGTGATCTTGCCGCTGCCGTCCTTGGCCATCGGCACGTTGAAGTCGACGCGCATCACTACGCGCTTGCCCTTGAGCTCGACGTCGCGCAGAGTCTTCTTGGCCATGGCTCAGGCCTCCTTGGCGGCCTTGGCGGCCATCTTGTTGAGCTTGAGCTGCGCGCGGCTCTTCTTGCGGTCGGCGGTATTCTTCTTGATGATACCCTTCTTCACCGCCTTGTCGAGACCCGAGACGAACTCTTTGAACTTCTTGTCCGCAGTTTCCTTCTCGCCCGCGTCGGCGGCCTTGAAGAGCTTCTTGTGCGAGTCATGAAGCTTCGCCTTCACGACGGAGTTCCGCTTGTTCGCCTTAGCATTCTGACGATCACGCTTCCTGGCGGCACGACCGCCCTTGATGTTTGCCATTTTGTTTTCTCCTTAGTTTGGAAATTTTTCATGATATTATATCATATTCCGCGCAGAAAATCAATAGGAAATATCATAAAAGATGTTGACCCCCGTCCACCGGCACCACGCAGCCGGACACGAAAGGCGTCTCCAGCAAAAAGCGCACGGCCGCAGCTACCGCCTCGGGAGTGGGCCGGCCGAAGGGAGTTGGGCCCGCCTTTTCGGCCACCCCCACCGGCGCCAGCACGGGACCCGGCGCCACCGCGTTGACCCGCGTTCCAGGGTGGTGGCGCAAGGTGAGATCAAGAAGCCGCGCCTTCGTTTCGAAGTAGGCGTCGACCTTGGCGGGATGGCGGGACAAAACGCGCGAATCGAGAATATTTACGATATTTGGCGCGATTTGCTCCTCGATTATCCGCTTGGGCGCGAGATAGTTGACGAGCATCATTTCCGCAGGCGAACCGGTGAAAATGGCCGCGTTGTTGACTACCGCGTCGAATTTGGGCAGCTCCCACCTCTGGCGAAAATCCACCAGATAATCGGCCGAGGCTTCGGGTCGGTGCGAGGTGGTGAAAACCTTCCAGCCCTTCTCCCGCAAATGCGACGCGATGGCGAGCCCCAGCCTTACCGTGCCGCCCGTAACGAGTACCGTGCCGCTCATACCGCCAACATCCCCAGCGCGTGAGTTACCGCCTGCTCCCGGATGGCCGCGCGGTCGCCCGCGAAAATGGCCTTTTCGGTGCGCACCCCGTTCCGGTCCGCGAGACCGAACCACACGAGACCCACCGGCTTCTCGTCCGTGCCGCCTCCGGGTCCCGCGATACCGGTCACGCTGACGGCGAGATCCGTCCCCAACAGCCGCCTCGCGCCCAGCGCCATTTCGGCCGCGCATTCGGACGATACCGCCCCCGCGCCCGCCAACGTCACGGCGCGCACCCCCAGGATGTGCTGTTTGACGGAATTGTCGTAGCTCGTCACCCCGCCATAATAGACTTCGCTCGCGCCCGGCACCGAAGTGATGGCCGCGCCCACCATGCCGCCGGTGCAGCTTTCGGCCGTCGCACACGTGAGATTCTGCGCCTTCAAAAACGCCACCAGTTTTTCCGCTTGGGTCATGATTTTACGAACCTCCTTATCTGCCGCGCAACGGCGAGACTGGAATCCACCACTTCCGCCCGACCGGCGGCGAGGCGTTCGATAACCGGCCTTAAGTGGGGAAAATGCGTGCACCCCAGCACCAACCGGTCGGCCCCGGCCGCGAGCAAAGGGAGAATCTTGTCCGCTACCGCCTTCTCCGCCTCGGGACCGTCCGTCACGCCGCGCTCCACCAGTTCCACCCAGTCGTCGGCCACTTGGGTGATCACCTTGACGTTGCCGGCATAGCGACAGCTGGTGGCGCGATAGAGTCGCCCGGCGAAAGTTCCCCGGGTGGCCAGCACCCCCACCACGCCGGACCGGCTGGAGAGCGCCGCCGGCTTGATGGCGGGCTCCAGTCCCACGAAGTTTATCTCCGGATGGGCCTCGCGCAGAAAGTCGATGGCCTGGGCGGTGGCGGTGTTGCAGGCGAGCACGATGGGATTGCAGCCCCGCGCAATCAGCTCCTTGGTCAGCCGCTCGGCGATGGCGACAATCTCCGGCTGGGACTTGTTGCCGTAGGGACAGTTGGCGTTGTCGGCGATATAGACGAACGGTTCGCCGGGACATTCGCGCAGGAACGCCTCCAGAATGCACAGCCCCCCGAAACCGCTGTCGAAAAATCCGGTCATGGATAAAAGACGCTGACGCTCTCCATATTGTCCACCGACCCGAACTTGGTGGCCTTGACGCGCACCGCCCCCAAATCCTTGACGCTGTCGAACGCCAGCTTGGCAGCGCGCTCGACGAGTCGCGGCTCGCCCGACTTGAGCGCCGACTCGATTCTCCGCACCACCTCCACGTAATCCACGGTATCGGCGAGCTCGTCGCTCGAGGCGGACCTGTCCGGCACCTCCAGCTCCACGTCCAACCGGACCGTCTGCTTGAATTTGCGTTCGTGCGGCAAATCGCCGATGATGCAACTTACTTTGAGGTTATTCAGCGTCAGCAACATAAATCATCGCTTTCCGGTCGGTTTCGACCCTGATTTGACTGCCTTGCGCCCGGTTCAAGGTGGCGCAGTAGAGATTGGTAAAGCGCACTTCGTCGAGCGGCCACTCCAAGCCCTCGCTCGTCATGCGGGTGGCCGGATCGGGGGCGAAAACCGATACTCCCGCGCCCTTTTCCGTTGCAATCGCATTCCCCTCCAATCCCGGCACGAGGGGCAGGAACCGGCCATAATCCGAAACCATCCCGACCCCCCACTCGAGCGCCCGGAAGATATTGCCGATCGTATGGTCCTCGCGCTTGCCCGTCCCGCCCAAAATGACGATTTCCTCCTGGCCAGAAATCGGATTGCGTTTTGCGTAGCGATAGGCCTTTTCGAGGTCGTTCGTCTGTTGCTCCTCCACCTTCACGTCCACGTGTCCGCTGTCGCCGTCGCCCACTGTCGTCACGTGGTCAAAGCCAAGCGCCTTGACCCGATCGCCCGCGCGGTCGCAAGCGATGATGCGATCGGCTTGGGTGAGGAGCTCCCACGCCCGGCCGCCCGTTTTGGGGAAGTCGCCATCCGCCAGAATCACGGTCAGCTTGCGCTTCATCGCACCCCCTTTTTGAGCGCGTCGGCGATGCCGTTGCAGAGCGACAGGAACCGAACGGAAGGACTGCCGTCGGGATAGACGAGGAATGTATCGCCCGCCGGCCAGTTGCCGAAGGAGGCGTCATGGTCGGGATCCTGCGGCCAGGAATTGTAGGCCCAACGCAAGAAGCCGTCCAAACCGGTTTCGACCGCGTGCCCGGCCAGCCAGGCCGCCTCTTCCCGGGGCGAATGGACGAAGGTGTTGGGACTGGCCGGATGGCAACAGACGTAATACGAGGTCAAAAGACCCGACCTTTTCCGCGCCGGGAGGACGGTCTGGAAAAATCCCTCGTCCAGATGCGTGAGACTCTGGGCGTAGTAATCGATTTTCGTCTCGCCAAACTCGCCGGCGGAACGGTCGCCCGCCATCTGGATCTTGAGTTCCGGCGCGATGGACTCGACCAGCCGGACGATTGCGTCCACCTCCCGGGGACTGCGTTCGTCCATCGCGATAAAGGCATGTTCCAGCCAGCCCTTCTCGCGCAAATGGTCCCGCAAAGCCGCGAGATACGGCGTCCAGAACCGGGCATACTCGCCGGTGCCGGGCTGAAGCTCCCGGACCACCTCCTCGCCCGCTTCGTTGCGCCAACGATGCACATTCCCCCAAGGACACATGGTCCAGCAGGAAAGATACGGACCGATTCCGCAGCTCCGCCCGAACTCCACGTATTCGTCGAAGCGCGACCAATCGTAGCGCCAGCCCCCGTCCTCCCGCTCCGTCACCTGCACGAGCGAACGGTACTCGTCGAAGCACTGGTGGTTCCAAGGCAAGTCCAGCAAAGTCACCGTGAGAAACTTCTGCCCCGCGCCGGCCAGCATTTCCCACAAGGGACGCATGGCCGCGTAGTGCCCGGGCGAAAACGGTTCCACTCCCCGGACGCGCGCCACCGCCCGGGGATGCTGCCAGAGGTCGAGGAGATAGGTGTTTTCCGGCATTTCCTTGGGGAGCACCTCCACCTGGCCGTAAATTCCGGCCGGCACGTTCGCGCGAATTTCCGCCACGTCCCGGCCCGCGCCCCACACCACCTTGTCCGGAAAACCGTTGTCGTCCGCGATCCGGCCGGTGCGCGTCACGAGGGGAGAATCCACCTCGCCGAAGTGATACCTCGTTTCACCCTGCCAGACCGTGATCATCGCCGCTAGCACCGTCCAGATCATATCAGCGAGATGAAAATGGCCGCAAACATCACAGGAGCGACGTATTTGATGAGAATTCGATAGTACCGGAACGCGAACATCCGGTGCTGGCCATGCTTGGTGGCTTCGTAGCGGACAAAGTCGGGTCCGACGATCCAGCCGATGAAAATACAGGTCGAAAGCGCGCAAACCGGCATCAGGATGTTGTTGGTGAGGTAGTCGGTCTTATCCAGAAACTTCAGCGAAACGGCGCTCGGGATGGCCGCCACGAGCGTATAGACGGCAACCGCCAAAGTGCCGGTTTTGCGCTTGATTCCCGTCCGGTCGCACAACGAGGCGACGCACGTTTCGGCAAGCGAAATATTGCTCGTCAGCGCCGCAAAGAGCACCAGGAGGAAGAAGGCAAGCGCCACCAGTCGCGAGCACGGCATCTGGGCGAACACCTGCGGCAGCGACACGAACATGAGCCCCGGTCCCGCACTCCTCGCCAACGACTCGCCGCCGAACGCGAACACCGGAGGAATGATGATGATGCCGGCCATGAACGCCACGATCGTATCGCACAATCCGATGTGGAAAGCCGACTTGGGCATGTGGGTGGCTTCCGGCACGTAGGAGCCGTAGGTGATCATGATGCCCATCGCGATCGAGAGCGAGAAGAACATCTGCCCCATCGCCGCGAGAATCATCTTGCCCAACAGCATGGGCGAAAACCGTCCATCGAGGCAGAGACTCCCGAAATCCGGCACGAAATAGAACTTGAGCCCGGGCCGCGACTCCGGCTGCAGCATCACGAAAATCGCCACCCCCACCGTCAACAGCAGCAACGCCGGCAGCATCACCTTGTTGGACCGCTCCACGCCCTTTTGCACCCCCAGCCAGATGAAGGCGAAGGACAGAAACGCGAACACCCCCATCATGAACACCGCTTCGGCCGCATTGCCGGTGACCGCCGAAAATTCCGGCGCCGTCCCCACAAACAGGTAGTCGCTGAAGTACTTGAGACACCACCCGCCGATCACCCCGTAATAGGGCAGGATAAGAAAAGGTATGACCGTCCCCAGCCAGCCCACGAACACCCAACGCTTGTTCAGTTTGCGGAAGGCCTCGATAGGCGAAAGCCGCGTGGCGCGTCCGATGGCGATCTCGGTGATGAGCATGAACACGCCGAACCCGAAGAACAGGAGAACATAGGCGAGCAGGAAGATTCCCCCGCCATACGTGGCCGCATTGGCGGGAAATCGCCACAGATTGCCCAACCCCACCGCCGAAGCAGCCGCCGAAATTATGAATCCGAGCTGGCCCGACCAGCTTCCTCTGTTTTTTTCCATTGTTCCAGTTTCCGTTCCAGGCGCCGGATCATTTCTTTGCGCGCATCAAGTCGCTCGTAATCGCCGTCCGCCATGATTTTTATTTTGCTTTGCGCTTGTTCCGGCGGATGAGTTTCAGCTCCTGGCGCATCGTCAGGAACATGATGCCGAAATACACCGCTCCGCCCATCGAAATCAAAAGCCCCAACCGGATCGGCGCGGCGCACCCCATGAGATGCGGCTCGAGCGCCTTGAGGCAGAGCGCCATCGCCAAGGCAGCAGCCGTCATCTTGGCGAGCGGCGCTACGATGTGCCTCAGCCCCGTGCGACCGTTGCGCCGGCGCGCCTTCCACACCAGGAGCACCGCCCCCACGAGCGCGCAAACCACCGTGCTCGCCGCGAGACCCACATGCCGCCATTCTTCCGGCAAGAGGAATACCGCCAGAATGTTCAGCGTGGCGTTGACCCCCACTGTCACCATCGACACCTTAAGCGGCGTTTTCATGTCGTTTTGCGCCTGGAACCAAGGCACCATCGACTTCTGGAAGCCGTAGAACCCCAGTCCCAGCACGTAAACGGCAAGCGCCCGGCTCACGCGCAAAGTGGCGGTCGAATCGAAACTCCCGCCCTGATAGATGACTTCGGTGATGAGCCCCGACAGCGCAAACATGCCGAGCGCGGCCGGAATCATGATGAGCATCATGGACTTGACCGACGAACACAGCGCGGAGCGCGCATCGTCCACCTCGCCCTTGGCGAAAAGTCCCGCAAAGGTGGGCAAGAGCACGGTCCCGAACGCCACCCCGATGATTCCAAGCGGCAAGTCCATCAACCGTTCCGCGTACCCGATCACTCCGGCCGCCCAAGGCGACGCCTTCTGCGCCAGAATCTGGTCCAGCATGTAGTTGATCTGCACCGCGCCGCCACCTAGCGCCGCCACGCCCAGATTCTTCCACACGAGGAGCGTCTTGGGGTCCTTCCAGCCCTTGAAGGTGGGAATGGGCGACACTCCCGCCACGTGCATGCGCCAAAAGAGAAACGCCATCTGCAGCGCGCCCGCCGCCAAAATGGCCATCGACACCCGGTGGATGCGCTGATCGAGTCGCATTTCCGGGAAGAAGCTGATCCACAAGAGAATGCCGATCCAGCAGAAATTGAGGAGGCACGGCATGAAACTCGCGGCCTTGAAGCGACCGAGCGAATTCAACACCCCCATGCCGAACGCCGCCCCGCAGATGAAAATCATGTAAGGCAAGAGCGTCTTCACCAGCCGGATGGTGAGCTTGAGGCGCACCATGTCGTTCAGCCCCAGTTCGGCGCGAAACTTGACGATCGTCTCCAACACGCCCATCGAAACGAGCACCAGCGACCCCAGCATCAAGAGCACCATCGTCATTACCGCGCGCGCGAGCTTGGCGGCCTTCTCCAACGACTCGCACTCCGCCTCGCCCTTGAACACCGGCACGAACGCCGCAGTGAGCGCCCCCTCGCCGAACAGCTTGCGCGCCATGTTCGGGATGGCAAACGCCAAAGTGAATGCGCTCTGTTCCATGCCCGCGCCGATGAGTCGGCTTTGGAACATTTCCCTCACCAGACCCAAAACACGGGAAAGCGCGGTGAAAGCCCCCACGGTAAACGTGTTTTTCAGGATGTCTTTCGTGCGTTTCATGCGTTTTTACGGAAGCAGATGCGGTTGATGATATCTTGGAAATTTTCGTGCCCGGCCAGAATCTCGATGGCGATGCGCAGATACAGACACTTCACCGGCGACGTCTCGAAACGGGGAAAGCGCACCGCGTCCTTTTCCGTCGTCACCAAAGCTTCCGCCCCCATGTCGGCCGTGCGATTGAGCGCGTAGAGGATTTCCGACGAATCGTAGCGATGGTGGTCGGCGTAGCGATCGCACCAGACCACCTTGGCCCCCATGTGCCGGAGACTGTTCTCGAAGCCCTTGGGCGAAGCGATGCCCGAAAGCGTGCAGACCGTCTTGCCTTCCAGCCACTTGAGCGGATATTCCTCGCGACTCCACACGTCCCGGAGAATGCGCGGCGTGTGGTTGCACTCCACGATTTCGGCCGTCCGGTTGTACTTGCGGATTTCCTCCTTTATGGCACCGGTTTCGCCCCGGCACTTGGTGAGAAAGATGATGTCCGCGCGCTTCAGGTGTCGGGCCGGCTCGCGCAACACTCCGCGCGGCAGCATGTGGCCGTTGCCGAAAGGATTGGTGGAATCCACCAGCACCACTTCGATGGAATGCTTGAGCTTCTGGTACTGGAAGCCATCGTCCAGAATTATGGTGTCGCACCCGAGCCGCTTGATGGCGTAGCGACCGGCCTTGACGCGATTGCGATCCACCAGCACCGCCACTCCCGGCAGATTGGAGGCGAGCATGTACGGCTCGTCGCCGCCCACCGCCGAGTCCAGCAGCACGCGCCTTCCGTCGCTCACCACCAAAGGCGGATCGATGACCTGCGTGAAGATGCGCTGATACCAAGGCGCCTCCTTGCGTCGATACCCGCGCGACAAAATGGCCACTTTCCTCCCCGCCTGCGCCAACGTCCGCGCGAAGATTTCCGTCACCGGAGTCTTGCCCGTGCCGCCGGCCGTCACGTTGCCGATGCTGATCACCTGGATGCCCAGCGGGAAACGACGGATGATGCCGGAATTGTAGAGAAAATACCGGAAAGCCACCACCAAGGCGAAAATGCGGCTGATGCCCTTCAAGATCGCCAGGAGCAGCACGATGCCGCCCGGCTGATTCTCGTCCGAGCCCCTTTCCTGGATGAGCTTGACCAAGTAGCTCTCCAGCCGTTCGATTCCGGTCTGTCTAGGCTTGCGCATCGCTTATCAGTATTTGAGGCTGTCGCCCATTTCCGGCCCGAGGGCGCGCAGATACACGAAGAAACCGAACCGCCAGTCGTCCTTGTAGCGCGACCCGTCGATGCGGGTGTATTCGCTATCGTAGGCCACGATGAACCGGAAGCCCAGACAGTCGGTGCGATAGTCGATCCAGCTGCCGATGCTCTCGAGGTCGTGGTCGCGCAGATTCCAACGCGTGTAGGGGCTGTAGACGATCGTTTCGGTGATGAGCTCGTGCTCGTACCCGACCGTCAGAATGCTGAACGAGGCCCAGTTGAAGCGTTCGCTGTTCACCCGCGCGTCGGTGGGCGAGGACGCGTAATCCCACCAGCGATGATCCCGGTGCGACAGCTGCGCGTAATAGTTGAAGCGTTTGTTTATCGCCTGGCGCCATTCGACGTCGGCCATCGCGATCGTGTTGTTTTCGCTGTCGTACTCGGCCCACAAGCCCAGCATCGTGTCGTCCGTCGGCATCCAACGCGTCCTTACGCCCGGTACGATCGTGAACGAATGCTCGCCGTAATTGGCCCGCTCCAGCTTGGCCAGGCGATGGTTCTTGTCCGTGCCGTTCCACTTGGTGCCGCCAAACTGCATGGCCGCGTAGAAGTCGAAGTCGAACACCGTATGCAGATTGCCGCGCTCGTCGATCCGACGGAAAAGCTTGCGGAAGCCCGGAGTCACGCCGTAATAGGTGTAGGGCAGGTTGCGTCCGCGCCCGGCAAACTGGTCCAGCCAGTCGCGCGAGCCGTCGATCGAATCGAACATGTACAGCCTTTTGCCGTCGGAAATGCCGCTGATCCACGCCTCCTGCAGCAGCACGTCGGCGTAAGGCTCGATGACGCTCTGCCACTCGTCGTCCATCCACGCGGTGCCGCGTGCCGAAAACGTGACGCCGCCCTCGAAGATCGACCGGAATGCATCGTTGCCGGTCTTGCCCGCCTTGCCGAAATAGGCCTTTTCCGCGTGCTCGTAGCCGGTGTCGCCGTAATACGTGCCGTGATACGCCAGACGCGGCACCACGCTCATCACGTCCCAGAACTTCATGGGATAGGTCAGGCGATGGTAGGTGTCGAGCCGGAACGTGCCGTAAGTGGCCCACACGCCGGGATTGTAGGCGAAAGGATTGGTCTCCACCCCCTTGCCGTAAACCGCCGGATTGCGCCGCAAATACCCGATTTTCGTCTGCGATTCGTAGTTGATGCCGGTGGTCCAGAGCGGCGTGGGGTTGAAGTCGAAGTAGAATTCCGGGAGCCGCGCCGCCGAATCGTAGAAATCGTTGAGCCGACCGTACACGCTGACTCCGGCCGCCCAGCCGTTTTCGACATGTTCCCACGCCCCTTCGTTTTCGGTGCTGCCGGAGAACTTGGTGTTGATGCCGAGCAGCGAATCGCGCAGGAAGTCGTACTGGAAGAAGGAGTCGCTCAGATACTTCGCGTGCATCCTGAACATGTCGCGCTCGGTGACGTCCCAAGCGTGATCCAGCTCCAAGGCGTAGCGGTTGCGATCCACCTCGCTGCCCCAGTTGCCGTAGTTGTACTTGGACAGGTTCTGGGCGTCGCGCGTGTAGCGATCGTAATCGTTGTCATGCGCGTAATACGCCTTGAAATACCCCTTGCCGTACTCGCCCAGCCGCCAATCGAACGACTGCCCCAGCGCCACCCCGTTCTTGGTGCGCAAATCCACCCGCGAAGCGCCCCGGAGCGAAAAGGCGTCGGGCGCGCCGGTGCGGTCTCCCGCCACGTGGTAGATGTATTTGGTGAGGAGGTATCCGCCCCAACGTCCGGTGTATCCGGGCATCATCCTTAGCCCGTCCACGCCCCCGATGGGATAATACCAGTACGGCAGCCACAACAGCGGCAGCCCGAACATCCTCAGCACCTGGTTGCGGCCCAGAATGTACTTGCCGTCGAAATATTCGGCTTCGCCCGTCATGCTCCAGTGCAGATGGTCCACGTCGTTGGTGCAGGTGGTGACCACGGTCGGATAGCCGAACGTGGTCTTGTCGCCGTCCTTCGCCACCGATTCCGACATCAGCCGGTAGGGATGGCACGCCACGTCCACCTTGCCGGTGGCGGCGAACGAGTCGCTGCGATGGTCCGCCACGATTTCGTCGGCGGCCACCTTCAGGTTGCCCGAGGTCTGGAATTCCATGGCGCCGGCGGCGTTGAGGGCCGCGGCCAGGCAGAGGCAGTGGAGGATAGGTTTTTTCATGTTTGCGAGAACAGTACTTGGGAGGTGCTGGCGTCGAGGATGGAAAAGGCTTCCGGATGGCGATGCAGTTCCGAAACGAACGTGAGCCGGGTGTTGAACTCCTTCTGCAGGTCCGCGAGAATCTTGCCGTCTTCCGTGCGCAACCGGTGCATGACCTGCGGCGCGATGACGATCTTGGGCTCGAAGGGCTTCTTCTCCACTTCCGCTTTCCTGAGCAGCGTCCTAAGTCTCCGCTGGATCTCGATGGAAATGGCCATCGGCGACTTCACCACCCCGTGACCCTGGCAGTAGGGGCACTTGGAGGTCAGCATGGAGAGGATGGACTCCTCCTGGCGCTGACGCGACATCTCCAAGAGACCCAGTTCCGAAATGTTGAGGACGTTCGTCCTCGCCCGGTCGCGCCGCAGCGCCTGCTTGAGCGCCTTGACCACCTGGTTCTGGTGCTTGCGCGACTTCATGTCGATAAGGTCGAGAATCACCAGTCCCCCGATGTTCCTCAGCCTCAATTGCCGCGCCACTTCCTCCACCGCCTCCAGGTTGACCTCCAAAATGGCCTCTTCCTGGCTGCCGGAACCCTTGTGGTGGCCCGTGTTGACGTCCACCGCGATGAGCGCTTCGGTTTCGTCGATCACCAGATACCCGCCGGACTTGAGCGGAACCTGGCGCGCAAACGCCTCATGCAGCTGGCGTTCGAGCCCGTAATGGTCGAAAATTCCCGTCATTCCCTCGAAACGATGGATTTTCGCCCGCGCGCGACGCGAAATGCGCGCACACACCTCGCGCATGTTGTTGAAGCTTTCCTCGTCGTCGATCACGATGCCGTCCACGTCTTCGGTCAGCCAGTCGCGCACCACGCGTTCGCAGAGGTCCGGCTCCTGGAAGATGCAGCAAGGCGTGCGCAGATGTTTGATGTTGCCCTGCATCTCGTTCCAGATGCTGAGCAGGTTCCTCAGGTCATGGGCAAACGCCTTGGCGCTCGCGCCCTGGCCAACCGTGCGCACCACCAGGCCCACGTTTTCCGGCAGCGGCAACCGGTCCAGAATCTGCTTGAGCCGCTTGCGTTCGGCCGCGTCGCCGATCTTTTTGGACACCCCGCGCACCTTCGTGCCCGGCATCATCACCAGATACCGGCCCGGAATGGACAGGTTGGCGGTGATGCGCGGCCCCTTGGTGGAGATGGGACCCTTCGTCACCTGGACGATGATTTCGCTGCCCGGAGGGAACCGCTTGGCGATTTCCTCGTTGGAAAGCCGGCTCTGCTTGTTCTTGTTCCGGCCCCCGCCCTTGCGGCCTTCGTCGTCGTCGTCCATGAGCGCGTCCACGTCCGGCACCATGTCCCAGTAGTGCAGAAACGCGTTCTTCTTGAGCCCGATGTCCACAAACGCCGCCTGCAGATCGTTTTCGAGATTCTGGATCCTACCCTTGAACACGCTGCCCACCAGTCGCTCGGATTCGTCATGTTCCACCATGAACTCCTCCAACCGACCGTTTTCCAGCACCGCCACGCGCGTTTCCAGCTCCTCCACGTTGATGATGATCTCGCGCTTCATTTTCGAGCGCTTAAGCCATCCGAACAGATTCATTGCCTTGTTGCCTCTCTGTGTGTCGCCACACTTTGTACCATCCCCAAGGCCGCCATCACCGTCAAGAGAAACGTTCGCCCCGAGGATATGAAAGGTAGGGGAAGCCCGGTTATCGGCACCAGCCCGATGCTCATGGCGATATTGATGTACACGTGCGCGAACACGAGTACGCTCACGCCCAAAGCCAGCGCCTCCCCCCTTTCGTCGTTTGAAGTGAATGCCGTCCACGCCCCCGGAATCACCAACATCCCGAAGAGCGCGAGCAGCGCCAAAGACCCGACGAATCCCGTCTCTTCCGCGTAAACGCAAAAGATGAAGTCGTTCATCGAAATCGCCTGTGGCAGATACTTCAGATGGTTCGTCTCGCCCTTGCCGATTCCCTTGCCGGAAAATCCGCCCGAGCCGATCGATATCTTGGCCTGCCGCAAATTGTAACCCGCCCCCAGGATGTCCTCCTCGGGGAACAGAAAAACCTTGACGCGCTTCACCTGGTGGGGCTTGAGCGGCACCCACTTGAGAATGGCCGCGCGCGTTTCCGCCGCCACTCCGGGCTTTTCCGCCTCGTAGACCGCCCCCATGATGGCGCTGCCGCCCAAGGCCATGATCGCCAGAATGACCAAGAGCCCCTTGCGCCAAATCCGGAGCGCAAACATCATCATCAGCACCGCCGGCACCAAAGTGAGCGCCGTACCCAAATCCGGTTCCGCCAGAATGAGTAGAAGCGGCACCCCCACGATCAGTCCCGTCAGCATGAAACCCCAAAAGCCGAAATCTCGCAGTTTCCTACCGTAATCGGCCAAAAACATGATAATACAGAGCTTGCTGATTTCGCTCGGCTGGAAGAACCATAGCCAACGTTTGCCCCCGTAGATTTCCGACCCGAACGCCAGCACCGCCACCAAGAGGACGAGCGCCGTCCCGTAGGCCGCCACGCTCCCGAAATCGAGGAGTCTGCGATAGTCGAGCGCGCTGAGGACGAAGTAAACCACGAGCCCGAACAGCGCCGTCGAGAGCGTCTGCTTCCACATGCCGTGAAACACCGCTTCCGATCGCGCGTTCCCCGCCGACCAGATCGACACCGTCCCGATCGCGATGAGCGCCACCATCGCGAAGAACATGAGGTAGTTGAAATTCTTGAAGTACCTAGCCATTGAAGATACTCCGTAAAATCGCCCCTACCTTGGGCGCCGCCGTACTGCCGCCCGACTCGCCGTATTCCACCACCAAGGCAACCGCTACCGTCGGATTCTCGGCCGGCGCATAGGCGATGAACCAGGTGTTTTTGCGCCGCGTTGCGCCCAGTCCCACTTCGGCCGTACCCGTTTTGCCCGCCACTTTCACGCTCACGTCCTGGCCGGCCGGCTTGCCGCTGCCGGACTTGACCACCAGTTCCATTCCCTCGCGCACCGTTTTGAGATGCTCCTCCGGGAACGGCAATTTGGTCAATTCCGCCACCTCGCCCGACTTGATGCGGGGCGTGGCCAAATACCCGGTTCCCAAGGCTCCCGCCACCCGCGCCATCTGCAAGGGCGAAACGAGCAACATCGACTGCCCGATGCTCATCTGCGCCAAATCGCCCGAAAACCACTTTTGGCCGTACATTTTGCGCTTCCATTCGTCATCCGGCACCACACCCGCCATGTCCACCCCGAAATCGACTCCCGTCTTGGCCCCCAGCCCCATCGTCCGCGCCGTCGTGATAAGCGCGTTGGTGCCGGCCTCCAGTCCCAGATTGCAGAAATACGGGTTGCAGCTGTCGCGCAAGGCCGTGCGCATGTTCTCCGGTCCGTGACCCCAGCGCCTCGCGCAGTGGAGCTTCATCATCCCAATCTCGTACACGCCGATGCACTCGTATTCCGCTTCCGGCTTGATTCCCGCGCCCAGCCCCGCCAGTGCGGTAATCGGCTTGAACGTGGACCCCGGCGCGTAAGCTCCGCCCGAAGCCCGGTTGAGGAGCGGCTTGCGCGCATCCCCCGCGAGGCGATCGTACAGTTCGGACTTGAGCGACGGCACGAATTCGCTGATGTCGTAATCCGGCGCGGACGCGAACGCCAGCACCTCGCCGTTCTGCGGATTCATGACGACGCACGCCCCGATGCACCCTTTAAGTTCGCGCTCGACCGTCCTTTGGATGCCCGCGTCGAGATTGAGTTTTAGATCCAGTCCCCGCCTGGTAGCCTTAACCGTCTCCTCCTCCTGGGTGAAACCGCGCGCGTCCACGATGAGATTCTTTTCTCCGCTCACGCCGCGCAGGAAGCTGTCGTAATAATGCTCCACCCCGCTCCGGCCGCGCATTTCCCGATCGCTGAAATTGAACTTCACGTCGCCCGCGCCGCTTTCGCCTTCCGACCGGCCCACGTAGCCGATGAGATGCGACGCCAGCCGTCCGTTGGGATAGATCCGCTCTTCCGTCTCCCAAAGCGAAAAGCCCGCGAGTTCCGCCTCGTGCTCGCAAAATCTCGCGAGTTCCCGGTCGTTGAGGTCGCGCCAGACCGTCAGCGGCATCGCGAGGCGTTGGTTGATGTGACGCTTGACGGCCCGCTCCGACAGGGGATTCTCCCGCCCCACGATCCTGCCCGCGCGCTCGATGGCCTCCGTGATTCGCGCCTGGGTGGCCTCCCAGGTTCTCGCCTGGAACGGCGTGGTGCTCAAAACTACGCAGATCGACTTGCGGTTGCCCGCCAAAAGCGTGCCGTTGCGATCGTAAATGCAGCCTCGCGGCGCGGCCGTCTGCACTCTGCGCACCGACTGGCGCGTGTTGGCGTAGCTGTACCCGGCCGACTGGTCCACCTGCACTTCCTTGAGATTCACCCCCAAAACGATGAATCCCAAAATAAACATCACGATCGACACGATGCTCGTCATGCCACCGCCGCCCTCCGCTCCAGCCACAAAAACGCGAGTCCCGTCGCGAACGACGTCATGACCCCCATCGGAATCGACAGCACGAACCGCACGAAAAGCGCTCCGGTGGCGAAACCGGGAATCCACACCGCGAGCCACAGCTGGTAGGCCGGGAAAGCCACCAGCATCGTAAGCCACCCGAGCCTCGTCCAACGCGCCAAGGCCGCCGCCCCCAGGAAAAAGAGAACACTCGTCAGATATGGCAGGGACGAAAGGCTATCCTCGAAACCCGCTGCCGCGATCGCGTAGATTACCGCCACCGGGAGCGACCCCCGGATTCCGTTCAGAATGGCCAACGCCAGCAGCACCGGAAAACCCACCCCCAGCCACTTGGGCAACATCTCTTCGAGCGCCGCTCCCAATATGAGCGTCGCCAGCGACATCACCAATATCGTCACGTTACTTTTCACAACGGATGAAAACGTCTTCCAGATCTTCGAAATCGACCGCCGGACGCACTTCACCCTCACCCGAAATCAACTCTCCGATCATCAGTCCTCCGGGGAACACGCCCCCCCAACCGGATGTCAAAACGCGCGAGTGTGCCGGGATTTCCCCTTCACGCCCATTCAAATACCGCAAATTCAAAACGTCCCCTTTGCCGCCCGCGAGGATTCCGTGCGCCCGGGTTCCGCCCGGCAGCTCCACGTGGACCGACACCTTGAGGCCCTCGTCGGTGATGAGCGTCACCTCGCTCGTGCTGGGAGTGGTGGCCGTAACCTTGCCCACCAATCCCTCCGGCGTCACCACCGGCGCGCCTTCGCACACCCCGGCGAGGCTGCCCTTGTCCACCCGGATCACGCAACCGGCCCCCACTGCCGCCGCGTTCCGGCTCAGCACCGCCGCCGGCACGTAGAAGCCCTGCCGGGCCTGCGCGTAATCCAGCACCTTGCGCAACCGGTCGTTTTCCGCCCTCAGCCGCTCCAGTTCGCCCGTCAGCACGCTCAGCGACTCCACGTCGCGCTTGAGTCGCGACACTTCGGGGTTGGCCATGAGTTTGCGTTTGACGACGAGCTTGAGCTTTTCTATCGGGTAGACGAGTTCGTGCGCCACCGGACGGCAGAACACCAGCACCGACGCCGCCACTGCCGCCGCGCCGATGAGTATCCAGGTTCCGGGGGAACGGATTTTCAATTACGCTTTCTTGTTTTTGGCCAGAATGTCCAGCTCGTTCAAAACCGTGCCGGTACCTTCCGCCACCGCCGAAAGCGGATCTTCCGCCAAAGTAACCGGCAGCCGCGTCTCCTGCGCGATGAGCTTGTCCAGCCCGCGCAACTGGCTGCTGCCGCCCGAAAGCACGATGCCGCGATCCACGAGGTCGCTCGCCAGTTCCGGCTCGCACTTGTCCAAGGTGCTGCGCACCGCCGCGATGATCTGCGAGACGGGATCCTTCAAGGCTTCGCGCACCTCTTGGCTCGTCACCTTGCGCGTGAAGGGCAGACCCTGCACGATATCCACGCCGCGCACCTCCATCTCCATCTCCTCTTCGAGCGGATAGGCCGAACCGATCTCGATCTTGATCATTTCCGCCGTGCGCTCGCCGATCGCGAAGTTGTACTCGCGCTTGAGATAACTGATGATGCAGTTGTCCATCGCGTCGCCGCCCGCCTGACGGGCGCTATAGCTGTGCACGATGCCCGCCAACGAAATGATGGCCACCTCGCACGTGCCGCCGCCGATGTCCACGATCATCGAACCCGAAGGCTCGCTGACCGGCAACCCCACGCCAATCGCCGCCGCCATCGGCTCCTCGATGAGGAACACCTCGCCCGCGCCGGCCGCCTTGCCGGCGTCCTCCACCGCGCGCTTCTCCACCTCGGTGATGCCCGACGGCACCGCGATCACCACGCGCGGCTTGAAGTAGCGCGAGTAGATCCGCTTGGGGCACGCCTTGCCGATGAAATAGCTCAGCATCGCCTCGGTGATGTCGTAATCGGCGATCACGCCCGACTTCATGGGACGGATGGCCACGATATTGCCCGGGGTCTTGCCGAGCATGCTCTTGGCCTCTTCGCCCACCGCCAGCACGCGCTTGGAACCGGCCTGGATCGCCACCACGCTCGGCTCGCGCAGCACTACGCCGCGATCCTTGGCGTACACCAGCGAATTGGCGGTGCCGAGGTCGATACCGATGTCCATCGTGAAAAGATTTTTCAGTTTAGCAATCATGTCTTTACTACCTTTTAGCAGTTTAAAGTATATTATAGCATAATATCCCCCAGAGTGTCAAGGAAAAATTGCAAAAATCGTAAATCGATAACTCTCTCCCACCACCAGCCGGCATCCTTCCTTCGGCTGTTCCTGCCTCTTTTGCCCCTTAAGCGGCACCTATCCCCTCCTTCTCTTCGTTAATCGCCTATGAAGGTATCCACCTTGATTGCTCCCTTCCGGCAAGCAAAAGGTGACACCTTTTTATGCTTATGGTGACACCTTTTAACCCAAAAGGTGTCACCTTTTGACCGTTTTGGTGTCACCTTTTCCATTAAACGGTGTCACCTTTCAATCCAAAAGGTGTCACCTTTCATATCAAAAGGTGACACCTTAAGCATCATATCCCCCATATCGCGCCAACGCCTCCAGGCCGTATCGGGGAAAGATACGTGCACTTCCGGCGACAGAACGGGAAATGGAGATAAAGGTTATCCAAAGAACCGCGATTTAAGCGCGTCAACCTTGTCCGTCCGCTCCCAAGGGAAGTCTTCGCGGCCGAAATGCCCGTACGCCGCAGTGGCGGAATAGATGGGCCGCAAGAGACCGAGGTCCCG
>JAFXXW010000024.1 GCA_017542055.1 Kiritimatiellia bacterium
ACTCCTTGGTTGCTCCGAATGACATGTTCATTCCTCCATTATACTCTTTTTTCTCGTTGGTGTCCATTCATTTGACGAACAAACTTGCTCCCCCCTTGCCAGTTTTCGCCAATGGTGTCTTCTATTATAACGAACTGCGTTCCTTATTTTTTGTCAGATTCTGCTTGATTTTCGGGCGGAAATATGATATAATATTATCTATTGAAGTTTAAAACAAAAGGAGCAGAAATGAAGCAACTAGTCATGGTGTTGGCGGCAACTGTCGCGATGGCGGCGTTGGCGGACAAGGTCAGCCTCAAATCCGGTTCGTTTTTGACGGGCAAGGCGGGGGCGATCCAGGACGGGAAACTGCTGTTCGAATCGGACGATTTGGGCGAAATCCAGATCGACGTCAAGAACATCGCTTCGATCGAGTCGGAAGGCATGCATGTTCTCCAGTACGCCGATTTGAGCCGGGAGGAATTGCCGCTTACCGTGCTGGATGGCGAGTACGTGGTCAACGGCGAAAAGGTGAATATGGACAACGTCAAGGCCATCGATCCGGCGGAGGAAACCTGGCACGGATCGGTGAACGTGGCGTTTCAGGCCGATCGCGGCAACTCCTACGGCCACAGCGCCACGGTGCTGGCTAACGTCAACCGTCGCTGGGAGAAGGATCGCTTCAACGCCGATTTCGGCTACTACTACTCCGATAGCGGCAAGTCGCGTCAGGATCACGAGAAGACCAAGGACAATTGGGAGGCGATGGCGCAGCACGACCACTTCTGGTCGCAACGGGTCTACACCTACGAAACCGGCAAGTTCTCGCGCGACACGATGGCGGGCATTTCTTCGCGCATCCAGTTGGGCGCCGGCGTGGGCTACCAGTGGCTGGAGAAGGAGGATTTCGAGCTCACCGGCAAATGGAGCTTCAGCCAGGAAGCCGGCTTGGGCTGGACCCACAACGGCTATATGGACAAGCCGATCGACGCGGACGAGGACTATTGCTCGTTCCACTACGCGCACCACCTGCTGCTCGACCCCAAATTCTCCGAGACCATCCAGTTCTTCCACAACCTCGCGTACGATCCGGCCGTGCACGACTGGGACCAGTACACGGTCGAGGCCGACGTGGGCGCTACGGCCAAGGTCTACGGCGACTTCGATCTCCTGGCGAAAATCGAGTGGGAGTACAATTCGATTCCCGCGCCGGGACGGAAGAGCGCGGACATCCGCTACATCCTGGGCCTCGGCTACAAGTGGTAAAGCATGAAGGTCGCAATAGCCTATCCTCCGCTTGAGTGCGGGCGTGGCGTTGCGCTGTTGACGCAGAACCGCCAATTCCAGTGGTTCTCGCGTCCTACCTACATTTTTCCGGTCGTGCCCGCTTCCGCCGCCACCATGTTGAAGGCGTCAGGGCATGACGTGCTCTTTCTGGACGGAATCGCCTGCGGAATGGACCGGAACGAGTTCAATTGCCGGCTCCGCGAGTTCGCCCCCGACTATATCGTCATCGAAACGAAAACTCCGGTTGTCAAGCGCCATTGGCGTTGGATTGCGGAGGAGGCTCCGGCCGGCGCCAAAGTGATAATGGTGGGCGACCACGTCACGGCGCTGCCGGAAGAGTCCGCGCAAAAACCCAACGTACACGCGGTGATTTGCGGAGGCGATTGGGATTTCGCGCTCCGGGATTTCATGGCGGGCGATCGTCACGCCGGGGTGTATCCGCTCAAGCTGGCGGAACGGCTGGACGACGCGCCTTGGATCGATCGCGACCTCGTGGACTGGAAGCGCTACGCTTACCGCAACGGCAACTTCCGCCGGACGCCCGGCACCTACATTATGAGCGGACGGGACTGCTGGCACGGGAAGTGCACGTTCTGTAGTTGGACCACGCTCTATCCCCGCTATCGTAACCGCAGCGTCAAGAACGTGGTGGGCGAAATCGAAATGCTGGCGGACAAGTACGGCGTCAAGGAAGTGATGGACGATTCGGGCTCGTTCCCGGCGGGGGAGTGGCTGGAGGAATTTTGCGCGGAAATGATTCGCCGGGGACTCAACCGGCGCGTGCGGATAGACTGCAACATGCGCTTTGGTCGGCTGGGTCCGGCCGAATACCGGCGCATGCGCGAGGCGGGCTTCCGGCTGGTGCTCTTCGGGGTGGAGAGCGCCAACCAGTCCACGCTCGACAGCTATCGCAAGGGAATTGCCGTCAAAGACGTGGAGGACGGCTGCCGGTGGGCCAGCGAGGCCGGACTCGACGTGCACCTCACATTCATGTTCGGCCATCGGGACGAGGGACGGGCCGAGATGGAGAATACCGTCCGTCTGGCGCGCAAACTGCTGGCCAAGGGTTGGGCCAAGACGTTGCAGTGCACCATCACCATCCCTTATCCGGGAACTCCGCTGTTCAAGGAACTCCAGGCTTCCGGGGGACTTTTGACCGAAGACTGGGACCACTACGACATGCGCCGCGCCATCATCAAAACGCCCAACGCGAGCGAAGCGGAAATCAAGGCCGCCGTCCGTCGCGTCTATGGCGGATTCCTGCAGCCGGGCGCGCTCTGGCATCGTCTGCGGGACATGCGCAACCTTTTCGACCTCGGATTTTACTATCGCGGATTCCGCTCGCTCATCGGACACCTCACGGACTTCACACCATGAAAACTAAAATACTCCTGGCGATTGCAATCTTCTCGACCGGCATGGCGGTTTGGGCCGCGCCCACCAAAGCCAAGCAGCCTGCCGTCAAGCGGGATCTTAATACGGTCAAAAACTACATCATGCGCGAGGTGGGCACGCAGACGCTCAAGGAAATCACCGAGAAGGAAGGCGGCAAGGCGTTCCTCGAAAAATTCTTCAAGGACCAGGACTGGATGGAGCAGTTCGCGGGGTCGGGTCCGGTGGGTGGAATCACCTCGTACGGATGCAAAGCCACCCCCAGCATGGCCAAATGTCTGGAGGCGCTCGATCTTCTTTACTGGAACGACAAGGGCGGCTGGGGCGACACCAAGACGGGGCGGAACATGCTCACCTCGCTCGCCCTCAACCATGCGCACGATTTCGGCGACGAAAAAATGGTGGAGATAGCGGAATGCTATCGCGAATGGGACCGCAACGGCACGCTCCACACCTCCAGCCAGAACATGGACGTGCGCGAATGGCGCGAGGTGACCAATTTCGGCCAGAATTCCGAACTGGACGTGGAGTCGCTCCGTTGGATCCACGATTTCGCCACCGTGCCGGGCGACAAGTATTACGGGCTGCCTTGGGAGTGTAGCTACCGGCTAAAGAACTGCTTCGGGGCGAGCGTGCACGGCAGCGACTATTACCGGCCCTGGCATCACCGCTGGAACGTCCAGGAGCTGCGTTACCGGGTGGGCGGCGTGTGCGGCGCGCTGTCCAAGTTCGGGTCGCACGGCGCCGAAGCGCACGGAATCCGGTCCTACACGGCCGGACAGCCGGGCCACTGCGCGTACATGCTTTGGGATTTCAAGGAGAACCGTTGGGGCCATGCGTATTCGGTGACCGGACACACCTCGGCGCATTTCGTGCTGAGCGACGAGCACAAGTTCGCGGCTGCGGAAGAGCTGAATCGGTACTACAACGACAAGCGGCGCATGGACGCGGAGTTTCTGCGTTGGAAGGGCGAGTACAAAAAGAGCATGCAGATGTGCAACGGCAACTGGCAGGCGGCCGACGATTGGCTGAAGGTTTTGCGGCAGAAGGGCAGCCGGGAGGAATGGGACGATTTCGGCGCCACCGTCCGCGAGACGTTTTCCGACGCGCCGTGTCTGGGGTGGAATCTCTACCGCAAGTACCTCGGTTCGTTCAACGCCGACAAGGGCAAGATGCTGGAAGCGGCCAAGCTTGGGCTGATGGCGCTCAAGGAGAATACGGAAAAGACGGTCGAGAACATCTATCTCGACGAAACTATTCTCGATCCGCTCGCCAACCTGTTCGGCAACGACAAGAACGTGAAGTGGACCATTTTCGAGTCGGCGCTCGCCTCCTACGCGGGTTCGCCCACCTTCTTCCGCCAGGCGATCAACTGGGGCAGCGTGAATCTGATGGTCACTCCGGAAGACACCAAGCGGTATCTGAAGACGGTGGGCCTCGCGGCGAAAAAATACAAGTGCAGTCTGGACTATTCGGGCATGATTCTCTCGGCCTCCAAGGCTGGCGACATCACCATGTTCAAGCAGGTGTACAAGCTGATGGACGCGTTGGAGCCCAAGGAAGCCACCAAGGCTACGGGCAAGGTGTATCCGAAGCAGGACTATGGCGGGGAACTCCTGTCGGCGGACGGTCTTTTGCAGATTTCGAGCACGTGCGGCTACGATTCGCCCGCCCGTTACCGCAACGCGCTCAACGCGGAGGATTTTGCGGATATGAGCGCGTTCCATACCGACAAGGGCAAGGAAGCGTGGGCGCAGGTGATGCTGCCGGGCGAGAGCGAGATTATGGGCGTCACGGTGGTCGACCGGGCCAGCGGCTACAACGCCACGCGCCAGATTCCGATGGAGATTTCGATTTCCATCGACGGCGTGGCGTGGGAAAAAGTGGGCGGCGCCAACGAGCCCAAGGGCGAATTCAAATTCAATGTGGGCGGCAAAAAGGCCAAGTACGTGCGCGTGGGTAGGCCCAAGGACGCGAAGGAGGAGGTCTACCACCTCCACAAGATTCTCGTGTATGGCAAAAAGCTCTACTAAGTTCAAGGCCGTCATTCTGGCGGGGGGACCGGGCGAGCGGTTTTGGCCGCTTTCCACCCCGGAACGACCCAAGCAGTTCCTGACGCTCTTTGGCGGGAAGAGTCTTCTCCGGTCGAGCGTAGAGCGGCTGAAAGGACTGGTCGACCCCGAGGACGTGTACGTGGTGACGGCCGAAAAACTCGTGGCCGCCACGCAAGCGGAGCTCCCGGAAGTGCCGCCAAAGAATATTCTGGGCGAACCCTGCCGGCGCGACACCGCTGCGGCAGTCGCGTTGGGGGTGGCGTGCGCGGGCGAAGGCGTGGTGGGCGTGTTTCCGGCCGATCAGCTGACGACCAAACCGGGTGCGTTCCGCCAGGCGGTGCGCCGGGCGGTCAAGCTGGCGGAAAAGGGCGAGGACATCGTCACTTTGGGTATCCCTCCCACGCAGCCGTCCGTCCAGTTCGGCTATGTCGACCCAAAGACCGGCAGGTTTGCGGAAAAGCCCGACCTCAAACGCGCCAAGCGCTATCTCCGGCAAGGCTTTTTGTGGAATGCCGGCATCTTTGTCGCGCGGTACGGCACGTTCGAATCGGCGTTTGGCTCGGTTGCGCCGGAATTCTTGCCGCTGTTCGGCAAGTCGCGCAAGGGCGCCAAGCTTTATTCCAGTCTCCCCAAGATTTCCTTCGACTACGCGGTCATGGAAAAGTATCCTCATCGCCGGACGGTGCCGGTAGATTGCGGCTGGGACGACGTGGGGAGTTTTTTGGCGCTCGAACGCCACCATCCGGAACTCATAGACGCGCGGGGCAATCTCGTCGTCTCCCGGGCGCAGCCGGTCAAGGTGCTGGGAGTCGAGAATCTCATCGTGGCGGTTTCGCCCGACGGAGTGTTGGTGGCGGACAAGCGGATGGCGGGGGAGCTGAAACGGCTGTTCGGGTGATGGGCAAATACAAAGTGACTATCGCCTACGACGGCACGGGCTATTCCGGCTGGCAGTATCAGGAAAACGCGCTTGGCATCCAGCAGGTGGTGGAGGAGGCGCTCGCCTATCTGGAAGGTGGCCCCGTGCGGATTTACGGATCGTCCCGCACCGACGCCGGCGTGCATGCGCGCGGTTTCGTGGGCCACTTCACGCTCACCAAACCCATCCCGCCCAAGAATCTGGTGCGCGCCATGAATTCGCAGCTGCCCGATGCCGTCCGCATCATGAAGGCCGCCTACGCCCCGGAAGACTTCGACGCGCGACTTTCGGCCAAGGGCAAGGAGTATCGCTATCAGGTATACGAAGGCCCCATCCTCCCGCCCGAGCTCGCGCCGTACTGGACCTTTTGCCATCGCCGGCTGGACCTCGATGCCATGCGCCAAGCCGCTCGCCGTTTCGTGGGCCGGCACGATTTCGTGTCGTTCGCGGCCAACCCCAACCGCGAGCTGGAATCGACCGAAAGGACCATTTTTTCTTTCGACGTGAAAAAGACCGGACGCAAAATCGTTTTCGTCGTCCGGGGCGACGGATTCCTCTACAAGCAGGTGCGCTCGATGGTGGGCTTTCTGCTGTCGGTCGGCAAGGGCAACGAACGTCCGGAGGCCGTATCCGAGCTGCTCGCTGCCAAGACGCCCCGCACCGCCCGGGTCGAAACCGCCCCCTCGCACGGACTTTTTCTCCAACAAGTTTTCTATCGGGACCTTAAATCATGATCTACCAGCTTTCGCAATTTCTCCAGCAATATTTCGGACCGGCGCGACTTCTGTCCTCGCACCTTTTGTTGCTGTCGGGCGGCACCTTCATGGCGGCGCTCTTGACGGCGCTCTTCCTGCCCCGGCTGTGGGACCGGCTGCCGCACGATCACGGCAAGGCCATTCTCGGCCAGGAGGGGATGCGCTCCAAAGGCAAGCCCACCGGCGCGGGACTGTTGGTGACGCTCATCGTCCTGCCGGTTCTCGTCCTCTTCGTGCCGCTCAACCTCTGGGACGCGCTGACGCTGCTTTTCGTCTACTTCGCGATGCTCTTCGGCTATCTCGACGATCGCAGCGCCGTGCCTTGGGGCGAACTCAAAAAGGGCCTCCTCGACGCCGTCTGCTCGCTGGCCATCGCGTTCTTTCTCGCCAAGGGACACGGCACGCTCGTGTGGGTGCCGTTCGTGAAGGGCGTCTGGACCGTTCCGCTCTGGCTTTACGTGCCGCTCGCGGCCGCGCTCTTGTGGGTGACGATGAACTCCACCAACTGCTCGGACGGCGTGGACGGGCTCGCGGGGTCGCTCACGGTCATCAGTCTCGTCATTCTCTCCGTCCTCCTCTACGTGGTCGTGGGCTACCGTCCGGTGGCGCATTACTTCCTCATCCCCTGCAACCCCGAAGCCGCCAATTGGGCGATTCTGGTGATGGCGGTGGCGGGCGGATTCGGCGGATATCTCTGGTTCAACGCCGAGCCCTCCAAAATCCTGATGGGCGACGCCGGCAGCCGTTTTCTGGGCATTCTGGTGGGCGCGGCCGTGCTGGTGACGGGCAATCCGTTCCTCATTCTCGCGCTTTCGCCCATCGTGCTCATGAACGGCGGCGGGGGTCTCGTCAAACTCGTCATCCTGCGCCTCGCCAAGAAAATGGGTCGGGAAATCGGCGACGACAACGTGATTCGCCGCATCCGTTTCCCGCTTCACGACCACTGCAAAAAGAATCTCGGCTGGTCCAACGCCCAGGTTCTCATGCGTTTCATCCTGTTGCAGATCTCGCTGATGCCGGTTCTGCTCATCATAGTGCTGAAGGTTCGCTAAAATGCTGCTGTTTGCCATTCTTTTCCTGGCGCTCACCCGGTCCGAAATCATCGAGCGCATGCGCACTCCGCCCGTCGTCATGGTGCAGGGACTCGTCGCTGTCTACGCCGACTGCGACGGCGCCCAACGGCGCGAATTCCAACATCCGGTGGCCGGTTTCGCGGCCGACGTGTGCCGCACGCTCTATGCCGGCAGCGGCATGCACGAGCGCAAGTTCGAGCATCCCGGCATCGTGATCAGCGTGGGCGATTCCCGCGAGGCCGATACCAACGTCGTCAGTTCCGTCAAGCTGCGCGAGGGCGAACGCTATCTCAAGATCACGCTGCCTTCGCCCGGCTATTCCGATCGCGAGGCTTTGCGAGTGGCGGTAGCGCGGGGATTTTTCCTCGCGGTCAAGGGCGAAGACCTGGACGCCTTGTCCGCGCGCCGGGCCTTGCGCGAGGTGGACCCCCGGTTGCGGGCGGGCGACCAGTTGAACGAGCTCAGCCTCTGGCAGAGCCAAGGCGTCAGCGACACCGATTTGGACGACGAGGAATTCCTCAAGATCATGCGCACCGTCCATCTGCCCGGCGTGGCGTTGGCGGCCGAAAAGCGCATTTTCGCCTCGCGAATGTATCTCTACCCCGATCACTTCCGTTGGCCGTTCGCCGGCAAGTACGAGTCGCTCTCGCTGCGCGACGCCATCCGGGTGCGCCACCGGGATCCCCGCGTGCGATTGGCGGCCTTCAACAAGATAACCGAAACGGTCACCTTCGGCGGAGGTCACGGCGAGGCGATGGACGAGGTGGTGGCGGGCTATTGCGGATTTCTGACCGCGCTCGCCAAGGGCGTCGACAACGACGCGGAGCTTTTCGCCGCGCTGGACGAACTGGAAAAGCGCCTGAAAGGGCTGGAGCAATGAAAAAGACGATTACCGACAACCGGGTGGATCCGGACATCCTCGCCTACACGGTCGGACGCGACCCCGAGCTGGACTTGCGCCTCGTGGTGTGGGACTGCATGGGCACGGCCGCGCACGTGGCGATGCTGTCGGAAATGAAGCTCAAGCGCCCCGTCGTCACCAAGCCGGAAGCGGAAAAGGTCCGCAAGGAGCTGGCCGCCATCGTCAAGCTGGCCCGGTCGGGCGGGTTCGAAATCCGCGAGGACGACCAGGACGTGCACATGGCGGTGGAACGCGTGCTCACCGAAAAACTCGGCGATCTCGGCAAGAAAATCCATACCGGACGCTCCCGCAACGACCAGGTGGCGGTCGACGTCCGGTTGCATCTCAAGGACGAACTCCTTTCGCTCTTCGGCGAAATCGTCAAGCTGCTCGACGCGCTCGTGGCGTTCGGTCGCAAGCACGACGCCGTGCCGCTCGTGGGACGCACCCATCTGCAGCCGGCCATGCCCAGTTCGGTCGGCATGTGGTCCACCGGCCACGCCGAGATGATTCTCGACCAGCTGACCCAGCTCGACGCGGCCTATCGCCTGGCGGACCTGAATCCGCTCGGGAGCGCCGCCGGCTATGGCGTGCCGTTGCCGCTCAACCGCAAGCGCACCACCAAGCTGCTCGGTTTCGCTAGGCCCATCCACAACTGTTTCGGGGCGTCGATGGCGCGCGGCGAATGCGAGGCCTCCGTGCTGGGCGCGCTCGCGCAGCTGATGGCCGTCCTTTCGCGGCTCGCGGAAGACCTCATCCTCTTTTCGATGCCGGAATTCGCCTACTTCCGGCTGCCGCGCGAATATTGCACGGGCTCCTCCATCATGCCGCAGAAGTTCAACCCCGACGTGCTGGAACTGGTGCGGTCCAAGGCGGCGCAGGTGCTGGGACTTTCCGTCGCCTCGCTCTCCATGCTCCACGCGATGCCGGGCGGGTACAATCGCGACCTCCAAGACTCCAAATTCCTCTACATGGAGGGATTGGACGTGACCCGCACCACCGTGCGCATCCTCGCCAAGGTGGTGAAGGGCGTGGAGGTGGACGAACCCAAGTGCCGCGCGGCGTTCACCCCCGGCGTCTTCGCCACCGACGCCGCGTTGCGACTGGTGGCGTCCGGCACGCCCTGGCGCGACGCCTACCACGACGTGCGCGACCATCTGGACCGGCTCGCGGACGAAGACCCCGATCGCGCGGTGGCCGCCAAAACCCATCTGGGCGCCACCGCCGGAATCGATTACGACTACTATCGCGACGCCATCGCCGAAGTCTTCGGCGTCATGCTGGACCGGCGCGTCAAATTCGAGAAGTGCATCCATGCTCTTGTCGGTTGAGGATCTGCGCGTAAAGTACGGCGCTTTCGAAGCGGTGCGCGGCGTGAGTTTCGAGCTGCGCGCGGGCGAAATCCTGGGCATCGTGGGCGAATCGGGGTCGGGCAAGTCCACCATCGCCCGCACGCTCGCGGGACTCGAAAAGCCCTCTGCCGGCAAGATCGTGCGCAATTGCCGTCGCCTGCAGATGATTTTCCAGGACGCGGTAGGCTCGCTCAACCCCCGGATGAAAGTCGGCGCGGCGCTGGACGAGGCCATCAAGGTGGGCAGACCCAAAACCGCGCCCGCCATCACCGCCCCCGAACTGCTCGAACAGGTGGGGCTCAGCCGCGCCGTACTCGACCAGTATCCGCGCGAACTGTCCGGCGGCCAGTGCCAACGCGTCTCGGTGGCGCGGGCGCTGTCGTGCGCGCCGGAAGTGCTGATCGCGGACGAGCCGGTGTCCGCCCTCGACGTCAGCGTGCAGGCCCGGGTGCTCAACCTCCTGCGCGACCTGCGCCGCAACCTGGGCATTTCGATTTTGCTCATCGCGCACGACCTCGCCGTAGTCAAAAACGTGTGCGACCGGATCTGCGTGATGGAGAAGGGCGTGTTCGTGGATTCCGGCGAGGCGGAAGCCGTGTTCGACCATCCGCTGAGCGACTACACCGTGCGCCTCCTCAAGGCGGTGCCGTCCATCTGAATTTCAAGGAGAAAACCTATGTCAGAATGCACTCATGATTGTTCAAACTGTTCCAGCGCCTGCGCCTCGCGGGCCCAGGCGGACTTCGCCGCGCCGCTCAACGTGGATTCCAAAATCAAGCGCGTCATCGCGGTAGCGTCCGGCAAGGGAGGCGTGGGCAAAAGTTTCGTTTCCGTCATGCTGGCGGTCACGGCCATGCGCAAGGGGCTCAAAGTGGGCATCCTCGACGCCGACATCACCGGTCCCTCCATCCCCAAGGCGTTCGGCATCACGGGCGGCACCTTCCAGACCGAGGTGGGCATCGAGCCGGCCTCGTCCACCGGGGGCGTCAAAGTGATGTCGCTCAACATGCTCGTCGAAAAACCGGACGAGCCCGTCGTCTGGCGCGGCAGTCTCATCGCCGGGTGCGTCAAGCAGTTCTGGACCGACGTGCACTGGGGCGAGCTCGACCTCCTCGTGATCGACATGCCTCCGGGCACGGGCGACGTGCCGCTTACCGTGTTCCAGTCGCTCCCGGTGGACGGCGTGGTGGTGGTGAGCTCCCCGCAGGAACTGGTGGAGATGATCGTCGGCAAGTCCGTGCGCATGTGCGAAATGATGGAAAAGCCCGTCCTGGGGCTGGTCGAAAACATGAGCTACTTCGTTTGCCCCAAGTGCCAGGAGCGCCACGAAATCTTCGGCGAATCCAAAGCGCTCGCGCTCGCGGGCCACTTCAAGCTGCCGCGTTTCGCCCGGCTGCCGATAGACCCCAAGTTCGCGCAGCTGGTGGACGCCGGCGCGGCCGAACACGTGGAGCTGCCGGAAGACGCCGCCAAATGCCTGGAGGAAATCGTGGGATGAAGCTGGTGGGGACTGAGGGACTCGAACCCCCGACCCGCTGCGTGTAAAGCAGCTGCTCTAACCAACTGAGCTAAATCCCCGCGTATTGGCGTATATTATATCATATTTCGAGGTGAAAAATCAAGATGAAAATCAAAAAGATTTTGGACTGGCTCGACTCCACGCTGAACGTCCAGGCGTTTGACGACGTTTCCAACAACGGACTTCAGATCGCCCGCACCGGCGAAGAAGTCAAAAGGGTGGCCCTGGCGGTGGACGCTTCGCGCCGGAGCGTTATCGCCGCCGGCGAGGCCGGAGCGCAACTTCTGGTGGTGCATCACGGCATCAGCTGGGGCGGCGGCATCAAGCGAATCGTCGGCAGCGAATTCGCCGTCGTGCAGGCCGCCATCGACCGGAATCTCGCGCTCTACGCCGTGCATCTGCCTTTGGACGCGCATCCCAAGCTGGGCCACAACGCGCTCATCGCCAAAGCGCTCAAGCTCAAGCACGTGCGACCGGCCTTCTGCTATCACGGCAACGTGATCGGCTGCGTGGGCGTCGCGCCCGACGGACAGAAGGTGGGCGTCTGTTCGGGCGGCGCGGGCGAATTTGCGGTTGCGGCCAAAGAACTCGGCTGCAGTCGCTTCGTCACCGGCGAGGCCTCCTGGGGCGAGATGGTGGCGGCCGAGAACGTGGGCATCAAGATGGAATGCTGGGGCCACTACGACTCCGAGCTCTTCGGCATCGAGGCGCTCGCGTCGGCCATGAAAGACGAACTCGGCATCGAGACGCTGACCGTATGAAGCAAACTCTTTCCTCGCCTCCGCGCATCGTTTTCGTCACGGGTTCGGACACCGGAGTCGGCAAGACGGTCGCTACCGGCTACCTGGCGCGCCACCTTTTTATGGCACAGGGGCTTAAGGTGGCTACCGTGAAACTGGTGGAAACCGGCAATCGCGGCAAGCGCTCCCAAGACGTGAAGGTGCATCGCCAGCTCATGGGGATAAAGACCCTCCCCGAAGATACGCTCGGCCTCACCGCGCCCGCCATCTTCCGCTATCCCGCCTCGCCTCTCCTGGCCGCACGACTGGAAGGGAAAGCGTTCGACTGGAAAAACGCGGTCAAGTCCGTTCAACAGGTGGCCGCCAACTACGACTGCACGCTCGTCGAAGGCGCGGGCGGGCTCCTCGTGCCCCTCGCCGACGATCTCACCACGCTCGACCTCTTGCGCCGCTGCGGCTGGGCGACGGAAGTGGTGGTCTGCGGTCGCTTGGGGGACATCAACCACGCGCTCCTCACATTGGAGGTGCTTAAGTCGTCCGGCGTAGCGCTGTACGGCGTGGCCGTAAGTTCCCTGCCCGGCGTCAACCGTCGTCACCGGCAAGACTGCATCGACGCAGTCCGGCGTTGGCTCGCGGCGAACGCGCCTAGGGCCCGACTCGACCTCGTGCCGGCAGTGGAAGATCTCGCATGACTTTGCTCGAATACGACCGTGCCTACATTTGGCATCCTTACGCGAGCCTCAAGAATCCGCCTCCGGTGCGCCTCGTCGAGTCCGCCTCCGGCTCCCGGTTGCGGCTTGCGGACTCCACCGAACTCGTCGACGCCGTCGCCAGCTGGTGGTGCGTGGCGCACGGCCACAACCATCCGCACATCGTGGAGGCCATCCGGCGCCAGTCGGCCAAACTCTCCCACGTCATGTTTGGCGGCTTCACCCACCAGCCGGCCGTCGAGCTGGCCCGCAAACTCGCCGACTTCGCGCCGACCGGACTCGATAAGGTGTTCTTCGCCGACTCCGGCTCGATCGCGGTGGAGGTGGCCGCCAAGATGTGCCTCCAGTACCAGCACGCCAAGGATCGCCCAAACCGCACCCGACTTTTGGCGCTCAAGGGCGGCTATCACGGCGACACCGCCTGCGCGATGGCGCTGAGCGACCCCGACGGCATGCACACGCTTTTCGCCGGAATGATGCCCAAGCATTTCTTTGCCGATATGCCGGACGGAGATCTCGCCCATTGGAACTTTCGCGCGCAGCTGGAGGCGCACCGGGACGAAATCGCGGGCGTCTTTTGCGAGCCGATCTTCCAGGCCGCGAACGCCATGAATTTCTACGGCCCCGAATATCTGCGCGAGATGCGCCAGGTCTGCGACGAGCTGGACATTCCGCTCGTGTTCGACGAAATCGCCTCGGGACTTTACCGCACGGGTCCGCGTTGGGCGCACGAGCGCGCCGGGATAAAGCCCGACATCATGACCGTCGGCAAGGCGCTGACGGGCGGCCATATCACGCTCGCGGCCACGATCGCTTCGGACAACGTGGCGCGCGTCATTTCGAACGGCTCGCCCTCCGCCTTCATGCACGGCCCCACCTACATGGCCAATCCGCTCGCGTGCGCGGCCGCCATCGCGAGTCTCGAACTCTTCGAAGCGTCCGACTATTCCAATCGGGTGGCCAACGTGGAGCGCATTCTCCGCGAGGAGGGCATTCCCCAGACGATGGGCGCGGTAGGCGTCATCAAGGTATCCAGGCTTCCCGCGCGCGACGACATCGAGCGCGTCATCAACGAATACGGCGTGTGGCTCAGGCCGTTCTGCAATTTCATCTACACCATGCCGCCTTTGACTATCGCCGAAGCCGACCTTCGGCGCGTCTGCGCGGCCATGAAGGCGCTGGCCGCCTGTCCCCCCGGACCCGAAACGCCCGACAGAGATTTCCATGAGTAGCGAGCGCTTTTCCGTCAAGATGCGCGCTTCGGCGCGGGGCGAGCACATGAGCGGGGCCGAGCGCATAGTGCCCGAGGGGGAGATTCCGCGCACGCTCGTCGCGCTGGCCGATCGCGCGCTCCATCACGCCAAGGGTCGGCCGGACTTCATCAACCTCAAGTTGGAAGCGCCCGGTCCCGTGCTGGAACTCGAGGCGCTCCCCGTCTCCACCGAAACCGTCTCCACGCCGGAGGAGGGGTGGCGACTCGTGGGCGAACTCTTGGCGGGCGAAGGCTTCAAGCGCGCCGAAGCGATCAAGCGGCTTTTCCGGCAAACCTACAAGATGCGGGGCGCCATGCTGCTCCACGTCGACACGCTCGAGCGACTCGAACCCGACCGCGCGCGGGGCGTTCGCGCCACCTACATGGACCAGACCGGACCCGTGCAGCCGTCCGCCGGCAAGTCGCATTTCCGTGAGGCGCTCGTCCTCGCCACCAAAGTGGCCGCCGCGCCCGGCATCGTGGGCGAAATCTGCATGAGCGACGATCCGTACTACGTGACCGGCTACGTGGTCACCAAGCGGCTAGGCTACAAGCGCATCACGGTTCTCAAGCGTCCGGGCGATCCCACCGGGGGTCGGATTTTCCTCTACCGGGGCCGCAAGCGCGACGTCCCCAAAACGATTCGCTTCCTCGAGCGCCAGGCCGTGCTGGTGCGCGGAGTGGAGACGCCGCGCGTCGACGCGTGGACGCAGCTGGAGGAGGAACTTAAGGCGCTTAAAGCCGAGTGTCTCGACCGCTCGCTCCCGTCGCCCCGGTCCGGCCTGGCCCAATTTGCCGCCAACGATTACCTGGGCCTCGCCAAGGAATTCGGCGGCTCCACCGGGTCCCGGCTCCTCACCGGCAACACGCCAGCCCATCAGGCGCTCGAGCGTGAACTCGCCCGCTTCAAGGGCGCCGAGGCCGCGCTTGTTTACGCCACCGGCTACATGGCCAATCTGGGCGTCATCTCCGCGCTCGCCGGCAAGGAGGACGTGATTTTTTCCGACGCGCTCAACCACGCTTCGATCATCGACGGCTGCCGGCTGTCCGGCGCGCGGGTGGTGGTGTATCGCCATCTGGACCTCGCCGACCTCGACGCCAAACTCGCGGAGTTTGCCGGTCGCCGGCGACTGGTGGTGTCGGACGGCGTCTTTTCGATGGACGGGGACCTGTTGCCGCTGCCGGACTTTCTCGCCGTGTGTCGTCGTCACGGCGCCCTCGCGATG
Organism: Kiritimatiellia bacterium; assembly: GCA_017542055.1. Taxonomy (GTDB): domain Bacteria; phylum Verrucomicrobiota; class Kiritimatiellia; order RFP12; family UBA1067; genus UBA1067. The sequence goes on from JAFXXW010000024.1 coordinate 15,160, forward strand.
GTGGACGAGGCGCACGCCAACGGCGTGGTGGGCCGGACGGGGCGGGGGCTCGCCGAACATTTCGGCTGCGACGCGGCCGACGTGACGGTAGGGACGCTCTCCAAGGCGTTCGGCGCGGAAGGGGGCTTCGTGACCGGTCGGCAGCTCTTGATCGACTACCTTGTCAATAAGTCGCGTTCCTTCATCTTCTCCACCGCCCCCTCGGTGCCGTCGGTGGAGCGCGCCCTCGCGGCCGTCCAACGGTTGGAAAAAAGTCCGTCCTTGGTAGCGCGGCTCAAGCGGAACGTAACGTACTTTGCCGACCTCCTCCGCGCCGGAGGCGTGCCGGCCGACGATACTACCGCCATCTTTCCCGTTTTCGTGGGCGACGAGGCCTTGGCCAGGCAGAAGAGCGCGGAACTTGCGGCCAAGGGCTTGGCGGTGAGCGCCATCCGCTATCCCACCGTTCCGCGCGGCGCGGCCCGTTTGCGCGTGGCCGTTTCGGCCGCCCATACCAGAGCCGAGTTGCGGAAACTCGCCCGAGCGCTATGCAGGTAAAAATCGACCCTTCCTGGGCGGCGGTGCTGAAGCCGCAATTCGAGAGCGACTATTTCCGGCAGCTCGCGGAATTCGTTCGTGCGGCCTATCGCGCGGGCGTCTGCTACCCGCCGGGTCGCTTCATTTTCGAGGCCTTCAACCGCACGCCGTTCGATCGCGTCAAGGTGGTGATCATCGGCCAGGATCCGTATCACGGACCCCGCCAGGCGCACGGGCTGTCGTTTTCCGTCCTGCCGCCCACGCCGCCGCCGCCCTCGCTCGTCAACATCTACAAGGAGCTGGAATCGGAATACGGCGTTCGGGCCAATCGCACGTCGGGCGACCTCACCCGCTGGGCCGGGCAGGGGGTGCTGCTCCTCAACTCCACCCTCACCGTGTCGGAGGGTAAACCCATGAGCCATGCCGGGCACGGTTGGGAGCGCTTTACCGACGCGGTGGTGGACGTGCTGAATCGCGAGCGCGAGCATCTCGTCTTTCTACTCTGGGGCGCGAGCGCCCAGAAGAAGGGCGCCGCCATCGATCGTAAGCGTCATCTCGTCCTCGCCGCTCCTCATCCCTCGCCCCTGTCCGCGCATCGCGGCTTTTTCGGTTGCGGACACTTCCGCGCCGCCAACGACTACCTCGTCGCGCAGGGTCTCGCCCCCGTCGACTGGCTCCCCGTCCAATGAAAATCCTCTTTTTGTGTCACGGGAACATTTGCCGCTCGCCGATGGCGGAGTTCGTGATGAAAGAGCTCGTGCGTCGCGCCGGCCGGACGGACATCGAAGTCGCCAGCGCCGCGCTCCATTCGGACGAAATCGGCAACGACATCCATTCCGGCACGCGCGCAAAGTTGCGTCAAGCGGGCATTCCGTTCTCCCCTCGCGCCGCCTGGCGACTGACCGCCGCCAAGGCGCGCGAGTACGATCTCTTGATCGGCATGGACGACTACAACCTCGCCGACCTTCGCCGGCTCGTCGACCCCGCCGACCGGCCCAAAATCCGCTCGCTTCTGTCCTTCGCCGGCTCCGCCCGACCCATCGCCGACCCCTGGTACACCGGCGACTTCGACGCCACCTACTCCGACGTCCTCGCCGGCTGCACCGCTCTCCTCTCCCAACTCTGACCGTTCCCCGGCCGGATATAGATATCTGGCGCTGAACTGTTTGCCTCTTACATAGACAGCGAGAGGTTGCTATAGCAATATCGGGGAAACTGCTATAGCAATCTTGCGAATATTGCCATAGCTATTTTTCAAATCCAGCTATAGCAATTTTGGTCATGTTGCTATAGCAATATTTGCTTTCTTGCTATAGCAACCCTTCGATCCCGGCCTGTTAGAGGCGGCAAGCGGGTTTTATAGCCGTTCATGCATAGCAAAGGCTGATATTACTCTTTGTGTAATACAAAGTCTAATTGTTTTCATTGTATGTAAATATTCGGCAGGTTTCAGTTGGCATATAAGATGCTAAACTATTGGTGTAATAGCGCGTTATAGCGATGCATGTTACAAAAAGCGACAAAAAGGAGCAAGATGACGGAAGAAACTAAGGCGGCAACCCACTTTGGCGAGGATGTATTTGGTGAGGAGGCGATTAGCACTTATCTAAGTAAAGATACGGCAAAGAAACTGCAAGCCACTATCAGCGAGGGTAAACCGCTCGATCCATCGATTGCCGGCGAGGTGGCGCATGGCATCCGGCACTGGGCGATGGACCGGAGAGCTACGCACTATACGCACTGGTTCCTGCCGATGACCGGTGCCAGCGCCGAAAAGCACGATTCGTTTCTGGAGTTGAAGGATGGCGAGCCGATAATGCAGTTTTCCGGCAAGAACCTGATCGTGGGAGAGCCGGATGCTTCGAGTTTTCCGTCCGGCGGAATCCGTTCGACATTTGAGGCGCGCGGCTATACGGCGTGGGATCCAACGAGTCCGGCGTTCATCAAGCGCCATTCGAACGGCGCTACTTTGTGCATTCCAACCGCATTCTGTGCGTATACGGGAGAATCGCTCGACAAAAAGACGCCGCTTTTGCGGTCCATGCAGGCGCTGGACAAGTCGCTCAAACGCCTGATGAGGCTTTTCGGATGGGGCGAGGCGCACACGGGCTGTACGTTGGGTGCGGAGCAGGAATATTTCTTGGTCGACAAGGAATACTGGAAGAAACGGCCAGATCTGGTGCTCACCGGCCGCACGCTCTTCGGTGCGCCTTCCGCTAAGGGCCAGCAGTTGGAAGACCATTATTTCGGTACGATTCCCGAACGGGTGCTTTCCTTTATGAACGACGTGGAGCGCGAACTGTGGAAACTTGGCATTCCAGCCAAAACGCGCCATAACGAAGTGGCGCCCGCGCAGTTCGAGTTGGCGCCGCAGTTCGAGGAGCTAAATCTCGCCAGCGACCACAACATGCTGGTGATGGATGTGCTCAGGACCGTGGCCGACCGGCATGGCTTCAAGTGTCTTTTGCACGAAAAGCCGTATGCCGGCGTCAACGGATCGGGCAAGCACAACAACTGGTCGGTGGCGTATGGCGGACGCAATCTGCTCGACCCCGGCACCAATCCGCAGGAGAACGCATTGTTTTTGACGATGCTGTGCGCCGTGATTGAGGCGGTGGACAAGCATGCCGATCTTTTGCGTGCGTCAGTGGCGGGCGCTGGCAACGACCATCGCCTTGGCGCCAACGAAGCGCCGCCGGCCGTAATCTCAATCTATATCGGCGATCAGTTGGTCGGGGTGCTGGACCGGCTGGAATCCGGGAACGTGGCAAAGTCAGATGATGGCGGAGCGATGAAGATAGGAGTTGATACGATGCCGGTCATCCCGAAGGACGCGACCGACCGCAACCGCACTTCGCCGTTTGCGTTCACTGGTAACAAGTTCGAGTTTCGCGCACCCGGATCGAGCGTGTGTTGCTCAGGTCCGATGGCTGTCCTCAATACCATCGTGGCCGAAGCGGTGGACCGAATTGCGGGCGAATTGGAGGCGGCGGACGTTGCCGGCAAGGCGAAGCCCGGCGAACATACGGTAGCGTTCCATGACGCGCTACAGCGGATTTTGGCCTCGTCGCTCAAGGCGCACAAGCGCGTGGTGTTCAACGGTAACGGTTATGAGCCGGAGTGGCCCAAAGAAGCTGCGCGGAGAGGGCTCCCTAATGCGCCCGATACGCCGTCCGCATTGGCCGCACTCGCGAATCCGTCGAATGCGGAACTTTTCGAGCGTTATGGTGTAATGACGCGGCGAGAACTCGAAAGCCGTCACGAGATATTGCTCGAGGAATACGCCAAGAAAGTGCGCATTGAGGGTGTATGCGCCCGCGACATCGCCCGCGAAATGATCTTTCCGGCCGCCAAAGCGGAATACCTGGAGTCGGTCGATGCGTTCGCCAAGGCGGAAAAGTTGGGAATCGGTTCCGGTACTGCCGCGTTGCGCGAAAGCGTGGAGGAGCTGGGGGCCGGGTTGGACGGACTTAAGGCGGCATTGCGGGAAATCGAAGCGGCGCTTGCCGGCGACGACGATACTGCAACTCTTGTCGCCATGCGTAAATTGCGCGAGGCCGCCGATTCGTTGGAAACGCGGGTGGCGGCGGAGCGTTGGCCGCTTCCGAAGTATCGCGACATGCTGTTCCTTTATTAATATGTCGGACGAATTGAAGCACGAATGCGCGGTGGCCATGGTGGTGTTGCGAAAATCGCCATCGTCTGTTGGCGATTTCGGCGGGACGAAGCTGTCGCTGCTACTGGAAAAACAACACAATCGCGGGCAGGACGGTGCGGGTGCGGCAATTCTTTCGGCGAATCCGGAACCGGGCAACGAACCGTATTGGCTGGCCAAATCGGCTTCCGCAACCCCGTTGGCCGATGTGCTGGGAGCGATAGGGAAAAGGCCTTCAAACGTCGGACGGATTTTCCTGGGGCATTTGCGCTATGCCACATTTGGCAAGAACGAAGAGAAGTTTTGCCATCCGTTTGTCCATGAATCGAGCGAACTTTCGCATATGCTCCTTTTGGCGGGAAATTTCAACTTGACGAACGCGGCAGCGCTGTTTGATAATTACCGCAACCATGGCGAGTTTCCGACGAGTCGAGCCGACGGCTACCTCATCACGGAGCTGGTGGCGCATGAACTCGCCGGCGGCAAATCGCTGGCGGATTCGATAGCAACCGCGCTGGCCGAGGCCGATGGCGCATGGACGCTTTGCGGAATGACGGGCGACGGGTGGGCGTTCGCTACCCGCGACAAGCATGGTATCCGGCCCGGATTTTATTATCTGGACGATGAAGTGGTGGTAGTGGCGAGCGAACGTCCCGCGATACAGGCGGCGTTTGATGTTCCGCCCGAAAAAGTGAAGGAGTTGCCGCGCGGCGAAGTACTACTGGTGTCTCCCGGAGGAGCGGTCGAGTTGGTGGATATATGCGACGCAAAACCGCCATCCCGCGCCTGCGCGTTCGAGCGCATCTATTTTTCGCGCGCCAACGATGCCGACATCCATCGCGAACGCAAGGCGCTGGGCGCGGCGTTGGTGCCGCAGATCCTCCAGGCCGCCGATGCGCCGATGGAAGACATCTTTTTCAGTTACATCCCCAATTCCGCACGCATCGCCTTTCACGGACTTCTGGAGCGATTGCTTTCGCTACGGGGCGCCTTGGAGTTCGGGAGATTCGGGGAGGTCATTGTCAAAGACGCCAAGTTCCGCACTTTCATCGCGGATGCCGCAGCTCGGCGTGAGTTCTACAAGCATGTATATGATGTTACCTACGGTCTGGTAAAACCGGGGAGCGACACGTTGGTGGTGCTGGACGATTCGATCGTGCGCGGCAATACGATGAAGAATGCGATTTTGCCGATGCTGGATCGGCTCGGGCCTAAACGGATAATCATCGCCTCGTCTGCGCCGCCAATCCGTTATCCGGATTGTTACGGTATCGACATGTCGACTTTGGGCGAGTTGGTGGCGTTCAAGGCGCTCGTCAATTTGTTGGGCAAAAATGCCGAGGAGGAATTGCGACGTGCGCATGCCTCAAGCGAGTTAAATCCGCTTGCCCGGCTATACTCGGCATTTCCGGAGGAAGCGTATTCCGCCGAAATCGCTAGACTCCTCACTCCGCCCGGAATGAAGGCGGAAGTGAAGGTGGTTTATCAGTCGATAGGGGCGCTTCATGCGGCTGGTCCCGGTTCGCTCGGCGACTGGTACTTTACCGGCGAATACCCCACGGCCGGCGGCTACAAGGTGTTGCGCAAAGCGCTTTCGAATTATCTTGGCCGCAGTAGCGAAAGGTCGTATTGATGAACTACGAAGCCAAATGGGAGCGCGAGCGCGAACGTAAGGCGTTTCTGGTGTTGGACGACGGGACGATTTGGCGCGGCGTGGCGTTCGGGGCAAGGAAGGATGCGCTAGGTGAGGTGGTCTTCAATACCGGTATGACCGGCTACCAGGAGATTTTGACCGATCCTTCCTATGCCGGGCAGTTTACCGTCCTCACCACCGCTGAAGTCGGCAACTACGGCATCAACGCCGAGGATGTCGAGAGTCGCGGACTCTTTCTTTCGGGATTGGTTGTCGGCGATTTGACCGGTCCGAGCAACTGGCGTAGCGAAAAGAGTCTTGACGAGTATCTGGAAGCGAACGGAACTCCCGGAATCTACGGTGTAGATACGCGGGCGCTCACACTTCACATCAGAGCGCATGGCAACCGGAAAGCATATCTGGCCGTTCGAGAAGACTTGGGCGAGCTGGAAGCATTGGACCAGGCCAGAAGCTGGGTGGGACTGGACGGCCAGGATTATGCCGCCAAGGTGACGTGCGAAAAACCTTACGGGTTTTTGCGCGCGGAGAAGCCGAGACGCGGAGAAGTGATAAATATAGTTTGTTACGATTTCGGAGTCAAAACCAATATCTTAAGATCGCTTGCGGAGTGGGCCAAGGTGACGGTTGTTCCGGCCGATACGTCGGCCGAATCGGTGCTGGCGATGAATCCGGATGGCGTATTCCTTTCGAACGGACCGGCCGACCCGTCCGCTGTCGTTTATGCAATCAAAAATATCCGGAAGCTACTGGGCAAGTTGCCGTTGATGGGCATTTGTCTTGGCCATCAGCTACTTGCGCTCGCCTGCGGGGCGAAGACGGCAAGACTGAATTTCGGGCATCACGGATGCAATCATCCAGTCAGGAATTTGACAACCGGCAAGGTGGAGATTACGAGCCAAAACCACAATTTCGCCGTGGTACCGGAATCGGTGCCGGACGTGCTGGAAGTGACGCATGTGAATCTTAACGACGGGTCGATTGAGGGCATTCGCCACAATACACTTTCTGCATTTTCGGTGCAATACCATCCGGAGTCCTGCCCGGGTCCGCATGACGCCAATTATCTTTTCAACCAATTCAGGAAAATGATTGTACGATGAACAGACAAGTGAAATACGTATTTATCACGGGCGGGGTGGTTTCGAGTCTCGGCAAGGGGGTGACTAGCGCATCGTTGGCGTTGCTCCTGAAGTCGCGCGGATACAAAGTATTCATGCAGAAGCTAGATCCGTACCTCAATATCGATCCCGGCACAATGTCTCCCTATCAGCATGGCGAGGTGTTCGTGACGGACGATGGCGCGGAAACCGACCTCGATTTGGGGCACTACGAACGTTTTGCGGGAGTCACCTGCACCAAGGCGTCCAACTTTACTTCGGGTCGCATCTACTCCGCCGTGCTCGCCCGCGAACGCGCAGGTGGGTATCTCGGCGGAACGGTGCAGGTGGTGCCGCACATCACGGACGAAATCAAGGCCGCAATCCGTTCGGCAGGCGAGCACGACTGCGACATCGTCCTGTGCGAAATCGGCGGAGTCTCGGGCGACATTGAATCGCTTCCGTTCCTGGAGGCGGCGCGACAATTCCGCTTCGAAGAGGGACCGGACAATACCTGCTTCGTCCATCTGACGCTCGTTCCATATCTCAAGGTGGCGGGGGAGCTAAAGACCAAGCCATCGCAGCATTCCGTGGGTATGCTCCGAAACATCGGCATCATTCCGGATATTCTCGTTTGTCGCACGGAAATGCCGATTCCGGAAGAGCACAAGCAAAAGCTGGCCATGTTCTGCAACGTACGCCGAGAGTGCGTAATCGAGGAGCGTGACGTGACGGACTCGGTCTATGCCGTGCCGCGCGAGCTCAGGAAGCAAGGACTCGACGAACAGGTGTTGAGACAGCTCCATCTCGATATTTGGCCGATCAAGCATACGGCGTGGGATACGCTTGTCAGGAAAGCGACTAGGCCGAAGCGTCATTGCCGGATTGCGCTAGTCGGCAAGTACATCACGATCCGCGACGCCTACAAGTCTATCCATGAAGCGCTCCAACACGCAGGAATGGCGAAGGACTGCAAAGTGGAAGTCGTTCCGATCGAGGCAGAAGAATTTGCGAAATCGGCCAAGAATTTCGATGGCATTTTGGTCCCTGGCGGATTCGGGTCGCGTGGAGTCGAAGGCAAGATCGCGGCCATCCGATACGCTCGCGAGCACAAGCTTCCTTTTCTCGGCATCTGCCTTGGAATGCAGTGCACGGTCATAGAATATGCCCGCGACGTGCTGGGATGGAAGGACGCCAATTCCACGGAGTTCGACGAAACGACGGCGCATCCCGTCATCGACATTATGGATGAGCAGCGCGGCGTCACGCAGAAGGGCGGCACGATGCGTCTTGGCGCCTACTCCTGCGTGCTCAAGAAAAACTCGCTGGCCGCAAAACTTTACGACGCGGTCGAGATTTCCGAACGACATCGTCATCGATACGAGCTGGATGCAAACGGCGAGGCGGCTACCGCACTTGCCAAGGCCGGTCTAGCCATCAGCGGATTTTCGCCTGACGGCAAGCTTGCGGAAATCGTGGAACTGCCAAAGCACCCATACTTCATCGCCTGCCAGTTCCATCCGGAGTTCAAGAGCCGCCCGACCGCGCCCCATCCGCTCTTCCTCGGGTTGGTCGAAACGGCATTGAAAAACCAAGCGAAATGAAGCGTACGGACATCCGGAAGATTCTGGTAGTCGGGTCGGGTCCGATTGTGATCGGACAAGGTTGCGAGTTCGACTATTCGGGCTGCCAGGCCGTGAAGGCGTTGCGGCGCGAAGGCTACAAGGTGGTGCTGGTAAACTCCAATCCGGCGACGGTGATGACCGACCCCGAAATGGCCGAGGTGACGTATATCGAGCCGCTGACGGTCGATACCGTAGCCGCGATCATCCGGCAAGAGCGCCCCGATGCGCTGCTTCCCACACTTGGCGGGCAGACGGCGCTCAACCTCGCGATGGAACTTGCGGCGAGTGGCGTTCTGGACGAGTGCGGAGTCGAGATGATCGGCGCGAACGCCGAAGCGATAGCGCGCGCCGAAGACCGCAACCTCTTCAAGGCGGCGATGGCGGAGATGGGACTAGACATGCCGAAATCCGGGAGCGCCCATTCGCTTGCGGAGGCGGAACGGATAGCATCGGAAATCGGGTCGTGGCCACTCATCATCCGTCCCGGCTTCACGCTTGGCGGTATGGGCGGCGGCATTGCGCACGAGGTGGAGGAGTTTCGCGAAATCGTCGGGCGTGGGTTGGAGGCGTCGCTCAATCGCGAGGTGCTGATCGAGGAGTCGTTGATCGGCTGGAAAGAGTTTGAACTGGAGGTGATGCGCGACAGAGCGGGGAACGCCGTCATCGTTTGCTCCATCGAGAATATGGACCCGATGGGGGTCCATACCGGAGATTCCATCACCGTAGCGCCCATTCAGACGCTGACCGACCGCGAGTATCAGGCGATGCGAGACGATTCGATTCGGGTATTGGAAAAGATCGGTATCGAGACTGGTGGCTCGAACGTGCAATGGGCGGTCGACCCCAAAACCGGCCGGCGTATCATCATAGAGATGAATCCTCGTGTGAGTCGCTCCTCCGCGCTCGCGTCCAAGGCGACGGGTTTCCCTATCGCGAAGATTGCCGCGCTCCTCGCCGTAGGATATACACTGGACGAACTAAAGAACGATATCACCCAGGTGACGCCCGCCTGTTTCGAGCCGACTTTGGATTATGTGGTCGTCAAGATTCCGCGTTTCGCGTTCGAAAAGTTTCCCGGTGTGGACAAACGGCTTGGTACGCAAATGAAGTCGGTCGGCGAGGTGATGGCGATCGGACGCACGTTCAAGCAGGCGTACCTCAAGGCCGTCAGATCGCTGGAGGCGCCGCTTGCCGGACACGATGTGGCGAGTTTCGACCCTTGGTTCAAGGCTCAGCTCGACGAGATCGAGGCGTTTCGGCAGCATCTGGGAAGCCTAGATTGCCTAGGTAAGCTAGATCCGCTACTCCGCCAGGCTAAGGTGTTTGGCTTTAGCGACAAGGAAATCGCGGCAGCGGCCAAATGCGACGAGGCAGCGATAAGGGCGCGAAGACTTGCGTTAGACATCAGGCCGGAGTTCGGAGAAGTGGATACCTGCGCCGGCGAGTTCGAGGCCAAGACGCCGTATTATTATAGCTATTACGGCTATGGGTCTAGAGGAGCTAGAAGTTTTAGCGGTTCTAGAGAAACTGGCAGAGCCAGAAAGATCATGATTCTCGGTGGGGGTCCGAATCGTATAGGACAAGGCATCGAGTTCGATTGGTGCTGTTGCCATGCGGCGTTTGCGCTTCGCAAGATGGGTTGCGAGGTTATTATGGTCAACTCCAACCCAGAGACCGTTTCGACCGACTACGATACCTCCGACAAGCTTTACTTCGAGCCGCTCACGTTCGAGGATGTGATGGAAATCTACGAACGCGAGCATTGCGATGGCGCGATAGTCCAGTTCGGGGGACAGACCCCGTTAAACCTTGCCGAGCGGCTGGCGGCGGCTGGAGTCGAGATACTTGGTACCTCGCCCAAGGACATCACGCTCGCCGAAGATCGTGACTTTTTCCGTGCGCTAGTGAAGGAGGTCGGCGTCAAACAGCCGCCCAGCGGTATCGCCCACACGGTCAAAGACGCGCTCGCGATTGCGGATGAAATCGGCTATCCGGTGCTGGTGCGTCCTTCTTTCGTGCTGGGCGGACGTGGCATGGCGATTGTATATCATGAAGAGCGGCTACGCGAGTATGTGGAGGAGGCGGTGAAGATTTCGGAAGAGCGTCCAATCCTGATCGACAAGTTTCTCACCCATGCGATCGAATTGGACGTCGATTGCGTATCCGATGGCAAAACCACCATTGTCGGCGCAATTTTGGAGCACATCGAGGCGGCTGGGTGTCACTCCGGGGATGCTGCAGCCGTCACGCCGCCGATTTCGCTTTCGGCGGAGACGATTATCGAGGTGGAGTCGATCGCACGTAAGTTCGCTGAACGGCTACATGTGGTGGGGCTCATGAATATCCAGCTGGCGGTCAAGGATGGCGAAATCTGGATGATCGAGGTAAATCCCCGTGCCTCGCGCACCGTGCCGTTTGTTTCGAAAGCGGTAGGTTGGTCGCTCGCCGGCGAAGCGGCCAGGGTTATGGCGGGAGAGAAGTTGAATGTTGCCGATTTGAGAGTATTGCCAATATCCAATACCGATTCGCAATTTTACTGCGTTAAAGAGGCGGTATTCCCGTTTGCGAAGTTTCCCGGTGCGGATATTACGCTCACGCCGGAAATGAAGTCCACCGGCGAGGTGATGGCGTTTGGACGCGATGCGGCAACGGCATACTACAAGAGCCAACTTGCGGCTGGGAGTCCTTTGCCGCGTCCCGATCAGGGCGGAATCGTGCTTTCGGTGCGCGATGAAGACAAGGCGGAGGTAGTGCATCTGGCAAAGGAGCTTGATGCGCTTGGCTACGAAGTCTGGGCAACCCGCGGAACTTCCACCGCGCTTTGGAAAGCCGGGATAGAATCGAATGCGCTCTATCGCATCCAGCTCGGCTCGCCCAATGCGCTCGATTTGATTCGTCTAGGGAAGGCAAAATGGATTGTCAACACCCGGGAAGACGGGGAATTGGCGGCGCACGACAGTCTGAAAATCCGTTCGGCGGCTGTATTGGCAGGTGTGCCGGTTACGACTACGCTGGCAGGATTTGCGATGGCCGTACGGGGAATTGTCGCGATGGCGCAGAATAAAGGGGAAACGGTAACCGCCCGCCAAAACCTTTAGCCGGATGGATGACAGCGGGGAATTTACCGATTCCCCGATTTACCGATTGGGAAGTTGGGGATTTGTGAAGATTCCGCTTGATTTTCGGGGCGGAATATGATATAATATACCAATAATTGTGAAAACCAAAAGAATCATCATTTTGGGGGCGACGGGGTCGATCGGGATGAACGCCATCGACGTCGTCAGGCACAACCGCGATTCGTTCCGGATCGTGGCGTTGGCGGCTTGGCGCAATCGGGAGAAATGCGAGGAGTTGGCGAGGGAATTCGGGGCCAAGGCGTATGCGGGAGAGGATGCGGCTTTAAGGGCGGTGGAGGAGAACGAGGCGGACATTTGTCTGGTGGCGACAGTGGGGATGAGCGGGCTCAGGCCCACGATGGCGGCGATCGAAAAAGGCATGGATATCGCGCTTGCCACGAAGGAAGTGATGGTGATGGCGGGCGAGCTGGTGACCAAGGCGGCGGCGCGGAAGCGGGTGCGGTTTTTGCCGGTCGATTCCGAACACAGCGCCATTTTCCAGTGTACGCGCGTGCCCAACACGGAAATCGACAAGCTGATTTTGACGGCGTCGGGCGGACCGTTTTTGCATGGGCCCGAAGATTTGTCGAAGGTGACGGTGGCGGAGGCGCTCAACCATCCGAGATGGAAGATGGGGCCCAAAGTGACGATCGATTCCTCCACCATGATGAACAAGGGCTTCGAAATTCTGGAGGCGCGCTGGCTCTTCGACGTGGGCGTCAAGGACATCGAGGTGGTGGTGCATCCGGAGTCGATAGTGCATTCGATGGTGACGTTCAAGGACGGCGCCACGTTGGCGCAGCTGTCGCCGCCGGACATGCGGGTGGCCATCCAATATGCGCTCAGCTGGCCCAACCGGTTGCCGGCCGAACGGGAGAAGCTGGACCTGGCGGCCATCGGTCGCCTCACGTTCGAGCGGCCCGATCCGGTGCGCTTCCCCTGTCTGCGGCTCGTCAAGGAGGCGTGCGAAAAGGGCGGTTGCGCCACTGCGGTGCTGGCGGCGGCCGACGAATGGGCGGTAAAGACTTTCCTCGAGGGGAAAATCGGCTATACGGACATCGCCAAGACGGTGGAGGAATGCCTGGAGGCGGCACCGGAATTCGCGTGCGATTCGCTGGAGGCGGTTTGGGAGGCTAACGACTGGACATGGAAACACTTGTCACGATAGGATATATTCTCGCCTGCCTGCTGCTGTTTTCGCTGGCGATCGCGATCCACGAATTCGGTCATTTCATCGTGGCGCTAAAGCTGGGGCTTAAGGTGGAGGCGTTTTCGATCGGGTTCGGGCCGGCGATCTGGAAAAAGCAGTGGAAGGGCGTGGAGTATCGCATCGGGTCCATTCCACTGGGCGGCTACGTGCTCATTCCGTCCGTCGATCCGGAAGGGACTCAGGTGCTGGAGGGCGGCGCCAAGGCGAAGGCGGAAAAAGAGGATATTCCCGCCTGGAAGGAACTGCTGGTGGCGGTGGCTGGGCCCCTCATGAATCTGGTGCTGGCGGTTGTGTTGGCGGTGACGCTGTCGTTGGCGCCGGGAGCCAACTTCGGGGTTTTGCCGGCCGAAATCGGGTCGGTGATCGAAGGGGGACCGGCTTGGGCGGCGGGACTGCTGCCGGGCGACGTGGTCCTTAAAGTGGGCGGACGCGAGGTGCGGAGCTGGTCCGAAATGCAGACCGAGGTGCAGATCGCGGGAGGCAAGGCGACGCGGTTCGAGGTCCGGCGCGGCGAGGAGACGCTAGGGCTCGAGATCGTCCCGGAAAAGAGCGAGGTGACGGGAGCGTATTATATCAAGGCGGTGAGTCTCAAAAACGAGAGCATGGCGATGGCGTGGATGCCGGATCGCAATCCGCTCAAACAGCTGGCGTGGGATTCGATGTCGATTTTCCGGGTGCTCAAGGGTCTCCTGACGCCGGAAGAGGCCAAAGCCACCTCGCAGGCGTTGGGCGGTCCCGTGATGATCGCCGAGGCGATTTACGGCAGCATGCGGCGCAACATCTGGGACGGGGTGGGGTTCCTGCGGTTCCTGAACGTGAATCTGGCGGTATTGAATCTCCTGCCGATTCCGGTGCTGGACGGAGGGCTCATCCTCTTTGCGCTATTGGCGCTGGTGTTCCGGCGCAAGGTTCCGCCAATCGTCGTCAAGTATCTGAGCATGACGTTCATGGCGATCTTGATGGGCTTGATGGCCATTCTCATTTTGCGCGACAGCTACCGGAGCTACAAGATCCACACTTATGACCACACGACAACAAACCAGAGCGCTGAAAGTAGGTAGTCTCGCGTTGGGCGGCGGAGCGCCGGTCAGCGTGCAGACGATGAGCAACGTCAATCCCCATGACGTGGAGGGATTGACGGCGCAGGCGCTAAGGTGCGCGGAGGCCGGGTGCGACCTGATCCGCTTCACTGTGCCCGATCTGCGCGCGGCGGAGTGTCTGGGGGAGGTCAAAAAGCGCCTTCCGATTCCGGTGGTGGCGGATATCCATTTCGATTACAATTGCGCGTTGGCGGCGATCGCGGCCGGCACCGACGCCTTAAGACTCAATCCCGGCAACATCGGGGGTCGCGACCGGGTCCAGGCGGTGGCGCGCGCGGCCAAGGAAAAGCGGCTGCCGATTCGCATCGGGGTGAATCTGGGGAGCCTCGAAAAAGACTTGGCCGAGGGCGTGTACGCCAAGCGGACGAGCGTGGCGGAAGCGTTGTGCGAAAGCGCCATGCGGCACGTGAAGCTGCTGGAGGACGAGGATTTTCGCGATATCGTCATTTCCGTCAAGGCCTCGAACGTAGCCGATACGCTTGAATCGTACCGGATGCTGGCGGAACGGACGGACTGCCCCTTGCACGTGGGCGTGACGGAAGCGGGGACGCTGTTGCCGGGTACGGTGAGATCTTCGGTGGCGCTGGGAATCTTGCTCAGCGAAGGGATCGGGGACACGATCCGGGTGTCGCTCACGGCCGAGCCGGAGAAGGAAGTGAAAGTGGGAATGGAGATTTTGCGGAGCCTAGGTCTGCGTCGTCCGGGGCCTTCGGTGACGAGCTGCCCCACTTGCGGACGGACCAAGGCGGACGTTTTCAAAGTGGCGGCGCAGGTGGAGGAGGAGCTGGAAAAGCTCCGGCTCGAAAAATATCCGCACGTGGCGGTGATGGGTTGCGTGGTGAACGGTCCCGGCGAGGCGAAAGGGGCGGATATCGCGCTTTGCGGAGGCGACGGGGAGTTCATGCTCTTTGTCGGAGGCAAGATGGTCGGCAAGGTTTCGGAGGCGGAAGCGCCCAAGAAGGTGATGGAATATGTCATTCATTCGTAACAATATCGCGGTGCTGGCGATTTTCGCGCTGACCGCATCGTATGCCTGGGTGTTCGGCGGAACCCGGAGCGACACTTTGCCGCTTTTCGTGCCTTGGCTGTGGGCGTTTCTCATCGATATCATGCTGTGCTTTCCGCAGCGCCGGGCGGGGGAGAATTCCTACACCGCGCGAGAGCGCGTGTGGGAGGAGCTCAAAAAAGATCCGCTCACCTGGGTGTCGGTCGGGCTGTTGGCGATACTGATCATACCTTTCGCCAACAAGGGACTTTGCCCCATTTGCGACTACAAGGAGATCGTAGCCGGCATCAATCCCAAACCGGCCATCAAGTTTCTCCCGTTTTGCGTCAACCGGTTGCAGCAGCTCAACGTGCTGTTGTGGTTCGGTCCCGCGCTGACGGCGATGCTGGCGGTCAAGCATTCGCTCAACAAGGGCGGCAAGATCAAACTTATCCAGCTCATCGTGTGGAACGGCGTGGGTCTGTCGCTTCTCGGGTACGTGCAGCGACTCTTCGAGGCGCCGGGTCCCTGGTGGATCGAACTCGGGGCCGATCCGGACAGCTTCTTTTCCACCTTTGGCTATCCCAACATGGCCGGCGACATGTTCGTCACCTTGTTCTGCATGGCGATCGCGCTGTGGCGCAACCAGGTGCAGGCGTGCAACGAGGAGCTGGCGCAGTCGAAAGTGCGTAGGATCGCCAAGCACAAGCTGTTTTGGATGAAGCATCACGACCTCATTCCGGCGGTGCTCTTTTTCCTGTCGGCGGTGTCTACCTTGTCGCGGGCCAGCATCATTCTGGTGACGGTGGCGGCGGCAGTGTTGGCGCTACATGCCGGAGTGAGCTTCTTGCACAAGATGAAAAAGGCGCAGCGGGTCCGGGCCGGCGTGATCGGGCTTGCGGCGATGGCGGTGTTGGGCTTCGGGACGATCTTTTTCATGCCGAGCAACGTCCAACGCGAACTCGACACGCTCTCGACCGACGAGGTGCTGACGCGAGTGACCGGCAAGGGCCAGTACCATACGCGGGTGGCGACCGAAATCTGGAAGGACTATCCGCTGTTCGGGTGCGGAGGCTGGGGCTACAAGCATTTCTGCATTCCCAAGATGACGCGCAAGGAATACCAGCACATCCAGATGGTGGGCGGCATCAACGTGCACAACGACTATCTGCAGTTCCTGGCCGAACATGGCGCGGTGGGCTTCGGGTGCATCGTGGCGATTTGCATTCTGTTGTTGGTGCCGACGGTCAAGATCTGGAGCAAGCTGGCCAATGCGATACGTTTCGAGTCGTCCCGCAAGCAGCCGCCCCAGCCCAGATCGTTCTTCGTCTTTCCGGCTCCGGCCTTTGCGCTATTGGTGGCGGCCGGATGCACGCTCGTACATTCTTTCGGCGACTGCCCCATGCGCTCGCCGGTGGTGCTGTCGCTCTTCTTCATCGAGCTGGCGGCGATCGACGGATTTCTCCCTTACATGAAGGAAGCCAAAGAAAAGGAATAATCAGATGCTGCACGTAAACGAAAATTACGCCAAGATCAAGCCGACGTATCTTTTTGCGGAGATCGCCCATCGCGTGGAGGCGCACAAAAAGGCCAATCCGGACGCCAAGATCATTCGACTCGGGATCGGCGACGTGACCGAACCGCTCTGCCCGGCGATCATCGAGGCCATGCATAAGGCGGTGGATGACGAGGCGGGACGGACAAACTTTCACGGCTACGGACCCGAGCAGGGATATGCGTTCCTGCGCGAGAAAATCGCCAAGGTGGACTTCCAGGACCGGGGCATCCGGATCGACGCCAACGAGATTCTCGTGTCGGACGGCGCCAAGTGCGATTGCGGCAACATCCAGGAGCTCTTCGGGGAGGACGTGAAGATTGCAGTGGGCGATCCCGTCTATCCCGTGTACGTGGACACCAACATCATGGCGGGGCGCCAGGACATCGCGCTCCTGCCTTGCACCAAGGAGAACGGCTACGTGCCGGTCCCGACCCCGGAGCTCGATGCGGATATCGTGTATCTTTGCTATCCCAACAATCCGACGGGGGCGGTGGCCACGTTGGAACAGCTGCAGGCGTGGGTGGACTGGGCCAACGCGAACAAAGCGTTGATTCTCTTCGATGCGGCGTACGAGGCCTTTATTCGCACGCCCGGGATTCCGCATTCCATCTACGAGTGCAAGAATGCGCGGACGTGCGCCATCGAGTTCCGGTCCTACTCCAAGACGGCAGGCTTTACGGGCATCCGTTGCGGCTATACGGTAGTCCCCAAGGGTCTCGTGGCCTACGACCAGGCCGGCAACCCGGTGGAATTAAGGCCCATGTGGACGCGTCGCCAGACCACCAAGTTCAACGGCGCGAGCTACATCACCCAACGCGGGGCGGAAGCGGTCTACAGCCCGGAAGGCCAGGCGCAGACTAAGGCGACGATCGACTTTTATCTGGAGAACGGTCGGCTCATGAAGGAGGCGTTGCAGAGCCTAGGCTACCAGGTGACGGGTGGCGGCGACAGCCCCTATCTTTGGGTGGACGTGAAGGGCGACAGCTGGGAGTTTTTCGACATGCTCCTTAAAAAAGCCAACGTGGTGACCACGCCGGGGGCGGGCTTCGGCAAGGCGGGCGAAGGCTACATCCGGATTTCCTCGTTCAATTCCCGCGCCAACGTGCTGGAAGCAATCGAAAGGATCAA
The DNA here is from genome assembly GCA_017542055.1 of Kiritimatiellia bacterium. GTDB lineage: Bacteria > Verrucomicrobiota > Kiritimatiellia > RFP12 > UBA1067 > UBA1067. The sequence continues at coordinate 32,807 of JAFXXW010000024.1, forward strand.
AGCGCTATGAAGCAGTCGTGCAAAATCATGGAAGCGGCCCAACGGGGCTTTACGCTAGTCGAACTGCTGGTGGTGGTGGCCATTCTCGGCATTTTGGGCACCATCGCCATCCAGAACGTGAAGGCGCATATCGACAAGGCCAACGAAACCGCTGCCCGGGCGACGGTGCAGGCGGTCAACGAGGCGGTCACGAGCTACTACATCAAGAACAAGAAGATGCCCAGCTCCCTCGCCCAGCTGACCGAGGGCAACGACGACGATCCGCCCATTCTGGAAGGCGGCGACAAGGCCATCAACGATCCTTGGGACAACGAGCTCAGGTACGAACAGAAGGGCAAGCGGTTCGTGGTGATTTCGGCCGGTCCCGACGGCGAATTCGGCACCGAAGACGACATCCGGAGCGACAAGAAGAAGTAATTGTTGCGCCGCGCCTTCACATTGATCGAGCTGTTGGTAATCATCGTCATCGTGGCGACGATGGTCACCGTGAGCGTGCTGAGCGTGCGTTCGGGACAGTTGGCGGCGCGGACCAAGGGGGCGGCGAGGGATATCTTCGCCGCCATCCGCCATGCCCGGTCGACCGCGCTGTTGACGCAGCAACCGGCGATCATCACCTACTCGAACGAACGCGTGGACGACGAGGTCTGCGCCAAGATCACGGTCACCGGCACCAAGCTGATGCGGGAGAGCGGCGTGCAGCAGGCGATTACGCTGAGCGGCAAAAAAGTCACGATAGGCGGCGAAGAGTCGGGCGAAGGCGATGAGTCGGGGGCGATGACGTCGGTGGGGGACATCCTTTTCAGCCCGGTGTCGGAAGAGGTGGTTAAGGGGATGCGACTCAAGGTGCTGAAGGAGGGCGAGGAGCTGGAAGGCTCGGCCGGGGAGGGCGCCAAAAACAAGATTTCGGTCTTCTCCAACGTGGATTATCTGCTGGGCCGCTATACCGAAAAAAGCCAGGCGGAAGAGTCGGAAAAGCCGGAGGAAGACCAGACCGAAAAAGCGAAGGCGGACGATGAAGAGATGGAGCCGACGAGCATCGTGTGGGAAGTGAACGGACGCACCGAGCCCCACAAGGTGTACGTGTATCAGGACGGCTCGAAGCCGGAGAAGGGTCTTGTCATCAAGATCGACCGGTTTGGCGGGGCGAAAGTGGCGAGCGGGTCGGAGGACGACTGATGCGCAAGGCGTTTACGCTCCTCGAAGTGTTGCTGGCGTCCGTGATTCTGGGTCTGGGCCTCATGGCGATCATCGCCTCGATGATCCAGGCGCAGAACATGATGATTTCTTCCACCTATCTGCAGACGGCGCAGGAGGTGATGGATTTTGGCGATATGGCGTACCCTCTGAGCGACGTCAAAGATCCGGACAAGGATTTGGACGTGAGGGAGACGAAGGCGACGGAACTGTGGGAGAAGTTTGCGGGCGACGTGCGGCTTACGAGCGAGCAGTACGAGAAGTACCGCGAATACACCTGGGAACGCGAGGCGTTGAATCGCAAGGACGAGGACGAAGTGAAACGGTTGGGCAACCTCTATACGGTCCGGATCACGGTAAGATGGGGCGATAGGCGGCGCGGCAACGGCGAGGAGGAAAGCTACGTGACGTTCTGGAGGAAACCGGAATGAGGCGCGCGTTCACGATGATCGAGATTTTGCTCGCCACGCTTATCTTAGGCGTACTCACCACGCTTTCGGTTTTGACCTTCAACGCGGTGAGCAACGGCTGGCAGGTTTCGGCCGACTACATGGACAAGATGCAACGCACCGATTTCGCGCTCAACCAGCTGGTGTCGGGGTTGCGGAGCATGTACTATCCGCACGACGGCGAGCAGAGCTACAATTACGGTTTCGTGCTCAAGGACAACGGCGACGGCGACAAGCCGGACGCGAGCGACGTGATCGAATGGTCGAAGATCGGCGCGGCGATAGTGGGCAACAAGAGTTCGGTGGCCGACACGGTCCATCGCGTGCAGGTGATGGTGCTGGAGGAGGGCAACCACGACTATCGCGAGCCGGTGGAGATCACGGGTCTCTATGCCCGGCAGTGTCCGGACGTGGCGCTCAGGTCGGCCGAAAACGCGTCGGACCAGGATATCGACTACACTTTCGAAAACGCCGAGCTGTACCAGCCGGTGCTGATCGCGGACGGAATCGTGGGGTTCGACTGCAAGGTGCTGAAAAACGCCGACCAGGCGAAGTCGGAAAACGACGAAGACCGTTTCGAGGATGAATTTTCCGCGTCCAATTCGGTGCCGTACAAGGTGCAGCTGACTTTCCACGTGGCCGACCCCGAAGGCAAGAGCTACCGGTCCAACACCGCCCCGCTCATCCGGATCGTGCGGATTCCCATTTTCGAGCAGGCGCAGGACGGCGCCACGACACCCTCCGACAATCCCGACAAGCAGGCCAAGGAGAAGCGCAAATGAGAAGAGCGTCGGCGCTATTGATGGCTTTGTGGACGATCGCGGTATTGAGCATCATGGTGCTGTCGTTCGCGGCCGAGGCGCATTTGCAGTCGGGCATCAACGTGTACGTGCGCGAGCGCAACCGGGTGAACCGGCTCACGGACGCCGGACAGCAGCTGGCGGAGGTGGTGCTGTGCGACTACCAGAACGCGCCGGAGTGGACAGACGGCGAGGATGCGTCGGCGCTGATGGAGGACGACCGGTGGGTCTTCGAGAAGCGCGAACTCAAAACCGCCACCCGCTGCACGATCGGTCCCGTATTGCTGGACGAGGACAATCCGGAGTCGGGGACGGTCGAGGTGGAGATCGAAATTTCCAACGCCGGACAGGAAAACGCCATCAACATCAACGAGCTCTGGTCGGAGGGCGACGCCAGCTATCGGCTCCGGTGGGAGATGATTTTGCAGACGCACGGTATTCCGGAGGAACTGGAAACGCCGGAGGAAGGGACGATCAAATTGTGGAATATTCTCATCGCGAGCTGGAACGACTGGCGGGACGCCGATGACCAGGTTTTCGTGATGGACGGGCAGAGTTTGGGGGCGGAAAAGACGTGGTACAAGGAGGAGTACGAGAAGGACAAGGTGGAGGACGAGGACAAGCGGTTCCCGCGCAACGGGCAGATTCCCGACATCCAGGAACTGGGCTACGTGCGGGGCTTCAAGGACTATCCGGCCGTGCTGACCGGAGGGGTGATCAATCCTTGGGCGAAAAAGGACGAGCAGATTTCGGTCAAGGGCATCGCGGGGGAATTCGGGGTGACGGGCAGCGCCAAGATCAACGTCAACAGTTGCACCATCAATCAGCTATTGACGGTGCCCGGCATCTACGACGAGGACGATGACGACGAGCAGTCGAACGGACGCGAAATCGCCCAGGCGATAATCGACGGGCTTAAAGTCATGCCGGAGGGCAACGTGGACGAGTCGCGCACGTGGTGGCCGTACCGGGATTGGTCGGATCTCGTCAACCGGGTGGATGTGCAGATCGGCAACGAGGCCAGCAACTACCTCATCTACAAGCCGGATAATAACAGCATTTTCAAAATCAAGATCTCCGGGGAATCGATGGGGATGAGCCGGGTGGTGCAGGCCAAGGGTTACGTGAAGGACGGAAAAGTCCGCTACATCGAATGGAGGGAGGACTGATGGGCGCCAAAATCATCAGCGGCAAGGAGCTGTCCGCCAAATTGCGCGAGGAAATCGCCCGGGAAACGGCCAGTTTGCCGGTCAAGCCGGGCTTGGCGGTCATTCTGGCGGGAGACAATCCCGCGAGCCTGAGTTACGTGAAGGCCAAGGAAAAGGCGTGCCAGGAAGCGGGCATGTATTCGCGCGAGATTCGCCTCCCCGGGGACGTGTCCAAGGCGGAACTCCTGGGGACCATCCGGGAACTCAACGCCGATGCGGCCATTCACGGGATTCTGGTGCAGTTGCCGCTACCGAAGCACATTCCGGAAAAGGAAGTCATCGAGGCGATAAGTCCGGAAAAAGACGTGGACGGATTTACCGCCATCAATACGGGACGCATGCTGATCGGCGAAAAGTGCTTTTTGCCGTGCACGCCGCACGGAATCCTGAAGCTCATCGAGTTTGCGGGAATGGACCTTGCGGGCAAGCATGCGGTAGTGGTGGGGCGGAGCAACATCGTGGGCAAGCCCGTAGCGGCGCTTCTGTCGCGCAAGGAAGTCAATGCAACCGTCACCTTGTGCCACACCGGGACGCGCGATTTGGGCTTTTATACGCGCCAGGCCGATGTGGTGGTGGCGGCGACGGGAAGGGCCGGCACGCTTACTGGCGACATGCTTAAACCGGGAGCGGTAGTGATCGACGTGGGGGTTAACCGCATCCCCGATTCTACCCGGCCTTCCGGCTATCGTTTGACCGGCGACGCGGACTTCGAGAGCTGCGCTCCGGTCGCCTCGGCCATCACTCCCGTGCCCGGCGGAGTGGGACCTATGACGATCACGATGCTACTTTGGAACACTTTGGAAAGCGCCAAACTGCATGCGGCTCGATAAGGCCATACTGGCTACGCATCCCGACTTTTCCCGGTCGCGCATCGAGGGGCTGATCAAAAGCGGCTACGTGTCGGTGAATGGCGTGGAGGCGGTCAAAGCCGGGATGAAGGTGGACGCGGACGACGAGATCGAGGTGGAGATTCCGCCCCCTGTTCCCGCCATCCCAGAGCCCGAAGATATTCCGCTTGACGTGGTGTTCGAGGACGAGGACGTCATCGTCATCGACAAGCCGGCAGGCATGGTGGTGCATCCGGCTCCGGGACACTTTGGCGGAACTTTGGTGAACGCTTTGCTCCATTATCTCCCGGAACTCGCGAATATCGGGGGCGTGGCGAGACCGGGTATCGTGCATCGACTGGACCAATATACGTCGGGCCTCATCATCGTGGCCAAGAGCGAGAAGGCGATGGAAGGGCTCGCTAAAGCGTTTTCCGACCACAAGTCGGTAGAGAAGACGTACCTCGCGATCTGTCACGGCAAACCGCGACTGCAGGCGGGGCGGATCGAAAATCTGATCGGACGCCACCCGGTGGACCGCAAGCGCATGGCCGTGCTGGAACGGGGCGGCAAGCGGGCCGTGACCAACTGGCAGGTGGTGCGCAGTCTGGACAAGGGCGTCAATCTGGTGGAGTGCCGCATCGAAACGGGACGGACGCACCAGATTCGCGTGCATATGGCGTCGCTCGGGATGCCGGTGGCGGGCGACAAGGTTTACGGCAAGAGCGCGCTCGACAAGCAGCTTTCGCCCGTGCCGGAAAGACAGCTCTTGCATGCCTGGAAACTCAAGCTCTGGCATCCGGTCAAAAACGTTCCGGTGGAATTCGTCGCTCCCGTGCCGGAAGACATGAAGGCGTATCTATGATCATCCAAATAACCGATCCCTGCCAACCGCTCAAGTTCGATTTGTCTAGACCATTGGAAATCGAAGTGGGGTGCGGCAAAGGCAAGTTTCTGACCACTCGCGCCCAAGCGCATCCCGAGTGCGATTTTCTGGGCATCGAACGCATGCTCAAACGCGTCCGGCTGTTCGAGGGCAAGTGTCGTCGCAACCGGCTGGGCAACGCGTACATTCTCCGGCTCGAGGCGCTCTATACGTTCCATTACTTGCTACCGGAACACCATGCGCGCAAGGTTTACGTGTTCTTCCCGGATCCCTGGCCCAAGAAGAAGCACCATTCGCACCGGCTCTTCGGTCCGCTCTTCCTGAACGCGCTCTGGAAACGGCTGGAGGTGGGCGGCAAGCTGGAATTCGCCACCGACCACCACGAATATTTCGAGGCGGTGTGCGAGTGGTTCCAGGGCGACAAGCGCTTCGAACGGGTGGAGCCGATGCCCCGGCCGAAAGAAGTGTGGACGGAATTCGAAACGATGTTCCGCGAGCAGGGATTGCCCATATATTCGGCGGCGTGGAGGTCGCTCCCGGCGGACGACAAACCGCTCGAGCCGTTGACCGTTCCCCCGGAAGCCGAGCCGCGCGAAGGCATCGTGCGCCGTTTGGGCAAGCGCGACCTTTAAGGTTCGACGATAACTTTGGTGTCGAAATCGGTGAGGCGATAAAGCCTCAAGGCGTTCCAGTTGGCCACCCGGAAGCATCCGTGCGACTCCGCGTTGCCGACGCTTTCGGGGTTGGGCGTGCCGTGAATGCCGTAGCCTTGCAAATCGAGTCCCCCGAGCCCGATCCACGCGAGTCCCACCGGATTGTTGGGGCCGGGTTCGAGAATGTAGCGCTTGATCTTGCCGCCATCGGGAGGAGGGGTGTCGGGGGTGAAAGTGTAGTTGGGGTTTTCGATGTGCGAAGTCACCGACAGCTCCCCGTGCGGAGGCAGATTGGCCTTGCTGGCGGCGATGGAACAGGGGAAAAAGGCAAGTAATTTGCCGTCCCGGTCGAACGCCAGGATTTCGCACCGCTTGAGGCTCACTTTGAGAATGGCCGCCTTTTGCTCGGGCCGGAACGCGCCGATATCGGGAATGCGGATCTTGTCGCCCGCGCGCACCTTGCTCCAGTCGGCGATTTCCGGGTTGATTTTTTCGAGACACTTTTGCGACACGTGTCCGCGCTCGGCGTACATCTCCTTCAAGGTGGAGTAGCCCATGTATTCGAGATCGGCCTTTTCTTCGGGCGTGGGCGGAATCTCCACCAGCTCGTTCACGTCCATCGCGGTGACCTTGACGAGTTTGACCGGGAAGGGCCGGTCGGGCAGGGTGCCGCCGGCTTTCTCGAACAGTTCTTTGGCGCGGGCGGACTTTTGCCCCCAGACACCGTCGATGCAGTTTACGGAAAAGCCGTAGCGGTCGAGCCAGCACTGGGCGTGGAAATGGTTGTTGGTCGCGAGAGGGTACGCGTCGGAAGCGAGCGACGCGGCCAAAAGCAATATGCACGCGGGCGACATCAGAACGCCTTGGAGTAGTGAGAAACGAACTGGTCGATCACGTCCACGAACCTGACCGGCCAAAGCCGGGTGGGAAGCTGGGCCTCCAGGGGCGAGCGGATGAAATCGGGCAGGTCGGGCATGAAGTTGAGTCCGGTCATCGCCTCCAGTTCGTCGACCGAGGCCAGATACCGGGCGGGATAGGCGCCATAGGGCACGTCTTGCGGCAGGATGACCGTGAGCGCCCGGACGTCGTAGCCTTCCTGCGCCACGATCGTCATATAGAACTTTTGCGGAATGTCGATGCCGGTCTCGCCGATCGTCATCCGGTTTGCGTCGTCCGAAATGCAGCCTACGACCACCCAGATTTCGCCGTACTTTTTCGTCCAGAAGTCGGCGATGCGATGTTCGAGTTCGCGCCAGGCGCCGCGATTGAGTTCGGCCGTCTGCGGCGAGATGTTGGACATGAGGAAAGTGCGCTTCTGCGACCATTCGCCGTAGCGGGTGACGATGGCGTAGTTGGGCGCCATGTGTCCCCGATCATAGCCGCAACGCTTGTAGTCGCCGGGATCGGGACTGTTGGTCACCTGGGAGTCGCGAGAGAATTTGGGCCGCTCGCCCACCGGATAGCGCGCATCGTCCGTCACGTGGTAGGCCACCCACACCGGATGCCGGAGACTGGGGCTCCAGCCGATTTTGAATTCACCGCGATCGACCACCTCGATGTCGTCGGGCGCGGGTCCGCCCATACGCTCCGGTTCGCCCGCGAAACACACTTCGCCCGAGGGGGCGGCGGTGTCGTATTCGTAGATGCAGTCGTTGCCGGTAAGTCCCAGCGAATCGGTGATGTCGCTTACGGGATTGCCCACCCATTCCAGCGCCGAGGCGAGCGCGGGGAAATTCTGCTCGTAGCGGTCCAGCCATTTCCGGGGGTGGTGCACGAACCATTCGCCGATGGTGGCGTAAATGGCGAAAACCACCAGGAAAACCGAAGTCGCCACGAATGACGGCTTGCGGTTTCCTTGGTCGCGTCTGCGTCTTCTGCTCACAGATCCCCTAGTTCGATGCGGATGGTCCGGCTCTTCATGGCGCCGGTGTTGATTTCGTGATCGTCGCTCGCGCCATGACGCACCACGCCGTCGTCCTTGTTGTCCGGCACCACGATCTGCGCCCCGCAAGCGGGGCACAGCGTGGTTTCGCCGATCATGTCGAGCGTGGCTTCGATTTCAGTTCCGCACTTTTCGCAGAGGAAACTGGTGAAGTTGGCTTCGTCGCCCATTTTTTACTTTCCCAGCTTGGTGGCGCTGCGCCACGCGTAGTACTTTTTCAGTTTGAGCTTCTTGGCGGCGGCCTCGTCGCAGAAGATCCAGGCGTCGTTGTGTGCCTGCAGCGCGGAAGCGGTGCAGAACTGGGACATCGGGCCTTCCACGCAGCCCTTGACCGCATCCTGCTTGTTCTCGCCGAACGCCAGCATGATGATCTTCTTGGCTTCGCAGATGGTGCCGACGCCCATCGAAAGGGCGCTCTTGGGGACGGCGTCCATGTCGCCCTTGAAGAAGAGGCGCGCGTTGTCCTTGACCGTCGAAGGCGTGAGGTACACGATCGAGGTGCGGCTGTTGAGCGAGGTTCCGGGCTCGTTGAAGGCGATGTGGCCGTCCGAGCCGATGCCCAGCACCTGGATGTCGATGCCGCCGGCCTTCTTGATCTGGGCCTCGTACGCCTTGCATTCCTTGGCCGGATCCTTGGCCATGCCGTTGAGGACGTGGGTGTTGGAAAGCTTGATGTCGATCTTCTTGAACAGATTCTCGTTCATGAAGTAGCGATAGCTCTGGTCGTGCGTGCCGGGCAGGCCCACGTATTCGTCGAGGTTCCAGCTCTTGACTTCCTTGTAGCTGACCTTCTTGGCCTTGACCGCCTTGGCCATTTCCGTGTACATCAATACGGGAGTGGACCCGGTGGCGAGACCCAGCACCAGCTTGGGGTTGGCCTTGACGGCAGCGGTGATCATGTCGGCCGCGAGCTTCGAGGCCTCTTCCTTAGTCTTGCAGATTACAACTTCCATGGTTTGTCCTTTCGTATGGTTGTTTTGGTTTGGTTTAATCGATGTAAAGGGGCGGAACTTCCACCGGGACGCGCTTGGCGGGAACGGCAGGGGTCGCTTCCGGCGCGACTTCGACCGGGGCCGCTTCCGCTACCGGGGCGGGAGCCTGTTCCACGATCGGGGCCGGTTCCGTACCGGGAGTCTTGGTGGCCGAATAGAGGAACTTGACCGCCAGGCCAAGCGCCAGCAAAATCGCCGCGCCAACCGCATAGACCGTCACCATGCGCCAGTTGATTTCGATTTCCGGCAAGCCCGCTCCGGCCGGCATCTTGGGCTGGCGGAGTTCCTCGGGCGGACGCGGAGGATGATAGGTGCGACTGGTGGCCGGCTGAGGCGTGAAAGCGGGTTCAGGCTTGGGCGCATAGACCATTTCCGGCTTGGGGGCCGGTTTCGGCTGGGGCGCCGGAGTGGGAGCAGGTTGAGGCCGGGGCGCCGGAGCAGGCCGAGGCGGAGGAGGGGGTGGCGGCGCAGGCGGTTCCGCAACTTTGGCGGCAGCCGGACGCTTACCCGTATAAAGCGCCATGAATTCGTCCTGCAGCGGCTTGTAGTCGGTAATCCCGACCGCCTCGCAGTACATCTTGACGAAGCCGCGTCCGTAGATGGGAGCTACGATCTTCTTGAAGTTCTCCTGTTCCAGATCGCGAACGATCTGGCTCATCATGTGGGTTTTATTGGAAATGTCCGCAATCGACAGCCCCTTGGCCTCTCTTGCTTCGCGTAACGTTTTGCCCAGTTCCATGATTTGCTCCTTTTTATTCGGCGAAAAGATCGTCTTCGGTCATGTAGAATCCCGAGGTCGGGTTGTTAGGGACAGCCGGCTCGTCTGCGGGGCCGGTTTCGGTCGGGGCCTCGCCAGATTCTTCTCCGGCCTGCTCGGCTACCGGACCGGACACAAGCGCCTGCATCTGTTCCGGCGACATGAGAATGGTCCGCGGGCCCGCCCCCGACTGCGGCGCGATGACACCCGCTTCCTCCAGCCGTTCGCAGAGTCGGGCCGAATTGTTGTAGCCGATGCCCAGTTTGCGCTGAAAGTGCGATACGGAAGCGCGCTTCGTTTCGATAATGACCTCGATCGCTTTCTTGAAGAGCTCGTCGTGGTTGTTGCTTCCCGCGCCGCCAGTCCCGGAAGTTTCCGGCTTGGGCTGGTTGTCGGGGTCGTCCTCGTTGGAAGCGAAGGGGTCTTCGATACCGGCTTCCTTGACCCGACCCAGCTTTTTGGCGAAGATCTCGTCGAACTGGGGATTGGAGTGTTCCTCGATGAAGGCGGTGATGCGGGCGATTTCCGGGTCGCTGATCCAGGCACCCTGGGCGCGAATGAGGAGACCCTCCTTGCTCTTGAAGAGCATGTCGCCGCGACCGATCAGATTCTCCGCGCCGGAATCGTCCAGAATCGTGCGCGAGTCGATGGCGGTAGCGGTCTTGAAAGCGACGCGTCCGGGGATGTTGGCCTTGATGGTGCCGGTGATGATTTTGGCGTCGGGACGCTGCGTCGCGAGAATGAGGTGGATACCGGCCGCACGCGCTTTGGCGGTGAGGCGCGAAATGTGCGGCGTCACTTCTTTGGCGGCAGCCTGCATGAGGTCGGCCACTTCGTCGATGATGATGACGATGTAAGGGACGGTCCTGGGCATGTCGCCGCCCAGCGTGGCCTCTTCGCCCCCGAACATGTCAGGCTGGGCGTAGTGGGCGCGCGAATTGAAGTCCTTGATGTTGCGCACTTTGGCGCGGGCGAAGAGCTTGAGGCGCTTTTCCATTTCCGCCACCGCCCACGCGAGCGAGAACATCACCTTGCGGTTGTCGGTGATGACGGGCACGAGGAGGTGGGGAATATTGACGTAGCTCGTAAATTCCACGCTCTTGGGGTCCACCATGATGAGCTTCAGCTGTTCGGGCGTACGCGTCATCAAGAGGCCGTTGATGATGGAGTTGAGACACACCGACTTGCCTTGACCCGTAGCACCCGCGACGAGCATGTGCGGCATCGTGGCCAGATCAGCCACCAGATCCTTGCCGGCCGCGTCCTTGCCGAAGAGGAGGGGAAGCTCGTAATGGCAGTTGCGGAATGTTTCGCCTTCGAAAATCTCCCGGAAACCGATGCCCACCGGCTTGCTGTTGGGTACTTCGATACCCACCCGGTCTTCGCCCGGAATCGGCGCCTCGATTCGCAGCGACTTGGCGTGAAGGGCGCCCATCAGGTTGTCGCTCAAGCTCGTCACGACCGAATACTTGGTGCCGGGCTTGAGTTCGATGGCGTACTTGGTGACGACAGGACCCTCCACCTTGTAGGCCAAAGTGGCGTCCACGTTGAAGAGCTTAAGGGTGTCGATAAGGCGCTGGCCGGTAATGCCGGTGTCGCTGTGGTCGGCCTTGACGTTCTTGACGGGGTCGAGGAGGTCGAGGGGCGGGAGCACGTACGGACCCTTGTCCGGCACGCCTTCGCCGTTGGCGATTTCGGGGGCGGACTGGGGCTTGGGCTTTTGGACGGTGCGAGCAGCGGCCTTGGCGGCCTCGCGAGCGGCTTTGGCGGCTGCCCGTTCCTCGTCTTTCCTCTGCTGCATCAAAGCCTTTTCGCGTTCGCGTTCGAGCTTGGCGGCCTCGCGCGCCTCCCGGATGGCCCTCAATTGCGCTTCCCGGGGGTCTTCCATCTCGGTAGTGTGGGGCGGCATTTCCGGCTCGTCCGATGCTTCCTCGCGGCGACCGGCCGACCCGCCCAGCATGGCCCAGTAATATATATCCTTAATAATACGCGCGAGATTCCTCAGGCCAATCGTGGCCACGAGCGAGAAGATGGCCACCACCAGCATGATCACGCTCGACCCGAAATCGCTCAAAAGGGGCGAGAGGAACCGGGTCATCATGAGATAGCCGGCCGCGCCACCCGCATCGGGGATGTTGACCGCCTTCAGCATGGTGGAAAGTTGCGGCACCTGTCCCTGCACCACCTGCAAGAGACACGCCACCGAGAAGATGAAGAGGATGATGTAAAGCTTGCGCCACCCGGTGCCCAGCCGTTTGCCGAAAATCCTAAGGAGCCCCGAGAAAATGCAGATGACCGGAATCACCCACACCGCAAACCCGACCGCCATGTAGCCCCAGTACGCGAAATAGTCGCCCAGAGCCCCGATCCAGTTGGAGCTGTGCGCGGCCGGCGTGTTGAGACAGGGAATCGCGCGCCAGTCGTAAGTGAGGAGCGCCACCAGCGGAAAGAGCGAGAGCGGAAACAACAGCCAGCCGACGAAGCGACTGGCGGCCTTTTTGGTGTCGGCGCTAGAACTTGAAGATGACTCGATCATTACGGTTGGAAATGGGGTGGCTGTCCGACTTGAGCGCATGGTAGATCACGATCGCCAGAACGAGCGCCAGGATTTTGAGCCACCAGTTGTTGGTGATGATGGAAAAGAAGTTCTTCATTGGTTCTTGCCCCGATTCTGCCACCAGTCGAGCAGGCGCTCGCCGAGCGTGGCTTTCTGGAGTTCGGCCTGCATGGCGCGGTTGATCCACCTGCGGATGCTCGATTCGCGCTGTTCGCCGGAATAGCGGAAGAGCTTGCCGTTGTGCGCCACCGAAATGCTGCCCGTCTCCTCCGACACCACCACCACGAGCGCGTCGGTTTCTTCGGAAAGACCCACAGCCGCGCGATGCCGCATGCCGCTCGCGATGAGGTCGGGGTTGTTGGACACCGGGAAAATGCAATGCGCAGCCGCGATCCGTCCGTTCCGCATCGTCATGCCGCCATCGTGCAAGGGCAGGGGCGGGGTGAAGATGGTGCGCACCAGCTGCTGCGAAAAGACGGCGTTGAGCACCACGCCTTCCTCCTCGTAGCTCCTCAGCGAAATTCCGCGCTCGAACGCGATAAGCGCGCCCATTTTCATTTCCGAGAGCGCCATCACCGTCTGGATCACGAGCTCGGGCGTGGCGCCTCCGTCCGAATTGTACTTGGGCCGGTCGAGAAAGCCGAACGCGCCCAGTTCCGCGAGCGAGCGGCGAATCTCCGGCTGGAAGATGACGACCGTCGACAGCGCGAGGTAGAGGAGAATGGACTGGATGATTTGCGTGAGGACGTCGAACTCGAAGAAGAAGGTGAGGGCGAAGGCGAGGGCCGCCAACATGCCCACCCCCATCAACGCCTGGCCGAAGCGCGACCCCTTGGCCCGCTTCAGAATGGCGTAGATCGCGAGATACAGGATGGTTACCTGGATAATGGCGCTGAGCGAAATTGTCATGACAGTAGCGCTTTAACCTCCTCGCCGTCGATGGTTTCCACTTCCAAAAGTTTGGCGGCGAGCTTCTCCACCTTGTCGCGATTTTCCGCGAGGAGCTTTTCCGCCTTCTTGTACGCCTCGCCGATGATGGCGGAAACTTCCGCGTCGATGGCCCGGCTAGTCTCCTCGCTGTAGGCGGGGGGCAGTTCCGGACTCGACCACTGGTTGGGCTCGACGAACGCCTGGAAACCGAACTTGTCGCTCATGCCGTAGGCGCATACCATCTTGCGCGCAGTTTCGGTGGCCTGTTTGATGTCCATTGCGGCTCCGGTGGAAATTTCGCCGGTGAACATTTTCTCGGCGATGCGACCTCCGCACATCACCACGATTTCGTCCAGGAAGTGGCTCTTGGTGCGGTTGAGGACGTCTTTCTCGGGGAGCGACATCGTGGCCCCCAAAGCGCGTCCGCGCGGAATGATGGTCACTTTGTGGAGAGGATCGGTATTGGGTAAGAGGAGCTGCAAGATGGCGTGACCCGACTCGTGCCAGGCCGTGATTTCCCGGTCGTGCTGCGAATAGCCCGCGCTCTTGCGTTCGCGGCCCCAGAGCACCTTGTCGCGCGCTTCCTCGAGCGTCTTTTCGTCCACGCCTTCCAGCTTCTTGCGCGTGGCGAGGAGCGCCGCCTCGTTCAATAGGTTGGCCAGATCCGCCCCCGAAAAGCCCGGGGTGCCGCGAGCGATCTTGTTGAGTTCGGTGCCGGGCGCGAATTTGATTCTGGCGCCGTGCAATTTGAGGATTTCTTCGCGACCCTTCAAAGTGGGCAGATCGATGAACACCTGGCGATCGAAACGACCGGGCCGTAAAAGGGCGGAATCGAGCGTGTCGGGCCGGTTGGTGGCGGCGATCACGATCACGCCTTCGTTGGCGTCGAAACCGTCCATCTCCACCAGCATGGTGTTGAGCGTCTGTTCGTACGCGTGCTGTCCCCCGATGGCCCCCGCGCCGGTGCGCTTTTGGCCGATGGAGTCGATCTCGTCGATGAAGACGATGCAAGGCGCGCGCTTTTTGGCTTCGGCGAACATGTCGCGCATTCTCGACGCGCCCACGCCCACGAACATTTCTTCGAAATCGGAACCGCTGATGGCGAAGAAGGGCACTTTGGCCTCGCCCGCGATGGCCTTGGCGAGAAGCGTCTTGCCGGTGCCGGTAGGACCTACGAGGAGCACGCCTTTGGGAATCCGTCCGCCCAGCTTCCCGAAGTCGGCCGGGTTTTTGAGGAACTCCACGATCTCCTGCACTTCTTCGCGCGCCTCGTCGATGCCGGCCACGTCCTTGAAGGTGACGGGCTGGCGCTTGTTGGCGCCCTCGACGTTAAGCACCTTGGCTTTGGACTTGCCGAAACCGAAAAGTCCGCCTTCGCCGCCCATCCGGCGATAGAACACCCAGTAGAAGAACGCGAGAAAGCCGAAGAAAAAGAGCGTCTGCACGAGCCAGGGGGAGATGGCGCTACGCTTTTCCTCCACCTTGACGTCCACCCCGCGATCGAACAGGTCGAGCATGATCTGTTCGTTTTCGCCGGGAATGAGCTTGACGCGATACGCCTCGGACTTTTCCTCGTCCGACCCGTCCTTTTCCGTCCAGAGCTTGCCTTCGAGACTGGTCGACTGCTCGTCATGGTCGATGACGCGAACGACCGGCTCCTCGATTTTCATCTCGTCCAGGAGCCGGAAGAACTCCACCGTCGACAAATCCCGCACCAGCTTGGGTTCGGGATTCATCCGGTACATCGAGAAGAAGAGGATTGCGATGACCGCAATCGTCAGCCACGACCGAAGCGCGCCGCCTTTCTTCATGCCTTGGGCCAGAACTTGTCGGAGAGTTTGGAGGGAATGCCCACTTCGCCCTTGTCGAAGTTTTCGGCCAAGATCTTCCACCCGAGGTCGAGCGCGTCTTCGAGCGGAATGTTGACGGAGAGGTCCATCATGTTCTTCTCGAACGCCGCGCCGTACTTGAGGAGCTTCTGGTCCCAGGCGGACATCTTGAAGCCCATCGACTGCTTTTCGACCGTTTCCTTGTACTGCGCGTACAGCTTGATCATCGCGTCCATGATGGTGCGATGGTCCTCGCGGGTGTTCTTGTTGACCTGCTGTTTAAGCCGGGACAGCGACCCGAACGGCTCGATGCGTCCGTTGCGCAGATAGAACTGGCCCTCGGTGATGTAGCCCGTGTTGTCGGGCACGGGGTGGGTCACGTCGTCGCCCGGCATGGTGGTCACCGCGAGAATGGTGATGGAGCCCGCGCCGTCGAAGTCGACCGCCTTTTCGTAGCGCGCCGCGAGCTGGCTGTAGAGGTCGCCCGGGTAGCCGCGATTGGAAGGGATCTGTTCCATCGTGATGGCGATTTCCTTCATGGCGTCGGCGAAGCTGGTCATGTCGGTAAGGAGGACGAGCACGTCCTTGCCCTTGAGCGCGAACTTCTCCGCCACTGCGAGCGAGACGTCCGGCACCAGCTTGCATTCGACGGTGGGGTCGGCAGCGGTGTGGACGAACATCACGGTCTTGGCGAGAGCGCCGGACTTGTCGAGCGTGTTGCGGAACTTTAAATATTCGTCGTACTTAAGCCCCATTCCGCCGATGACGATCACGTCGGAGTCGGCCTGGAGGGCGATACGCGCCAGGAGTTCGTTGTACGGTTCGCCGGCCTTCGCGAAGATCGGCAGCTTCTGGCTCTTGACGAGCGAGTTGAAGAGGTCGATCATTGGAATGTTGGTGCGCACCATCTTGTTGGGCATGATGCGCTTGGCGGGATTCACCGAAGGCTGGCCGATGGGCGAAGGATCCTCGTCGATGGCAGGACCCCCGTCACGCGGCACGCCGGCTCCGGTGAAGGCGCGACCCAAGAGATTCTCGGAGAAGGGCACCTTCATCGTCTCGCCCAGGAAGCGCACCTTGGCGCTAGTGTCCACGCCGCGCGCACCCGCGAAAATCTGGAGCGTCACGTTGGGGCCGTCCAGCTTGATGACCTGCGCGAGCGACTTTCCCGCACGCGACTCGACCTCGGCGATTTCGTTGTATTTCACGCCTTCGGCGCGAAGGGTGGCTACCGATCCCGACAAGGCATCGATCTGGTGGTACACTTTGTTGTTGAACATGGTTTGGAAACTCCTTACGTAATTACTGTATATTATATCATATTTTACCCCTATTTGGCAAGTGAAAACTGAAAGAAAATTAGGCGAGGGGGAGATCCGGAGGGGTTGACAAAATGGCTCCGGATATGGTATAATACCCGGCCGTATGACCAGTATACCCGAATACGACCTCCACGCGGAAGGCATGTACGTGGACGACGCGATCGCCAAACTCGACCGCGTGGTGTCGGCGCATCGCGGCAAGGGAGGGCTCTTCGCCGTCATCACCGGCTACGGTTCGAGCGGGGGCACGAGCAAAATCAAGTCGGCAGTTCTGGCCGCCTGTCGCAAGTATTTGAAGCAGCGCCACATCAAGGGTTTTCTCGACGGCGAAAAAGCGGGCGACATGTTCTCGCCGGAGTTTCTCGCCTTCCCCAACGCGGCCGAAATTCCTGCCGTCTACTGTCGCACCGCCAACCCGGGCGTAGTACTTATCCGGACCTGAATCTATGGACTTTACGACCATCCAAAACCTTTATGCCGGCTATATCGATGGCTACCGGGAAGCAAGCGGCCGGTTGCCGCCTATGATGGAACTTAAGCGCGTCCACACCGCCAAAGTGGTGGAGGCGGCCAAGAACATCGCAATGGGCGAGAATTTCACCCCCGAGGAGCTGGAAAAAGGGCTTGTAGCCGCGCTCTTGCACGATGCGGGACGCTTCGAGCAGCTCCGGAAATACGGCACCTTCAACGACGCCAAATCGGTGGACCATGCCGTCTTCAGTCATCAAGTGGTGCGGGAGTCGGGCTGGACTAAAGACGAGGATGTGCTCGCGGCCATTCTCTACCACAATCGACGCGACCTGCCCCAAGGCATGAGCCCCTTGCGCGCCAAGCTCTGCCATCTCGTGCGCGACGCCGACAAGCTCGATATCTTCCGAGTGTTGGAAGACCAGCTGAAGCGCAATCCCGATTTGAGCCAGGACGCGTTTTGGGGGCTCCAACCCGGAGAGCCGTCGGAGGAGGTGGTGGATGCTATCTTGCATCGCCGTCCCGTCGATTACGGTCTCATCCGCACCTTGGCCGACTTTATTCTCATCCAGGTGGGGTGGCTGAGGAACGATCTCCACTTCGCCACCACCCGTCGCCTCGCATCCGAACGCGGCCATCTCGAATTTCGCCGCCAGCTCCTTAAAAGTTTCACCTCTTCCCCCCTCGTCGACCCGCTCTTCCAGCCGTGATTTCCCCCGCTTTCCGCTTGACGGAGAGGCCCAGTTCGTCAAGTAGAAAAGACACTTTTGTTTGAGTTGCGCTGATTGTTGTTCGTCAGAATTCGGACACTTTCGAGGTTGGATTTCTTTTTGGATATGGGTTTGGGGCCGAGGGTTATGGCACCTTGCAGAATCGA
>JAFXXW010000025.1 GCA_017542055.1 Kiritimatiellia bacterium
CTCCTTGGTTGCTCCGAATGACATGTTCATTCCTCCATTATACTCTTTTTTCTCGTTGGTGTCCATTCATTTGACGAACAAACTTGCTCCCCCCTTGCCAGTTTTCGCCAATGGTGTCTTCTATTATAACGAACTGCGTATGCTTTGATTGTTATTTATTGCTATTGACTTTGGCGACCGAATATGCTATAATACTCAAACGAAAGGACGAACAATGGGCTATACCAAACATTCAAAAACGTCAATCGCGGAGACGGACGTCTGCGCCGATCCTATGCTTTGCCGGTTGCTCGGCTTCTTTTTGCCGGCATTCGGACTGTTGATCGCGGCCATAATAAGCAAGGCTCCCGGCGTGAAGCAAGCGCTGATCGGAATGGCCTGGCGTTATCTAGCCTGCGTCGGCGTGGCATTGCTTTGGTGCTGCTTGATCTAGGGATCCGGCGCGGGTGCGTCGGGCATTTACAACAAAACTACAACACAATCCATGTTTTCGGAAAGGTCGGCATGTTAGGAGGATGCGTAGCAGTCCGTAAAACTGCGCTTCTGCCGCTCTCTGTCTTTCCGCGTCTGCGCTTCCTCAAAGGTTCGCAACGTGGGGGTCGGGAGTTCGAATCTCCTCTTCTCCACCATTTCCGCGCCTAGATGAAAATCTGGATAATCAATCCCTTCGACAATCTGCCGCAAGAAGGCTTTCGGGCGCAGCGGTACAGTCTTATGGCGGAGGCGCTGGCCAAGCGGGGCCACGAGACGGTGTTGTGGACGGGCGATTTCAACCACGGAACCAAGGCGCGGCGCGTATTGAAGCGGAGCCTCCCGGCGAACGTCCGGATGCTCAAGACGCTTCCCTATCCCAAAAACATTTGCTTAAGGCGCGTGGTCAGCCATTTGCTGCTGGCGCGGGCGTGGACCAAGGCGGCCGACGCGGAACGGGTAAAGCCGGACGCGATCGTGGTGTCGGTGCCGCCATTGGGGTTGGCGCGCGCGGCGGTGCGATGGGGCCGCCAGCACGGGATCAAGACGGTGGTGGACATCCAGGACGCCTGGCCGGAAACTTTCGCGCGGGTGTTGCCGGGTTGGGCGGTGCGGCTGATGGGACGCGTGGCGCGGGAGATTTACCGGGGCGCGGACGCGATCAGCGCGGTGGCGGACGGATATTTGGAGTTGGCCCGGGAGTACGGGGCCCAGGGTCCGATGAAAAAGACGGGGCACGTGAAATGAAACTCGTGTACATCGGCAATATGGGCGCCTCGTACGACCTGGAGACGGCGATCGAGGCGGTTAAGCGGCTGGAAGGGACGGAACTGGTGCTGGCGGGGGACGGTCCCAAACGATCCCGGCTGGAGCGGTTGGCCGCGGGCTGCGGACGCATCGAATTCGCCGGGTATTTGGACGAGGCGGCGCTCGAGCGGTTGCTGGCGGCGAGCGAGGTGGGGTTGATTCCGATGTTCGAAGCGAGCCGGGTGGCGGTGCCGGGAAAACTGGCGGACTACGCCAAGGCGGGGCTCAAGGTGATCTATTCCCTGGGGGGAGAGACGGCGGCGCTCGTAGGGGGCGCAGGCGTCCGGTACGAGGCGGGCGATGCGGAAAGCTTTTGCCGGGCGGTGGAGCGGGTGAAGGGGGCGGAAAAGTTGCGGCCGGAGGATTTCGCGGCCGATCGGGCGATGGCGGATTACGCCAAGTGGCTGGAGGAAGTATGCTCGCCAGCGTGATCGTGCCCAATTACCGGAACGACGATACGCTGCCGGCCACGCTACAGTCGCTGGAAAAGGCGGCGAGCGAGGTGGGACGCGAGCGGGTGGAGATTATCGTGGTGGCGGACCGCGAGGGGCGGGGTCTCAGCTGGGCGCGGAACGAGGGACTCGGGCGCGCCCGGGGCAAATACGTCTTCTTCTGCGACGCGGACGACACGGTGGAGCCGGGATTTTTCGCGCGACCGATCGAGAAACTGGAAGCGAGCGGAGCGGACTTCTGCTTCTTCAACAACACCTTCCGGCCGCTGAAGCGGCAATACGAGCTGGAGGGGCGCGCGGTGCTGGAAACGTTGGCGCCGGCTTTCATCGGGTATTCGTGGGGCGATTTGGCGAGGGCGCTCTTGCGGCCTTGGCGGTTCATGGCGGCGCTCGCGGAAAAGCGCGAACAGGGAAGCGTTTGCCGGATCGCGTTCCGGCGGGAACTCTTGGCGGAACACCGGATCCGCTTCGACGAGGAGCTTTTCATCTATGAAGACGCGCCGTTCGTTTGCGAGTGCGCGATATGGTCGAAACGCGTGGCAAGCATTCCGGACGTGCTGTACCGCTACACGCCGGGAGTCAACGGAATCGTGCGCACGGTCACCGGTTCGGCGCGGCATTGGGCGTACAAAAGCGCCATTTTACGGGAGCGAAAGCGCCTGGACGAGGTGTCGGGCGGTCGCTTGAAACGATATTTCGGCGCGAGCCAAGTTTTGGGAAAAATCGAATTCCTATTGCATTCGCGCGGAAAATATGGTATAATACTCAACCATAAGCCCCAAACCGGACTGTAGCTCAGTTGGTAGAGCACGACACTTTTAATGTTGGGGTCGCGGGTCCGATCCCCGCCAGTCCGACCACTCGTAAAATTTTTTCATTTTCCCTATTGACTTTTGGGTCCGAAATATGATATAATATGAATCACTTTTCCGGAAATGCGGGGTTGTGGCGCAATTGGTTAGCGCACTGGACTGTCGATCCGGGGGTTGCGGGTTCGAGCCCCGTCGACCCCGCCACTTTCAGGAAAGCACGAACGAGATTGCCTCGTGGTGTAATGGTAGCACCGCAGATTCTGATTCTGCTTGTTGGGGTTCGAGTCCCTGCGAGGCAACCATTCCGAATCCCCAAAACATACAAATGAAAATTTCGGTTATAGTGCCGGTGGGGGACCGGGCCCAATACGGCGCGTGCCGGGATGCGCTGCGGCGGAGTTTGGCGCTCGCGACCGCTTGCGAATGGGAGCTGGTGGAAATTTTCGACGATACTCGCCGGGGCGTGAGCTGGGCGCGGAACGAGGGATTGAGGCGCGCCACCGGCGATTATGTGGCCTGGGTGGATGCGGACGATTCGGTGCGCGAGGATTGGGCCGGCAAGATATGCGCGGCCGCGAGCCGGGGCGTGGACGTGGTGACCATCGACGCGCGGCTCGTCGGCTGGAAGAACCATCGCCACGATCTGGTATGGGGCGAAAAACATCCCACGATGGAAAAACTGCGCGTGGCGGTGTATCGCGATTGGGCGCGTTGGGGCGCGATGTGGCTTTACGCGATCAAGCGGGAACTGTGGGCGGACATCCGGTTCGACGAGGACGTGAAGGTGGCGGAGGATTACCTGGTGCTGCCGCAAGTGCTGGCGCGGGCTTCGAGTTGCGCTTATGTTCCCGAAAAGCTGTACGAGTACAAGTGCAACGAAGGCAGTATCATGAATTCGGTCCGGCAACGCGAATTCAAGGATTGGCTGCCGCCTTGGGAACGCCGGATGGCGGAAGCGCCGGACCAGTACAAGCATCTGTGCCGGTGGGAGAAGGCGGCCAGTTGCTATTGGCTGTGCGACTGTGCGGCGGTGGACCGGTCCGGGGCGCAGGCGGAAGGAATGGGAGGCAAAGTGCTCGCGGCGTGCCGGGATACGATACGTCAAGATTTTTGGTGGCTCGTCGGCGAGGCCTTGCGGGCAAGCGATCTGGGTGTCTTGACGCGGCTTTGCTGGCTCTTCCGCTTTACGTGCGCGGCCACCGGATTTTGGACCGTGCAAAAGTGGCGGCAACGCCGGGGAAGGCGGGAAAGATGAAGGCGTATCTCATCAATCTCAAGCGGGACGAGGCGCGACTGGCGGCGCAGCGGGAACAGTTTGCGCGATGCGGACTGAATTTCGAACGGGTGGAAGCCCGGGCGGAGGGTCGGCTAGACCGCTTCCGTTGGTGGTGCGCGGTGTTGCGCGCGCCGGTGCAGGGCGAACTCGGCTGCGCGGCGAGCCATCTGGAGTGCTACCGTCGGCTTATTGCGGGCGGCGACGGGTGCGCGGCGATATTCGAGGACGACGTAAAGCTGGGGGCGGGGATACGGTCGGCGTTGGCGGTCGCGGAAGCCAAGTGCCGGGAAGACGCGCGCGCGGTGGTGATGATGAGCGACCATCGGAAGAAGCGGGAAGGCGAATTGGGGGAAGGAGCGGAAATCCGGACGGAAAAGACGGACTGGGAAGAGTGCTCGGAGGGGTATGTGATCGGGCGCGAAGCGGCGCGGCGGCTACTCGAGAAAGAGACGAAAACGCGCGTGCCGATCGATTATTGGGCGTATTTCGCGCGGAAGGGCTGGATCCGGCTTTACCGGACGGTGCCGGCTGTTTGCGCGCAGGACCGGGTGGCGTTCGGGAGCAATTTGGGCGAGCGGTACGTGGTGGCCGGCAAGAGCTGGCGGGAGCGGACGTGGTGGCGTCTCCGGCGCTTGATCGGGAGCGTGATCGACCGGTTGCTCGGCTAGGCCATGGGGTCGGGCACGAAGTAGCCGGGGACGTGCGGGAAAGTGAGCGTGGGGAGGGGTGTTCGACCCGCGGGAGCGGACAGACGGAAGCCGAAGCGCTCGTAGAAGGGAATTAGACTATCGTCGGCGGGGCAGACGGCGATAGGCTCGAAATAGAGATTTAGCGCGGTGCGGACGATTTCCGAAGCGAGACCTTGATGGCGGGCTTCGGGCAAGGTGGACAGGGCGTAGAGATAACGGGTGCCGTCCGGCTGGGCCAGACAAAAGGCCATCGCGCGATTGTCCAGAATAAGGCAGTTGTCGTGAGCGAGCCGTTCGGCGACGAACTGGCGGATGAACTCCTCGGAATCGCCGAACGAGGTATGCCAGAGGCGGACGATCAGGTCGGTGTCGCCGGGGGTGGCAAAGCGTACGCGGGTAAAGATGGCGGCAAACTTGCGCAGGCGCGCCACGGGATGGTAGCTTTCCTTGGCTTTGACCAGATTGGGATGGCCGTCCGCGGCGGCGCGATTCACGAATTTGAATCCGGCGCATTGATGGCGCACGAATTCCCGGTTGACCATCGGGAAGGCGCCTTGCACGGAAGGGATGGCTTTTTCGTAACTGACGAGAAAAGTGCGCGGACTCATGGCTTCGCCCAGGGCAAAGGCCACCGGTCGATCGTTGGAGTAGAGGACTCCGCCGGAAAGTCCCATGAGGTCGGGTTGGGCGAGGATGAGGTCCAAGGCGCGGAGTTCTATGGTCAACTCCTCGTCCACCGGGTGGTTTTGCCGCCACTCCCTAAGGACGGCGCGGCAATCGTCCACGTCGACGGGACCGTAGCGCCAGGGGCCGAGATCTTCGAAGCGATGGATATGGTTGCGCTTGGGCTGGAATTTGGCGCCTTTCAGTTCCGCGAGGTCGGTCTGGCGATAGATGTAGTCGTAACTGAAGGGAAGGGGTTTCACGAGCCAGCCGCTGCCGAGTCGGGCGGCTTCGTTGGCCATCAGGGGCGCGAGGCGGAGTTGGAGTCCGTTGGTTTGGGCATAGGCTTGCAATTCCGCCAGCGCCGCTTGCTTGTCGCCCGCGCCAAAGGGAATGGAGAAGTAGGTGCGCCCCAGGAAATGGAAGCGATAGATGCCGCAACCATGGGTTTGGCCGAACTCCATCGTGTAGACTTGGGATCGCCAGGGCCAGGTGTAGGATGGCAGGTACTCGGAGACTTCGCGCGGATCTTCACTTAGACGTTGCCGGACGAGTGGGAGCGTGTCGAGGTTCAGGGGAGAAAAAGTCATGGTCAGAAAGAATTGAAAAGTTCGGCGATTTTCTTTTCCGGGGTGGCGCCGCGCAGGGCGAGGATTTTTTCCACCTCGTGGTTGTCGGCGCGGAAGAATTTGGCCCGGTCGCCGCGCACGACGATGCGGCCGATGCGATGGGCGGCGGCGCGAATACGCAAGGCGGCGAGTTTGACGAATTGCTGCGCCTCGGCGGGCAGCGGCCCGAAGCGGTCGCGCATCTCGTCCGAGAGCGCCTTGACGACGCGCAGATCTTGGGCTTCGGCAAAGCGCTTGAAGAGCGAAAGGCGTTGGGTTTCTTCCTCCACGTATTCGTAGGGGATGGCCGCCAGCGGGAAATCGAAATCGAGCTGGACGTTGACGACCTCGCGGACTTTTTCGCCTTTGAGGAGGGCGATGGTGCGCTGCAGAAGCTGGCAATAGAGGGAAAAGCCGATATTGGCGATGTGGCCCGACTGCTTGCGCCCGAGGATGTTGCCCGCGCCGCGCAGTTCCAGGTCGCGCAGGGCCAGATTGAAGCCGCCGCCCAGTCCCCCGTGCCGTTTGAGGGCGGCCAGACGTTCGCGCGCGTCCGAATCGAGCGTGGCGAGCGCGGGGGTGAGAAACCAGGCGTGACCTTGTTTGGCGCTGCGACCTACGCGTCCGCGCAACTGGTAGAGCTCGGCGAGACCGAACATTTCGGCGTGGTCGACGATGATCGTGTTGGCGCGGGGAATGTCGATGCCGGATTCGACGATGGTGGTGGAAAGCAGAATGTCGGCCGCGCCCGATTCGAACACCCGCATCTTGCGGGCGAGGGTGCGGGTGTCCATCTGGCCGTGCGCCACCACGATGCGGGCGTCGGGGAGGAGTTTATGGAGATTCTTCTCCACCCGGCCGATGGTGGAAACGCGGTTGTGGAGGAAGAAAACCTGCCCGCCGGAGTCGAGCTCGCGCGCGATGGCGGTTTGGACGAGCGCATCGGACGCAGGCTCGATTTTCGTCGACACGGCTACGCGTTCGCGCGGGGGAGTGCGCAGAAGCGACAGGTCGCGCGCGCCGGTCATGGAAAGGTAGAGCGTGCGGGGAATGGGCGTGGCGGAGAGGGTGAGGATGTCGGCGGTGGCGCGCAGGGACTTGAGAAACTCCTTCTGGCGGACGCCGAAGCGCTGTTCCTCGTCGATGATGATGAGTCCCAGGTCGCGAAAGGCGATTTGCGAGGAGAGGATGGCGTGGGTGCCGATGACGATGTCGCAAGCGCCGGAAGCGAGACGCCGGAAAGTGCCGGAATGGACGGCGGAACTCTGGAAGCGCGAGACGGATTCGATGCGCACCGGGGTGCCGTCGAAGCGGCTGGTGAAAGTTTCGAAATGCTGTTCGGCCAGAATGGTGGTGGGGGCGAGCACCGCCACTTGCCTGCCGTTCAAGGCGGCGATGTAGGCCGCGCGCATGGCCACTTCGGTCTTGCCGTAGCCGGCGTCGCCGCAGACGAGGCGGTCCATCGGTTTGGGGGAGGCCATGTCGGCTTTGACGGCGGCGATGGCGGCGGCCTGGTCGGGCGTCTCCTCGTAAGGGAAGGCGGCTTCGAACGCGTCGAGCCCCTCCAATCCTTCCACCTGATAGGCGATGCCGGGATGGATGGCGCGCTTGGCCTGCACGGTAAGGAGCTGGGAGGCGAAATCCTGAATGGCCTTTTGGGCGTCGGCCTTGTCTTTGCTCCAGCGTTTGCCGTCCAATTTGTGGAGTTTGACCTCCATGCCCTTGACGCCCACGTAGCGGGAAAGAAGATGGGCGTGCGCGGCCGGTACGTGGAGTTTGGCGCCGTCGGCGTATTCGACGGTGAACACCTCCACCTGCTGGCCGTTGCGATCGATAAAGTGCGAACCCGTATACTTGCCCACGCCATAATCCACGTGCACCACGTATTCGCCGGGTTCGAGCTCGTCGAAACTGTCCAGCCGGGCGCCCCCGGCGGGAGCGCGGGTCGTACGGGTGCGGGCGGGGGCGTGGCGTTTGGCGAAGACGCGATCGGCCTTGGTGACGACGATAAGGCCGGGGATCTCGAAGCCGGCGGAGAGTCCGTCCTGTTCCAGAATGTGCACGCCGCGCCGCTTGGCCGCGTCCAGATGGCGGTCGAGCTTTTGGCGGGCGGCCTCGAAAAGTTCGGGGTGGTGGGCCTCTTCGGCGCCGAGTTCGGCAAAGCCGGGCAAGGCGGAAACCGGCAGCTCCAGCGGTTCGAGCGGAACTGGGAGGGTGTAGGCTTCCGGCGAAAAGGCGAGGATGAGCGATTTTTCGGGGAGGAGACCGAAGAGCGTGGCGTCGGGCGCGGGAGTTCCGGTTGCCGGGGAGGTGTCCGCGATGGGCAGGACGACGGCGGACTTGACGGACTCCACCGAAAGCTGGGTGGCGGCGTCGAAGAGTCGCAGGCTTTCCAGTTCGTCCCCGAAAAATTCGGCGCGCACCGGCAGTTCTTCGCCCGGCGACCAGATGTCCATGATGCCGCCGCGAATGGAAAAGTCGCCCGCCTGTTCGATTTGCGGCGTGCGGCGATAGCCCAGGCGGACAAGCTCGTCGGCGGAAACGCGCGACCCCGGCGCGAGCGTCAACGGGGCGAGTCCCGGCGCGGGCAGGGGCGTGGAAAGGGCGGCGAAGGGCGCCACGACGATGAGCGGGTGCGGTCGGAGTCGCCAGGCCTTGAGCGCGGCCACCGTTTTGAGCCGTTGCCCGAGCGCGGCCTTGTCGCCGGGCAGGAGGGGCGGAAATTCCAGAATGCGCACGGGGAGGGTCGCGGCGGCCAGCGAGAGGTCGCTGGCGAGTTTTTCGCTCTCGGGGATGCCGGCGGTGACGGCCAGGGTCACGCGGGTGGCGGATGCCAGCGCCAGGAAGGCGTCGGCGCAACCGGGCAACGGCGAAACCGCGTAAGCCCCGCCGCCTTGGAGGGCGGGGGGTGTGACAGCGGCGAAAAGCGAAAGTGACTTTTTCATCGAAGAGACGGATATATTATATCATAAATCAGGAAAAAACACAATAGCACTTGACTAATTTGGGAAAAAAGAGTATAATATACGTACTTAATGTGGAGGAATATTTATGTCTGAAGACCTGCAGAGTCTGCTCGAGAAAATCAACCGCGAAGGCGTGGAAAAAGCGCAAGCCGCGGCCGACGAGATAATTGCCAAGGCCAAAGCCCAGGCGGCGGCGTTGGTAAAGGAGGCGGAAGCGGCGGCCCTCAAGGCCAAAGCGGACGCGGAGCTGGCGGCCAAGGATTACGCCGCGCGCGCCGCCGAGACCATCCGTCAGGCCGCGCGCGACACGGTGATTTCCGTCGAGAGCGCCGTCACCAACAAACTGACATCATTGCTCGCGAAGGACGTCAAGGCGGCGCTGGCCGAACCCAAGGCGGTGGCGGAGCTGGCGACGGCGGCGGTCAAGGAATTCGCCACGCAGGGCGAAGTGACCGTGGCCACCGCGCAGGCGATCGCGGCCACGCTCAAGGCGCAGCTGGCGGCGGAAAAGAATCTTACGGTTACGACCGACGAAACGCTCGGCACCGGGTTCACCGTCAAGCTGGACGGCGGCAGGGTTGAGCATTCGTTCACCGGCGCTACGATTGCGGAAGAGCTCGCCAAGCGTCTCCGGAGCGATCTCGCCAAACTGGTCAAGTGATGACGACCGACTATATCGTGGCCAGCCTGCCGAGGCTGGCGTTCGGCGAAGGCGCGCCGATGAGCTGGGAGGCGTTTGCCGCCGTTGCGGGCGAGGACGCGATTCCGGCGCGGTGGACCGACCTGGAGACGCAGCTCCGCAACGCCATGGCGCAGGCGCGCGGCGGCGGGGAGAAGCATCTCCGCGCGGCCGAGGGGTGCGATCTTTACTGGCGCAACCGGGTGACGGCGGCGTTCCAGGAAAAAGACGCGCTCAAGCGCGACGAGTTGCTCGATCGCGTCTGGTGGGACGCGGCGGGCGAATTGACGCCCAGTTCCAGTCCTCTGGGCAAGGGGGCGCTGGCGACGTACGCGGTACGGCTCAAAATCGCGCTTAAGCGCTCGCGCATCGATCGCGAGGCGGGCAACGCGGCCTTCGACCAGTTGGCGGCGGAAACGAAAATTCAGCTTTAAGGAGATCCAAGATGACTACCGGAAAGATTGTGGCAGTTAACGGAAACATGATCACCGTCAAGTTCGACGGCGCGGTGGCGCAGAACGAGGTGGGATACGCCATTCTGGGCAACGAGCGGCTCATGGCGGAAATCGTGCGCGTCAGGGGACTTACCTGCGACATGCAGGTGTTCGACGCCACCACCGACCTGGCGGTGGGCGACCGGGTGGAATTCACCGGCGAACTGCTGGCGGCCGAGCTCGGCCCGGGCATGCTGGCGCAGGTGTACGACGGTTTGCAGAATCCGTTGGCGGAACTGGCGCAGGAAGCGGCCAAGATCAGCAAGGACGCGGAATACTTCCTGCAGCGCGGCATGTATCTGCCGGGCCTGCCGCGCAACCGCAAGTGGGACTTCCATCCCACCGCCAAGCCGGGCGACAAGGTGACGGCGGGCGAGGCGCTCGGCTGGGTGACGGAGGGCATCTTCGACAACAAGACCATGCCCGGCCACAAGATCATGGTGCCGTTCGCGTTGCGCGGGGCGTACACGGTCAAGACGCTGGCGCCGGCCGGCGACTACAAGGTGACCGACGACATCGCCACTCTGGCGGACGCCGAAGGCAAGGAAGTCAAGGTGCAGATGATGCAGCGCTGGCCGGTGAAAGTGCCGATCCGCTGCTTCACCGAGCGTCTGGAGCCCACGGAAACGCTGGAAACCACCGTTCGCACCATCGACACGTTCTTCCCGGTGGCGGTGGGCGGCACCTACTGCATTCCCGGTCCGTTCGGCGCGGGCAAGACGGTGCTGCAGCAGACCACGGCGCGCTACGCCAAGGTGGACGTGGTGATCAGCGCGGCCTGCGGCGAACGTGCGGGCGAAGTGGTGGAGACGCTGAAGGAATTTCCGGAAATCGTGGACCCCAAGACGGGCCAGTCGCTGATGAAGCGCACCATCATCATCTGCAACACCTCCTCGATGCCGGTCGCCTCGCGCGAAGCTTCGGTGTACACGGCGGTGACGCTGGCGGAGTATTTCCGCCAGATGGGGCTCAACGTGCTGGTGCTGGCCGACTCCACCTCGCGGTGGGCGCAGGCGATGCGCGAACTTTCGGGCCGTCTGGAGGAAATCCCCGGCGAAGAAGCGTTCCCGGCGTATCTGGAGTCGCGCATCGCGGCGTTCTACGAGCGCGCGGGTCGCGTCCGGCTCAAAGACGGCACTTGCGGCTCGGTGACGATCGGCGGCACGGTGTCGCCCGCGGGCGGCAACTTCGACGAGCCGGTGACGCAGGCCACCTTGAAGGTGGTGGGCGGCTTCCACGGTCTCTCCCGCGCCCGTTCCGACGCGCGCCGGTATCCGGCCATCGACCCGCTCGACAGCTGGAGCCACTACAATTCCGTCATCGAGCAGGTCCGCGTCGAACGCGCCCGCGCCATTTTGCGCAAGGGCAACGAAGTGGGCCAGATGATGAAGGTGGTGGGCGAAGAAGGCACGAGCCTGGCGGACTTTACCACCTATCTCAAGGCGGAGTTCCTCGACGCCGTGTATCTGCAGCAGAACGCGTTCAGCGAGTCGGACGCCACCACGCCGGTCGAGCGCCAGCAGGTGATGTTCGACGTGGTGGAAAAGACGCTCCTGTCGGACTACAAGTTCGAGGACAAGGACGCTACGCGCAAGTTCTTCATGGATCTCCAGCAGACGTTCATCGACTGGAACGACAAGCCGCGCAATTCGCCGGAGTTCGACGAGATGAAGGCCAAGCTGATCGAAAAAATCGAAAACGCAAAGGTTTGATATGGCGCTTAATATCGTAGAGAAGATCGACAACCGGGTCAAGGTCCGGAACGTGCTGATGTCGGTTTCCGACAAGCGGGGGCTGGAGGAATTCGTGCCCGCGCTCGTCCAGGCCTGCCCGGGCGTGAAAATCTATTCCACCGGCGGCACCTACGTCAAGGTCAAGGAAATCCTGGGCGATAAGGCCGAGGGCACGCTGGTGGCGGTGAGCGACTACACCGGCCAGCCGGAAATGCAAGGCGGCCTCGTGAAGACGCTCGATTTCAAGATCTACCTGGGGCTCCTGTCCGAAACTTACAACGACGCGCACCAGGCCGACATCAAGCGGCTCGACGCCAAGGCCATCGACATGGTGGTGGTCAACCTCTATCCTTTCCGCGAGACGGTGGCCAAGGAAGGGGTCACGCCCGAAATGGCGCGCACCAACATCGATATCGGCGGTCCCTGCATGGTGCGGGCGAGCGCCAAGAACTATCTGCGCGTGGCCAGCGTGACCGACCCTCTCGATTATCCCAACCTCGCCAACGAGCTGGCGGCGCACGAGGGGACGATCGGGCTGGACACCCGGTTCAAGCTCATGAAGAAGGCTTTCACCCACACGGCGGAGTACGACACCGCCATCGCCAAGTTCTTCACCACCCGCACCTGGGATGAGGTTAAGGGCACCTACAGTTTTTGAGGTCAAGCGCTTCAAGCGGAAACTCCGCAGCCCATTGGAGTGGCTGGGAATCCGCTTGGGGATGCTCATATTCGCCAACATAAGCCACCGGCGGCTGTTCCGGCTGTGCGACGCGTTGTCGTGCGTGCTGTATGCGTTCGACGCGCGGGGCAAAAAGCGCGCGCTCGAGAATCTCCGCCAGATTTTCGGCGGCTCCGGTCCCATGACGCGGCGGGAGGAAATCATCATCCGCGGGAGCTACCGCAACATGGCCCGCACGGTGGGGCACGTGTTCTGGACGAGCAAGCTGGCCCGGGAGCGCGTGGCGGAAGTGGGCGAGATGAGCGACGTCTGCCGCGAATGGCTTCAACGGGAAAAGCAGGCGGTGACGGTTTCGGGCCATATCGGCTGCTGGGAGATTCTCGCCCAACTGGTGCATCTGGAAGGGCTTGAGATGATTTCGGTGGCCAAGCGCATCGGGAGCGAAAACACCACCGCCATGCTGATGGCGTCGCGCCGGTCGATCGGCGAGGAGATCGTGGCGGCGGACGGCGCCTTCAAGAGTCTCTTTTCGGCCATGAAGCAGGGCAAGAGCCTGGGGTTGCTCGTCGACCAGCCGGTGCCCGCCAACAAGGGCGGCGTGTGGGTGCGCTTTCTGGGTCGGCCGATGCCCGTTTCGGCGGCGCCCGCGTTCTTTTCGGCCAAGTTCAAGGCGCCCATCGTCACGGCGTGGTCGCGTCCCCTGAAGGACGGACGCTACCGGTGCGAACTTATCAACACCTACCGGCCCGAGGAAGCGCGCGACGTGTGGGCGATGACCCAGCGGTGCACCCGCGACCTGGAAGGCGTCATCCGGCGCCATCCGTCGTTGTGGGTCATGAACTACAACCTTTACAGCAACATCCCCGCCGAGGAAGATCTCGACACGCTCGCCGAGCGCGAAGCCGCGCATAGATCATGAGCCATATCGCGCGATCGTGGTGGAAGTTCATGTTCGGCGGGCAGGGCCTTTCCGTCCGCACCGGACGGTACTTCGGCGAATCGGTTTTGACCGGCGCGGTGGTGGGCGTGGTGACGGTGGGCTTCCGGTATCTCATCGACTTCGCCAAGCGTTGGGTGATGGAGGATTTGGGCCATCATCACTTTTTGACCCATCTGTCCGAAGGTGAAGTGTGCAAGACGCTGTTTTGCCGGGAGGATCTGGCCGATCCCCATCGTTGGCTGATGCTTGCCTTGCCGGCCATCGGCGCCACTTTGGGGTATCTCCTCATCAAGCTTTTCACGTCGGTCGAGCATGCGCGCGGCACCGGAAGCGCCATCTGGGCCTACCACAACAACAACGGCCATGTGCCGGCCATGGTGGTGCCGGTCAAAGGTGTGGCGTCGGTATTGACGGTGGGCTTTGGCGGATCGGCGGGCTACGAGGGCCCCGTGACGCTGATCGGCGCGGCCTGCGGCAGCACCATCGGTCGGCTCCTCAACCTGACGGTGCGGGGCCGGCGCATCCTGATGGCGGCGGGTCTGGCGGCGGGCATCGCGGCGCTCTTCCAGGCGCCGCTGGCGGGGGCGATGTTCGGCTTCGAAATCTTCTATTCCTCGTCGGACGTGGAGTACGAGACGCTCTTGCCCAGTTTCATCGCCTCGGCGGTTAGTTACTCGATTTTTGCCTGCTTCTGGGGGTGGCAGCCAATTTTCGAGATGCCGGACTTCGTCTACGACAACGGCCTCAGGCTATTCCCGTATTTCGTGCTGGCGCTCGTCATCACCTACGGCGCGCGGTTTTACATCAGTCTCTACAACGGCGTGGAGGCGCGCTTCAAGTCGATGCGGCTGCCCGGCGTGGCCAAGGTGGCGCTGGGGGGACTGTTGACCGGCATCATCGGCTTTTTCATGCCGGACATCCTGGGCTCGTCCTACGCGCTCATCGACGCCAGCCTCAAGTGCGGCTACGGCCACGTTTTCGAAGGCATCACGCCGGTGGCGGTGCTGGGCTTCCTCGCGTTTTTCTTCGTCAAGGCGCTGGCCACGTCGTTCACGGTGGGGTCGGGCGGCTCGGGGGGACTTTTCGCCCCGGCCTTGGTGTGCGGCGGAACCTTGGGCGCGGCCGTGGGGCTCTTTTTCGACCATGTGCTGCCGGAATCGATCAGCATCCATCCCGCGGCGTTCGCGCTCGTCGGCATGGCGGGCTTTCTGGCTTCCACCATCCGCATTCCCATGACGGCCATCATCATCGTGGCGGAGATTTCCGGCAACCATGCGCTGCTGCTGCCGGCCATGTGGGTGTGCGGAATCAGTTTCTGGCTGAATTCCGGCTGGAGCCTCTACCGCACCCAGCCGCACTGTCGCGAAAGTTCGCCCCTGCATCGTTAAGCGCAAGAAAACGCTTGACTTTTGGGGTCGAAATATGATATAATACACGCCAATCTTTCGCGGGGCGTTGCACAGCCTGGTAGTGCGTCTGCTTTGGGAGCAGAATGTCGGAGGTTCAAATCCTCTCGCCCCGACCATCCTTCGCGATTTGCGCAGCAAATCGGCTACGGATGGCACGCCATCCTCGAAGAGGGGTTGTGACGGCATTATTCCACATCAGACTACAAAAGTCGGGTTTTGATGGTTGGAAAATGTATGATAAGCCGGTTCGGCGGCTTGGAAAAATGTAGAAAGCTGCTTTTGGGTATTGACATTTGCGGAGATTATGTGTATAATATTCGCAGAATGTGCGGAGAAAAGGCATAAAACCCTTTGTACGAATTTGATGAGAGGAGAACGGCGATGAAGAAAGTGATGATGACGGTGGGATGCGCGGCGATGGCGATGGCGGCGATGGCGGAGGTGCCGGTGCCGAGCAAGGCCACGCTGAGCGCGCTCGACAAGGGCGTGATCGCGATTGTCCATTTTGGACCGAACACGTTCACGGGTCGCGAATGGGGCTATGGCGACACGCCGGCTTCAGTGTTCAACCCTCCCAAGCTCGATGCCGCGCAGTGGGTGGCGGCGGCGAAGGCCGGCGGCATCCGCCGCATCGTGCTCGTCTGCAAGCACCATGACGGCTTTTGCCTTTGGCCGAGCCGCTACAACCAGGACTACACCGTGGCCAACACACCGTGGCGCGATGGTCGCGGCGATCTCGTGAAGGAGGTGCGCGACGCGACGCTGGCCGCAGGACTCGAATTCGGCGCCTATCTCTCGCCTTGGGACCGCCATCATGCCGAATATGCGAGACCCGCCTACACCGAATACTTCCATCGCCAGTGGGCGGAACTGATGGAGGACTACGGCCCCATCTCCGAGATATGGCTCGACGGCGCGAACGGCGGCGATGGCTGGTATGGCGGCGCGAAGGAGACGCGCAAGATTCCCGCGGCTCCCGTCTACTATGACCATCCGCGCCTCTTGAAGGCCCTAAAGGCGAAATATCCGCTCGCCGCAATATTCGGCATGGATACCGACCGCACGCTACGCTGGACGGGCAACGAGCGCGGGATAGTTCCGGAAGAATACGACCTGGTCCGAAACGGCGTATTTCAGCCGCCGGAGGCCGATACGCCCCTGAGAGGCAAGTGGTTCTGGCATCCCGGCGACGGGCCCAAGAGCCTCCAGGAACTTTCGACGCGCTATCTGGAGAGCGTGGGTCGAAGCGGAATCCTCGATCTGGGACTGGCGCCAAACCGTGACGGACTCATCGACGATGGCGATATGGCGCGTCTAAAAGAGTTTGGCGACTGGGTGCGGCTCTTCAACGGCGAGGATCTCGCGAAAGACGCGAAATGCCTCGTCAGTTACAACTCCCGCAAATGGAGCTGGATTCTTCCTGAGGCACGCACCTTTGACGCCATCGACCTTGCTGAAGACATACGCAAGGGTTTGCGCGTTAAATCATGGAAGGCTTTTGCGGATGACTGCCAGATAGCCGGGGGGAATCAGATCGGCTATCGTCGCATTGTCCGTTTCGCATCGCCCGTGACGGCGAAGGTCGTGCGTATCAATATTGAATGCGACGGCAAGACAGAGATCAATCTGGCGCTGCGCACGATTCCGCCGCAGGACGGTTCGGCGCGAAACGGCCAAGAACAACCCGCAGGAACGCTCCTGCCGTACGAAATCGCCAAGGCGCAAGGCGGCGAGTTCATCGCAGATTTCGGAATACCTCTGCCGCTTAAAGGGTTCGCGTTCACCTCTGGCGAGGATTCGAAAGCGTTTCCAAAAGGATATGTCGCGTATGCCTCTGATGACGTGAAATCGTGGCGTGTGGTTGCGTCAGGAGAATTTGGCAATATTATTGCGAATCCCATCAAGCAGGATGTGTGCTTTGACAAGCCAGTCACGGCGCGATACATCAAGCTCGATGCCGTCCCGTTCCCCGGCGAATCCCCGGATTGGCACGCCCCCGGCGCAAAGATCGAGTTCACCGCCCCATAGTAAGGCTTGAATGGGTAGTGGGATCTGAACCCCCCAGTTTTGCAGGATGTGTTCAGGCCCCTAATTTTATTGGGTGAAATGCATCTTAGGGTCCTGCACCACTGTTGCAGAATTCGTGAAATTCCGGAAAATATCTTTCGAAAGCGGGGACTTTTGAACCCCCGAGATCTGCACCCCAGAGGGTTTCGGGACAGCCGCTATTCCCCTTGCTAGGGGGTTGTTTCACGGCGTATGGCGTCCACTAGAGCGCGGGCGGCGGGCGGCAGAGCAACGTTTCTTCGCCACGCGAGATAGACATCGCTGACGAGAGCGGGTGCAAACGGGCGGAAGGTCATGCGCGACGCAAACTCGTGCGGAAGGACGCCGTCGATGCAGATTGCCGCGCCAATCCCCGCCTCCACGAACATGGCCGCATTGTAGAAAAGGTTGTAAGTGGCCACGACGTTAAGACGCGAATACGGGAACCCGAGCCACCCCGCGATGAATTCGCGCACCATTCCCTGTCGAGAACTAATGAGGGGAATACCCTTCATGTCCGTCGGAACGATGCGCTTCTTCGCGGCAAGCGGCGAGTCTGCGGATACGAGAATCCCCCAATGATGCGTGTACGGCAAGGAAAGATAGTCGAACCCGTCGTAGCGTCCAGGCCCTACGAGCAGTGCGAGATCGTGGACTCCCTCCCGCAGGTGCGAAACAACGTCTTCGCCGTTGCCGGACGCGATGCTGAACCGTAGCCGTGGATTGTCGCGGGAGAGCTGCGCGGCGGCACGGGCTATGAAACGGAATGCCGGAGTCTCGCCGGCACCTATGGATACCGTGCCGGAAAGTTCTCCCGAATCGTCGGCCTTGATTTCGGCTTCCGTTCGCTCGACGAGATCGATCAGGTCGTCCGCACGGCGTTTGAGTGCGATTCCCTTTTCCGTCAGGACAACACCCCGTGCGTTCCGTTCTATGAGCTTCTGGCCCAATTCTTCCTCGAGTGCGGCGAGCTGCGTCGAGAGTGCGGGCTGCGAAACGTGAAGTTGCGCGGCGGCTTTCGTTATGTTGCCTTCCTCGGCAACAGCTATGAAGTATCTGAGTATTCGGATGTCCATGTTACATATTATATCAAATTCTGACATAACTGTCAACTATGGACTTCAATAATAAATATGTATTTGTTATTGATATGAATTTATGATATAATACCCAGTGTTTACTTTTTTCAGGCCAAAAAGAAGGATGAAAAGATGAAAAAACTTGCAATAGGAGGCATTGCAATGGCAATTGCACTCGGCGCAAGCGCGCTGGATCTGACGCAGGAATGGGACAAGACGTTCCCGAAGTCCGACAGGGTTGAACACTCAAAGACGACGTTCCGCAACCGCTTCGGCATCGAGCTCGCGGCGGATGTTTACAAGCCGAAAGGTGCGACGGGCAAGCTTGCGGCGATTGCCGTTTCGGGTCCGTTCGGCGCGGTGAAGGAGCAGTGCAGCGGACTGTACGCGCAGACGCTCGCAGAGCGTGGGTTCCTGACGATTGCGTTTGATCCGTCGTTCACTGGCGAATCGGGCGGAGAGCCACGATATGTCGCTTCGCCCGATATCAACACGGAGGACTTTCAGGCGGCGGTCGATTATCTCATTTCGCGTGACGACGTGGATGCGGAGAGGATTGGTATCCTCGGCATCTGCGGTTGGGGCGGGCTCGCCATCAACGCGGCGGCGGTCGATACCCGCGTTAAGGCGACCGTAGCTTCGACCATGTACGACATGACGCGCGTCATCGCGAACGGCTACAACGACAGCGAGGACAGCGCGGCGGCGCGAAAGGCGAAGAAGGAGGCGATGAACGCCCAGCGCATCGCGGATTTCAAGAGCGGCGTTCCCGCGCTTGGCGGCGGTGTGGTCGATCCGCTTCCCGCAGATGCGCCGCAGTTCGTGAAGGACTACCACGCCTACTACAAGACCCCTCGCGGCTATCACAAGCGTTCGCTCAATTCGAACGGCGGCTGGAACAAGACCTCGGCCCTCTCGTTCATCAACGCCAAGCTACTCGCTTATGCAGGCGAAATCGAGAGTGCAGTCATGGTTCTCCACGGCGAACAGGCGCACAGCCGCTACTTCGGCGAGACGGCTTACCGGATGCTCAACGGCGACAACAAGGAGCTCGTCATTGTTCCCGGCGCGTCGCATTGCGACCTCTACGATGGCGGCGGCAAGAACGCGATTCCCTTCGACCGGATAGCTGTGTTCTATAGGAAGCATCTCAAGTGACGGTAGATGAATTCAGAAAGACGATGGCGGATGCCAAGTACATTCCAGCTGGGAGTGAACTTCATCTTGTCTTCCATGCCTTTTCGCAGGAGGCACTGAGGATTACTGCTGAGCTCAACGGCGCGTATCATACGCCGGAAGAGGTGCGCTCGTTGATGTCAAAGCTGACGGCGAGCGAGATCGACGAGTCGTTCGGGCTGTTTCCGCCATTCCACACGGACTGCGGAAAGAACACGCAGATTGGCAATCGCGTATTCATCAACGCAGGCTGTCAGTTCCAGGATCAAGGCGGCATTACGATAGGCGACGATGTGCTGATCGGCCCACAGACGATTATCGCAACGCTCAATCACGATCCCGACCCAGACAAGCGCGGCGGTATGTTTGCAAAGCCCGTAGTCATCAGCAACAAGGTATGGCTTGGCGCACGCGTGACGATCTGCCCCGGCGTGACGATCGGGAAAGGCGCAATTGTCGGCGCGGGCGCGGTTGTCACAAAGGACGTGCCGCCTTGCACGGTTGTCGCCGGGGTTCCGGCAAGAGTCATTAAACAAATATGAGAAAGGAAACAACCATGAACAAGAACGTGCTGATCATTTCCGCTTCGGGCCGCAAGGGCGGCAACAGCGATCTCCTATGCGACCAGTTCGCCAAAGGTGCGCGCGAAGCCGGACACAATGTGGAGAAAATCCGCCTTGCCGAGAAGAATATTGGATATTGCACGGGTTGCTACGCCTGTCAGAAATTGCACAAGTGCTGCCAGAAGGACGATGCCAACGAACTCGTGGAGAAGATGCTTTCGGCGGACGTCATAGTCTTGGCGACGCCCGTGTATTTCTATTCCATGAACGCGCAGCTCAAGGCGCTCATCGACCGTACGGTCTCGCGTTGGGACGATTTCGGGCGTTTTGGTGGCACCGAGTTCTGGCATATCATCACGGCGGCGGACGAGAACCGCGAAATGATGGACGCCACGCTTGCGGGCTTGCGCGGCTTCATGCGCGACTGCATGGAAGGGTCGGTAGAACGCGGTGTCATCTATGGTACTGGCGCCTATGAAAAGGGTGCGGTCGTAAAGCTTCCGGTGTATCAAGAAGCCTACGAACTCGGGAAAACCGCCTGAGCGGCGCAATCGCCAACCGCCAACCGCCAAAATCTCTGGCGTCCATCGGGCTGGACCGTATAGATTTTTGCTTTATTTCATTGACTTTGTTTCTGAAATGTGGTATAATATGCGCATATCAGAAATAAAATTAGATGAACTACATCGACTTCAGAGCACGGTTTCACGACTTTGCCTGCTTTTCCCACGAGCAGGTTTTGGCATCTTTCCCCGGTTTCGACCGCGGCAACTACTCGTCTTGGCTGGGCAAGGGCTATATCAAGCGGCTTAGGCGGTCGTGGTATGCCTTTGCGGATGTGGCGGATACGCCGGGAATCGCCGAGTACTTCGCGGGCCGGATCTATGCGCCGAGCTATCTTTCGTGCGAGCACGTGATGGCGCGCGCGGGGTTGATCCCGGAGTCGGTGGTGCAGTTTACGTGCGTCACTTCGCTCAAGACGGCATCGTTCAAGAACGATTTCGGAGAGTTCTTCTACCGTAGCGTCAAGCCGGAACTGATGTTCGGCTACCGGGTGGATACGGTGGGCGGGGGCTTGCCGGTCAATGTGGCCACGCCCGCCAAGGCGCTGTGCGATTTCCTGTATCTCAATGCGCAGTACGATACGCCGGAGGAGATCGAGGCGCTGCGGCTGGACGCGGACGTGCTCGCGGAGTTGGCGTCCGGCGGCGATTTGGACGGAGTGGCGGAGCGGTTCGGCTCCCGGGCGCTCAAGCGCAGAATCAAGTTGGCAAAGAGGGTATATTTGGCATGAGCGCGCGGAACTCGTCACCCGCTTCCCTGCGTTCGTCGATGGGCTGTAAAAAGGAGCAAAGATATGAGCAATGACATAGTGCTGTTTGAGGCGAAGGATGGAAGCCTCGCAATGCCGGTGCAGGTCAAGGGACTATATATGCAAAATTTGCATAAGCCACTTGTAAAGAAATTTTAACATCATGCCAAAAGAGATAGACTATAGAAGCACCACGCGAGCCAGGGCGTTTGAGCTTTGGATGAAAGCGCCCAATCCGATGGTAACGTTTTTCAAGACTTTGGATGTGACGAATCTGGTCAAGACCGGCAAGAGGCGGAAACTGAAGTTCAATATGCTGCTCGATTATTGCATCGGCAAGGCGGCGCAGAACGTCAAGGAGTTTTTTATCCTGCCGGTCGGCGGCAAATTAGTGCAACACGATGCTATTGCGGTCAATACGATAGTTAAGAGCAGAAATGGCGAGGTGAACTCTTGCGACATCCTTTTTTCGGACAAGCTGGATGAGTTCAACCGCGATTACCTCAAGTTTACGGCACTTGTCGCGGAAAGCTGCCAAGACCGGGATTTGTCGGCGGATTGCATGGTAATAGGGACTTCAGCCATAACCGACACTGGAATAGATGGTATAGTGGGTATGAATAGCGGC
The DNA here is from genome assembly GCA_017542055.1 of Kiritimatiellia bacterium. Lineage (GTDB taxonomy): Bacteria > Verrucomicrobiota > Kiritimatiellia > RFP12 > UBA1067 > UBA1067. The sequence goes on from JAFXXW010000025.1 coordinate 21,483, forward strand.
ATATTCAACAATCCATTCCTTATCTGGGGTAGATATAGAAAGCGATTCTTCCGGTATTATCTGCCGATATCGTTTCAATTCCACCATACGCAGATGGATGGTGCGCACGCCGGTAGATTTCTTGCCAATCTCCAATCGGAGATAAAACATTTGCACATCCAATGAAAGGAGATGATCGATGAACGACGGACAGAACAATACTTTTCTGATTTATCAAGATGATAACGGGGTCTCGAACGTAAATGTGCGTTTCGAGGGTGAGGACGTGTGGCTTACGGCGGAGCAGCTTCAGATGCTGTTTCAAGCCAGTCAGCAGGATGTAAACCACCACATACAGCAGATTTATGGAGACGGGGAACTGTCGCGGGAGGCAACTAACAAAAAATATTTGTTAGTTCGAAACGAGGGCGGCAGATCGGTGAAACGCAACATCATTCATTACAACCTCGATATGATCCTGGCGATTGGAATGCGCATAAGGAGCGAAGTTGCCGTGCGCTTCCGCCAATGGGCGATCCGCCACCTTCACGAGTTTACGGTCAAGGGCTTCACGCTTGACGACAACAGGCTCAAGGGCAATCGCAATCGCTATTTTCGTGAACTTTTGCAGCGCATCCGCGACATCCGCATGAGCGAGCGCAACTTCTACCAGAAAGTCACGGACATTTTCGCTACTTCAGTGGATTACGACCGCGCAACCGACATCACTCGCACGTTCTTCGCGACCGTCCAGAACAAATTGCATTACGCCGCGCACAAGCACACTGCCGCCGAACTCATCTACGAGCGTGTCGATGCCGACAAGCCAATGGTCGGCATGACGCACTTCGAAGGCCGTTACATTACCGAGGACGACGTCAAGATCGCCAAGAACTACTTGAACGAGAAGGAACTGGAATATCTGCGCCTGCTCGTTTCGCAGTTCCTCGACTTCGCAGAACTCCAGGCGTTGGAGGAACGTCCGATGCGCATGGAAGATTGGGTCGCCAAACTAGACGCTATGCTCTCCCTTTCCGGTCGTCAGCTTCTGAACGGCCCCGGCAAGATTTCCCACGAAGAGGCCTGCCGCAAGGCCGTGGAGGAATTCCGCGAATATCGCCGCCGCGAAATGATCCAGTACGAAAGCGATTTCGACCGCGTCATCCGCGAACTGACCGACAAATCCGCTTCCGGCGGCGAGAATTGCGGCAAGTGAGCTGTGAAAATATCAATGTGGCGCAAGGATTGAAACGAAATGACCGAAAGGAGCGACCCATGAACCCCTTTGCACGAACGATCCTCGTCTCATCCCTCGCGCGAGAGGGGTGAGGAAAAGCGAAAGGAGATATTATTTGCGGAGATTAAATGGTGGACTGTACAAGGAATCTAAACCAAAAACAAGGAGCGCATGATGAAGGTCGATGGATTGGATCGCAATGTGAAACGAACCCGACTGGTCTGGATCGTTGACTGTCTATGTGCCGTATTGCTGATTAGCATGACGGTCTGGGTGGCGTGTCGCTATGCCGCATTGCCCGATAGAATTCCGACTCACTATGGCGCGGACGGCGTCATTAACGGATATAGCGGCAAGAGTATGATTTGGGTGTTGCTGGCTATTACGTGGTTCATCGTTGGTTTGTTGTCGGTTGCGGAACTGTTTCCAAAATACTGGAACATCCCTTTCAAGGTTACGAAGGAGAATCAGGCGCGGGTACTGACAATTGCATGGCACATGCTCAGCACCACCAAGTTGATTATTACGGGAGTCTTTGCCTATCTGACAATCAAGGGTACGCAGGGAGGAAATCTGTCTGCGTATTTTGCGCCAATATTTATTAGCGCAATTTCTTTGAATTCGTTGTATTGGGTTGTCAGACTGGTCTTGAACCGAAAGTGAAGATCCGTTTAGATGCTGTTTAGCCGCAAAGAACACAAAGGACACAAAGAAAGGAACGAGAAAATGACGGGAGAATGTAAAGGCGATCATGTGGTACTCCGTGATGGTGTGCTCGTTCATGAGGCTGAAGATATGTGCCGCCGCCTTGAAAAGGCGAATGTGCTTTTTGAGCTTAGCCAAGTTTCAAGGGATGATGCTGGGATTGTGGAATCGCATCGAAACAACTGGTCAACGGCCTTGGGATCGGTTATGAACTACTTCAACCAAGGTGGAGTAGGGGTGTTTCTTAGAATATTGGTGCGGCCGGAGGATTTTGAGCGGGCAGACGCGGCGCTGAATATCGAGTCTGCACCCATGAGCGAAAGCGAATGGAGATGTGAAATGAAATACTATCATGCAGACAGATATGAGGATGGAACTCCTTTACGGCTTGGAGATATAGTGGAGACGAATCCCCCTGAATGCCGATATGATGAATGGAAGCGTGGCAGGGTGATTAAGATTTTTGGCCCCACACCTACTAACGAGTCACTTGAATGGCACCTTGAGCCTGGCCAATGGCACATCATAATCGAGAGGGATGACGGGGGATTTGAAGGTTTCTATGAATTGGATGAACACATTCGTTTTGTGTCTAGAGGACGAGACAATGGGCAAAACGGATAAAGCATCCTCGCCTCATCCCTCGCGCGAGAGGGGAGCGGGAAATGTTGCCAATGTGGAAGTGTTGCCAAGACCAATTCCAATTGCCAATGAAAGGAGAAGCGAAATGAGCAAATGTGAAAAGACCTTGAAGGTATGGTTTATCCCCGGGTGGCTGCGCACGGCGGAGCCTCACGAAGGCATCCTCGAGTGCGTCTCGAACGTCTTTCCGGAGGCAAATGCCGCGTTCAAGCGGTGGGACGGCGACAATGTCGTTTGGCCGCTCGCGGTCGACTCGGCGGACAAGGAGGCATGGCGCTTCGCGTTCGAGATCGCGGTGATGCCGCCAGAGGATCGCGCACGCCTTACGCTGGTCGGTCATTCGCTCGGCGGGCGCATCACCGCGCACGTCCTTGCGCGGCTTGCCGAGCACGGACTGAAGATCCGACAGGCGATTTTGATAGGTGCGGCGATTCCGTCCGACGACCCCGACCTGGCGAAGATGGGCCTGGCAACGGAGCTTCCCATAATCGCCGTCTGCAACCCGAACGACTATGTGCTCCGTTATGTCTACGCGACGTTAGGCGGCGAGGGGGCGGTCGCCTTCGGCGCGAACGGCACACCCACGCCCAGCACGAACGTCGTAGAGTGGGTGACGCCGGCGAACATCACCCGCGAGACGAATATCGATGGAATATGGGGAAAGAGCCAGGCGTTGAAGGATATCGCCAACCACCACGAGAAGTTCTACCTCGACTATGTGCGCCGCATACTCGCAGGCGAGGAGCCGTCCGGCGATGTCATGGTTCCGCAGGACTTTCCCAGCGTCGAGGGCCATGTCATGGACTCGATGGTCTGGTGGGACGTCCTGGATTCCGCCGGGGGCTGGAAACTCGAGAGGAACAAGGCGATCGGGCACTGCCGCATCGTCGATCCCAACCGGCTCCGCAAGGCTTGGGGCGGCGAAAGCGAAATGCGCGCGGCGTTTGAAAAAGTCAAAAACCAGTTGAGATGATTCGAAAATACGCCCAAGGCCTCGGCGCAAAGTCGTGGCACATGAAGCGGCAGAAACTTTCAGCCCGCCCCACGACCAGGTGGAACGAGCTGATGGCGGTGCGGTAGCGTTTCAGCTTCTCCATAAGTTCTCCTTTGGAGAATTTACGATTTATGATTTAAGATTTTTGATTGCATTGAGGGATTGATTGAATGAATCAATTGTAGCAATAGCCAAATACAATCGCAAATCGAAAATCATAAATCGCAAATCTCATCCCGTAGCGCCCTTATAGCCCTAGGATGCGGATGTCGCTGGCGGCGGCGCGGCCGATGTAGCTTTGGTTGCGGCTGGCGATGTGGGTGTTGACGAAGAGCTTAGGGATGGTTCCCGGCTTGATTGCAATGTCCTCGCGCTCGCCCGCGAACCACTTGAGCCGCAGTTCCTCGGGCGTATTTTTGAGGATATAGTGGTCTAGTCCCGTCAGGTTGCC
>JAFXXW010000026.1 GCA_017542055.1 Kiritimatiellia bacterium
AGCTTGATATCCTGAATGCTAATATTACCACCGGACACATTTTTGAACGTGGGAGCCACGAAGTTGAAGCCGCCAACAGTGGTCTTGGTCTGATATCCCACCACGTTGGTGGATTCGATGGCGCCGAACACTGTGGCACAGTGTTAAGGGGAGAAGATTTTGGGTAGACAAGGGCGGATAAATATGGTATACTAATAGGAGAAGGAGGAACAAGATGAAACCTACAATCAAGGCAGTGAGGGAGGAGTACCCAAAAGCGGCAGCGCGCGAACGGGAGCGGTTTGGGCGGCCGGGAGTGCGAACGGAGCGCAATGCGGTGAATGGCGCGGGAATGGTGGTGCGGGAGGCGGCCAAAGTGCTGGGAATGAGCGAGGAGGCGGCGTGGGAGCTGGAGTTTGGGGCCATCACCCGAAGGGTGCTGGAGCGAGTGCTGGGGAGGCTGATGGAAGGGGGCGTGAGGCCGATTACGGCGTGGACGTACGTGTGCCAGTTCCGGGCAATGGCGGCGAGGTGGACGATAGGGCACTACGAGGACCTGGGGTGGGAGGTGAAGGCGCCGGAGTTGCCGCATTTTCCGGCCATGCCCGCGAGGTACGAGCGTCCGGCGCCGGAGCTGCTCACGAAGGTGAAGGCGTGGTATCAGGGTCTCAAAGGCGAGGAGCGGTTTGCGGCTACGATGATGCTGGAGTTTGGGATGCGCAATGGCGACGTGATGCGGCTCAAGGCGGGGAATCTGGTGGAGCGGGGAGGGCAGTGGTACCTCAGCTATACGCCGCATAAGACGCGGCTTTCCAGCGGAAGGCGGGTATTTTGGCCGGTTTGCGAGAGCCTAAGGAGGGAGATCGGGCCGTACTGCGCACGCGGAGTGAAGGCGGAGGTGTTTGCGCGGCTGAACCGGCAGCTGAGAGGGCTGGGATTTGGGGGCGGCAAGGCGAGCTACGAGCTGAGGAAGATTTGCATCGACCACGTGTATCAGCGGTTTGGCGCCGAGATGGCGGTGAGCCTCTCGGGGGATGACATACGCACCATCAGCCGCTATTACGCGGACCCCGCCCAGCCAAATTTGGGCGGGCGGAGGGTGGTGGAGATGATGGGTGGGTGAAGTTTTTGCTTGATTTTTGAGGGGAAATATGGTATAATATTCCCTAACCTGTAACAAAGGAGACAAGATGGCTTGGAATACGCAGGAGAGTGGAGGCAAGAAGGAGGCGCCGAAGAAGGCGAAGTTGGGCCGGTGGCTGGCGACTACCGGGCTCACGATTGCGGTTTTGGCGGGAGGAGCGGTGTATTTTCTCAACCATCCCGTGACGCCAAAGGCGGATAAGCAGGAGAAGAGCCGGGCCAAAATCGCCGAAGCGCAGGCGGACTTGAGCGAGGCCCCGGAGGTGGAAGAAGCCCAGCCGGTAGAGAGCGCGGAGGACAGGGCGCGGCGCGAAAGGGCGGAGAAAATCCGCAATATGAGCGTGGAGGAGCGGATTGATTTCCTCTTTGACGAGGCGGAGAAGCGGCCGATCAATCTGGAGCCGGCGACGAATCGCGTGTTCGCAACCGGCACGGAACAGGTGATGAGCTGGATTTTCACGACGCGATTGGGGGATGCGCCGCCACCTTTGCCGCGAATCTCCATTCACGACGAGGCGCATTTGGCGGAAATCCTGATGAACGCCAACGAAATCAAGGATACCGATTCCGACCGGGCCGCCGACGCCAAGGAGATGGTGATGCTGGCCAAGGAGGAACTTAAAAAGTTCATCAAGGCGGGCGGGGACATCGAGGAGTTTTTGGAGTACTACCGGGGCGAGCTGGTGCAGGCGCACAACGAGTGGCAGGAGAGCCAAAGGCAGGTTTTGCAGGTGGTGCGCGAAGAGCCGGAATTGGCGCCGGAGTTCATTGCGGAAGTGAACAAGCGGCTGGGCGACAAGGGCATCAAGCCGGTGATGATTCCCCCGAAACTGCTGGAACAGCAGGGCATCGAGCTTTACGATTAACCCAAGACAAAACGAGGAAAAGCGATGAAAAGATGTGCAACTTTGATGATGGCGGCGATTATGGCGTCGGTTTGCCTGGCCGCCAAGCAGGAGACGCTGACTGACGCGGAAAAAGAGGCCAAGCGGGCAGCCGCCAAAGAGCGGATGATGCAGATGACGGGTGGCCTGGTGGAAAAGGCGGGCGAAGGCAAAATCGTGATTGTCAACCGGCAGGACAAGATTGCGGAAGCGGACGTGCAGGAGCGGGTGGATACGCTCAAGAATGTGGTGCGGGTCAATATCGAGCTGGTGGCGGAAGACAGGCCCGAGGGCGGCTTGGACGTGACCAAGCTGGGCGTGCCGGCAGGGGCCAAGGCGGCTGTGTACATTGTGGACGAACCGGCATTGCCGATGTCGCTAGTGGCGGCAGAAGCGGGCTGGGGCGTCATCAACACGAGCGGACTCAAGGCCGGAAAGCAGTTCAAGACGGAGTTCAACCGGGTGGCCACCATGACTTTTGGCGCGGGAGTGAGCCAGTTCAAGGGTTCCACCATGCAGACGGTGCGGGGGCCGGCCGATCTCGACAAGTTGATGAGCGAAGGTTTCACTTTTGATGCCGTTTCCACCATGATGCGCAACTTGCAGAACGTGGGGGTGACGCAGAACAAGCGTTCCACCTACAAGAAGGCGTGCGAAGAGGGCTGGGCGGCCGAGCCGACCAACAACTATCAGCGGGCCATCTGGGAAAAGGTGAAGGCGGAACAGAGCGAGAGTCCGAGCAATCCGCTGACGATCAAGCCGGGTGACAAGCCGAAAGGCAAGTGAAATACCGTTACCATTATCGCAACAGCGCCAACGAGGCTTTGGACGGGTGGATAACCGCCAAAGACCGCAATGACGCGTACGCCAAGCTGAAGGCGCAGGGAATCAAGCCGTTCAAAGTGGAAGGGCGAGACCCGGTGGGCTGGAAGCGTTGGACGGCGATAGCGGTGCTCTTGGGGGTGTGCGCGGGACTGGGGCTGGCGCTCCTCAACGCCGAAGCGGAAGAAAAAGTGGAGCCGCGCGCCCAATTGTACGGGGACCCGGCCACCATCCAGCAACTCGCGGCTGACGGCTGGCGAGGGGCTTTCGGGGGAGACGAGGGCAATGCGTGGCTGGCGCGGCATGCGATTCCGGCCAGCGTGTGCGATTGCGGCGAGGGGGCGAGGCCGGCTTTAAGCGTGAAGGCGGTCAAAATCGAGAGCGACGCGAGCGAAGAAAAGAAGAAGATGGCGCGAATGGTCAATTGGATGAAGGCGGAGCTCAAAGCCTACTTGCAGGGCGGAGGGACGGAAGCGGACTATATGGAGCTTTGCGACGAGCGCCTCGCGACCGAGCGGGGAATCGTGGCCGCCTACAACGGGGACTTCGAGGCGCTCTTGCGGCGCGAGGACGACGCGAGCGAGGCGTGGGAAAAGAAGAACGCGGAGCTGAGGAGCATGGGCCTCCCTACCGTGATCATGCCCGATTAAGCGCGGCTTTTCGGCATTTTTTGCATTTTCCCTCTTGACATTCCAGGCCGGAATATGATATAATATTCAACAATTGTGGAGAGATGGCAGAGCCTGGTTGAATGCACATGACTCGAAATCATGCATACCCGCAAGGGTATCGGGGGTTCGAATCCCTCTCTCTCCGCCAATTTACGCGGGCGTAATTCAATGGCAGAATAGGAGCTTCCCAAGCTTCTTACGTGGGTTCGATTCCCATCGCCCGCTCCATTTACGGTTGACGTGCTGCAACGACTCATAGTCCGCAATCTGGCGATAGTCCAGTTCGCCGAAGTAGAATTTGCTTCGGGCCTCAACGTGCTTACGGGTGAAACCGGAGCGGGGAAATCCGTGTTGATGGGGGCGTTGGAGCTGGTGATGGGCGGCAGGGCCGAGAGCTCCATCGTTCGGGACGGCGAAAGCGAGGCGCGGGTGGAGGCGGAGTTTTTGCTGGAAAAAGGCGAACTCAAGGACGTGGCGCAAGAGCTGGAGGAGGCGGGGCTCCCGCCTTGCGAGGACGGGATTTTGACGGTGCGGCGCACGGTGAACGCAAATGGCGGGGGCAGGACGTGGGTGAACGATTCGACTGCTTCGGCCGGGACGCTCAAGAAGCTGGCCAAAAGGCTTTTGGACATTCACGGCGCGCGGGCCAACCAGAAGATTCTGGAAGAGCGCTTCCAGCGCGAGGCGTTGGACGACTTTGGCGACGTGGAGGAGATGTTGGAGCGCGCCAAGTACGCCGAGGCGTGGGAGGGCCGGCAAAAGACGATTGCGGCCATCAAGGATTTGGAGGGCGAGGGCGACACCGACGAAGAGCTGGACATGCTCCGCTATCAGGTGAACGAACTCGACGAGGCGAATTTGAGCGAAGAGGACGAGACGATTGCGGAGCGGCAGCGCAAGGCGGCGTCGATGGAGGACGTGCGCGCAGCGGCAAGCGAGGCGACGGAAGCTTTGGGGGGAGAGGACCAGAGCGTGGCGGAACTCCTTATGCGGCTCCAGCCGGATTTGCGGCTCATGGCGCGGAATCTGCCGGAGGCGAGCGAGTGGGTGGACGCGGCCGAAGAGATGTGCATCAAGGCGCAGAACTTGTCGCGCGAGATCCACCGGACGATCATGCAGCTGGAGGGCGCGGAGGAGAATTTGGCGGAACTGGACGCGCGGCTCACTCTGGTCAACCGGCTGAAGCGCAAGTTCAAGGCGGCGACAGTGGAGGAGCTCCTTGCGACGCTCGAGAAAAAGCGGGCCCGGATGGAGCGACTGGAAAACCGCGAGGCGGAACTTGCGAGCTTAAGCGCGCAATTGAAAGAATTGGACTTGGCTCTCCTCAAAAACGGCGAAAAGGTGAGCGAACGGCGAGTCAAGGCAGCGGGGAAAATCGGGAAGGAAGTGACGAAGGAGCTGCACGATCTAGGATTTTTGCAGGCCAAGTTCGAGGTGCGGCTGGAACGGACGGAGCCGGGCGCGAGCGGTCTCGACCGGGTGGAGTACATGTTCGAGCCCAATCCCGGCGAAAGCGCGAGGGAGCTTAGGGACATCGCGAGTTCGGGCGAGACGGCGCGGGTGATGCTGGCACTGAAGAGCGTCCTCAGCGCGCACGACAGGACGAGCGTCTTGGTGTTTGACGAAATCGACGCCAACATTGGCGGCGAAGTGGGCAGGGCAGTGGGCGAAAAGTTGCGGAAAGTGTCGCGGAGCCATCAGGTGTTGGCGATTACCCATTTGCCGCAAAGCGCGGTGTACGGGGAGCGGCATCTGGTGGTGTCGAAGCGCGTGGAAGGCGGACGGACGTTGACCGGAATCGAGCAGGTGGAGGGCGCGAAGCGAGTGGAGGAGATTGCCCGGATGCTGGGCGGAGTCAATTTGACAAGTGTAACGAGGAAACACGCTGAAGAGTTGCTTAATTATGGTAAAACTGACAGATAACGTTTTTAGCGAGGTCAATACCGACCTCGCCGAGGCCTTGCGCAAGGTGAGCAAGTCGAACGAACCGCGAGTGGTGCTCGTATCGGACATGAACGTGGTGAACCAGACCGAGGGGCTGGGGAAGAAGATAGGAACCTATTTCAACGCGCACGGGATCAAGCTGTGCGGCAAGCCGGTGGTGCTGGCCGGGGGCGAGCGGATCAAGTTGGACAACATGAACAGCGCGGCTCGGGCGATGAACGGGATTCTCGACGCCAAGTTGGGGAAAAACGACATCGTGCTGGCGTTGGGCGGAGGCACGGTGCTCGACGTGGCGGGGTATGCGGCAGCGCAAGTGCGGGGCGGCACCAAGTTGGTGCGCATCCCCACCACTGTGGCGGCGATGATCGACGCCGCGTACGCGGAAACGGCCAGTCTCGATGCCGGCAAAGTGAAGGACGCGTTCCGCATTCCGAGCGTGGCGGACGCCATTTTGGTGGACCGGAAATTCGCAATGACGGTTTTGGACGGAGTATGGCGCGCTGGGTTCTCGGAGGCCGCTAGACTGGCGGCGGCCTGCGACGCCAAGCTGATGGACTTCATTCTGGAGGAGGCGGAAAACATTCGCCGGAAGGACGAAGATACGATGTTCGAGGTGATCGAGCGGTGCTTCAAGGTGCGCCAGAAAAATGATCCCAAGAACTTCGGCGAGTGGAGCGCGGTGCGGCTGGAATCGATGAGCGGATACAAGTTGCCGCACGGCTACGCGATCGCCATCGGGGTGATGATAGATGCGACTTACTCAATGTTAAAGGGGTTTTTGAGCCAGGACGAGTGGCGGCAGATAGCCGACTTCATGAACAAGTGCGGGGCGATGGACGGCGCGGTGCACAGTCGCCATCTGGTCAACCAGGTGGACACCGTGATGTTCGGGCTCGACGCCTGGGAGCTCGCCTACGGCGACGAGGGCATTTACATTCCCAACGGACTCGGGAAACTCGTGCAGGATAAAAAACCCGATCGAGAGACTATGCAAAAAGCGATAAATATGATAAAATAACAGTTACCATGAAAATATTTTCCTTTCTTTTGATGTTTGCCAGCACTATGGCGATGGCGGCCGACGTGACCGACATCCAGGTGCGGTGCCTGGACGAATTTGGCGGGGATCTGTCGTCGGTGACGACGCGCTGCCAGACGAGGGTAGGGCAGGAGTACAGTCCCGTGACGCTAGTGCGCGACGTGACGAGCCTCCGGGACTCCGGCGAATTCGAGGAGATCAGCGCCGACGCCGAACCCGATACGGCCAATGGCGGGATGCGGGTCATTTTCTCGGTGCGGCGCAAGATGCGCTACCAGGCGCCGATGATCGTCCGGGGCAACGACGAGTTCAGCGAGTCGAAAGTGGCGAGCGAGGCGGAACTCAAGGACGGATATCTGTACGGCGAGGGCGACATCGTGGCGGCAGCCCAGCGGGTGCGTGAGGCGTATGTGCGCAAGTACTATCTGGACGCCAAAGTGGAGCCGAGCTGGAAGGTGCTCTCCGGCAACGACGTGGAGATAACTTTCACGATCGACGAGGGCGAGCGGCAGAAAGTGCGCAATTACGTATTCGACGGCTGCACGAGCATCGAGGAGGACGAGCTGCACGAGGCCATCCAGGACTATCCTTGGTGGAACCCGGTGGGGTGGTTCGTCAATTCGCCCACGAGCCAGGAGGAGCTGGCGCAGAGCTGCACCAAAGTGGAAGAGGTGTACCGCAATCACGGTTTTCTGGACGTGCGCTGCTCGATGCCCAAGCGCTCTCCGGCCGTGCCCGGCAAGGTGGATATGGTTTTCGAGATCGACGAGGGCGTGCAGTACAAGATAGGCTCCATGAAGATCGTGGGGGTGACGCGCTATTCGAGCGAGGACGTGTACAGCAAGAGCGAACTGCCGGAAGTGGGCGCCATCGCGGGCGAGAAGGACTTGGAGGACGCGGGGCACCGGGTCAAGGTGACGGTTGGCTCGGGCGACTCGGGTCTCGCGGATACGGTTGTCGAGGTGCAGAAGATTCCGCGCGAGGGCGACGTGCTGGACGTGGTCTTCAAGGTGACGGAAGGCGTGCCGGTTGTCATCAACGACGTGGAGATTCGCGGCAACGACTACACGATGGACAAGGTTATCCGGCGCGAAATCGCGTTGGGGCCGGGCGACCGCATGCTGGAAGACCGGGCCGAACGCAGCCAGAAGCGGTTGGAGAATCTGGACTACTTCACGCGGGTGAGGTACTACCTCGAGTCGGCCGACAAGGGACTTAACGCGAACGGCGAGGAGTACCGCAATCTCGTGTACGAGGTGGAGGAGAAGAACACCGGCAACTTCATGGTGGGCATCGGCGCCTCGAGCATCGATTCGGTGTATTTGCAGGCGGAAGTGAGCCAGGCCAACTTCGACCTCTTCGCGCCCAAGAAGTGGTGGCGCGGCGCGGGCCAGAAGGGTCGCGCGTTCGTGCAGGTGGGTCCCCGGATCCAGACGTACGAGGTGAGCGTCACGGAGCCGTACTTCCTGGAGCGTCAGCTGGAACTTACGGTAGAGGCGTATCGCCGGGGCCGTTGGTACGACGATTACGACGTCTACCGCACCGGCGCGGGAGTGACGCTGAGCTATCCCATGAAGCTGTGGCCGGCCAACTTCTGGCCGACCGACGAGAAAGTGTTCGGTCGCTTTGGCGTGCGGGGCAGCGTGGAACTGGCGAGCTTTGACGATATCGAGCACGGCACCTGGACCTGGAACAGCCAGACGCGCGACTGGCTGGCGTGGGAACAGAGCCAGTACGACGACGCGGTCGAGGCGACTCTCCGGCTCTTCTGGAGCCGCGACACGCGCGACAACGTCCGCCAGCCCACGAAGGGATCGCGGACGCAGCTCTTTGTGGATTTGACCGGAGGCGACAACTCCTACATCCGGCCGGGCTTCAATCACCGGAGCTACTGGGAAGTGTCCAAGCGCTACCACCATACGCTGTCGGCCGGAGTGCGGCTGGAGACGCTGATGGGCGACGACATCCCGATTTACGATCGACTCTTCCTGGGCGGTCCGCGCACCATTCGCGGCGTGCAGTACCGGCACGTTTCGCCGTTCCTGAAGCGGGCTAGCGCCTCCGACGATCTGCCTTGGGGCGGCCAGACGCTGTGGCTCGTCAACGCCGAGTATACGATTCCGATCGTGAAGATGCTGCGCCTCGCGGCGTTCACCGACGTAGGCGGCGTGGGCGAAGACGAGTTCGATTTCGACTTCTCCGACAACTTCGCGTGGTCGGTGGGTCTGGGACTCAGGATCGACATCCCGATGTTCCCGATCCGGCTCGACTTTGGCGTGCCGGTGGTCAAGCCCAAGATGGCCGATCGCGAGTTCTTCTCGTTCATGGTCGGGTACGATTTCTAACCTAAACGAACTTTCACAAAGGAGCAAACAAAATGAAAAAACTGCTGATGGGATTGGCGCTGGCGGCTGCGATGGCGGCACAGGCGGAATGCAAGGTGGGCACGATCGACATGCTCAAGCTGGTGCGCAACCACTCGTCCTACGATTCCAACAAGACGCTCTTGTCGGAAACCCAGAAGGACTACCAGAAGAAGATCGATCGCATGAAAGAGGAGATCGATTCCATCCAGGAAGAGGGCAAGAAGCTGTCGGAGAAGCTGCGCAACCCGATGCTGGCGGAAGCGGCCAAGAAGAAGACGGAAAAGGAAATGGCCGACGTGCAGACCAAGTACATCAACGCGCAGCAGCGTTTCCGCAGCGAGGCGATGCGCAGCGAACAGGAGCTGGCGGATTTGGAGTCGCGCCTCCTCAAGGCCACCACCGAAGATCTGCAGGCCAAGATCAAGACGTTCGCGGAGAAGAACGGGTACGATCTCGTCCTCAACGTGACGGCGTGTCCGTTTGCTTCGGACAAGCTGGACGTCACTTTGGAGGTGCTGAAGGAAATGGGCGTCGAGGGCGACCAGGTCAAGGAATTCGGCGATGAAGGCAAGTGAGCTCGCGAAAATTCTGGGCGGAACTTTGGAAGGCGAGGATGTGGAACTCTTCGCTTGCGGAGGCCTGGAGGAAGCGCGCAAGGGCGATTTGAGCTTCTGCAAGGATCCCAAGCACGTCAAGCTGGTGGAGAAGACGGCCGCTTCGGCCGTGCTGCTGCCGCCGGACTGGAGTCTGGGGGCGCCGTGCACGATAATCCGCGTGGCCGATCCCAACCACGCCTGCATGGCGGCAGCCAAGATTTTCGCACCGGCCGAACCCGAGCGCAGGCCGGGAGTGCACCCGACGGCAGTCGTCGATCCTAGCGTCAAGCTGGGCGCGGACGTGCACGTGGGGCCTTGGACGGTGATCGAGAAGGGCGCCGAAATCGGCGACGGGGCGGTCATCGAGGCGCAGGTGTTCATCGGCGAAGGGTGCAAGGTGGGCGCGAGGACGCACATCTATCCCCAGGTGACGCTGCGCGAAGGGACGATCGCGGGCAAGGACTGCATCTTCCATTGCGGCGTGAGGCTGGGCGGAGACGGCTACGGCTTCAACAACGGACGTCGCGAGGACGGGAGCGTGTTCATCGAGAAGATTCCGCAGCTCGGCATCGTGGAGATCGGCGACGGGGTGGAAATCGGCTCCAACACCACCATCGACCGGGCGCGGATCGGACGCACGTACATCGGCCCCATGACGAAGATCGACAACCTGGTGCAGGTGGGTCACAACGTCAAGGTCAAGGGCTACTCGGGGCTCATCGCGCAATCGGGCATCGCGGGGTCGACGGAAATCGGCTACGGGTGTCTCATTTGGGCGCAGGCGGGCATCAGCGGTCACATCAAGATCGCGGATGGCGTGCAGGTGGGTCCGCAGGCGGGCGTGCCGCAGAGTCTGGACGGCAGCGTCAAGTACGTGCTGGGCACTCCGGCCGAGAGCATGAAGGAGTTCGGCGCGAGGACGCTCCTCCCGAAGCTCTTCGCCAAGCTCAAGGCGGAAGTCAAGGAACTCAAAGCGAAAGTCGGATGATGGCGGAAAAAATCGCAGTATATCCCGGAACGTTCGACCCCATGACCTTGGGGCATTTCGATCTCATTCAGCGTGCGGCCAAGCTGTACGACAAGGTGATCGTGGCGATTGCCGCCACCAGCACCAAAAAGGGGGCCATGTTCGATTACAAGACGCGGCTCAAGATGATATCGGAGGACGTGCGCAAGGCGGGCATCGGCAACGTGGAGGTGAAGAAGCTCGACACGCTGCTCGTGGATTTCTGCCGGCGCGAGGGCGCCAAGGTGGTGATCAGGGGCGTGAGGGTGTACAGCGATTTCGAGTACGAGTTCCAGATGGCGCTCACCAATCGCCGGATGGCGCCGGAAATCGAAACGCTCTTCATGATGCCGAGCGAGCATCTGTCGTACGTGACGGCTTCGACCGTGCGGGAAATCGCGAGCTATGGCGGCGACACGGCGCCGTTCGTGACCGAATCGGTGCAGCAACAGCTCCGGAAGAAAGGAAAGTGAAAATGAAGAAGCTCGTCATGTCGGTTCTGCTCCTTTGGGGGGCTGCGGCCGGGGCCGCCGAGGCGGAAATGCGGGTGGTCGGGTCCGAGCCGATGCGTCCGGCCGAAAGGTCGGCCTGCTGGACGCCGGTGTCGCTCAATCTCGTGACTCCGGTGGGGCTCCCCTGGGGGTTCGATTGGGACGTCTGCGGGTTCCAGGTGGGGTTATGGAACGACGTGCCCAACTTCGACGGCTGGCAGGTGGGAGTCGTCAACGTGACGGAGAATTTTCGCGGCTGGCAGCTGGGGGTGGTCAATTGCACCCACAAGATGTACGGTGTGCAGATGGGGGTGGTGAACGTCATCAAGGACAACGACGTGCCGTTTCTGCCGGTGATCAATTGCTACTTCTAAGGAAGGAAAAAGGCCCATGAAAAAACTGATCGCGATACTTTGGGTGGTGCTGGCCGCAGCGGCCTTGCAGGCGGGGGAACCCCGGAAGGTGGCGGTGTTCGTGCAGAACCGCACGCGCGTGCCGGCGATGGCCGAGCAGGTGGACGCCATTCGCGAGCGGATCATCGGGGCGCTGTCGGAAGTGCCGGACATGATGGTGATCGATTCCTCGCTGACCTTGGACGCCTATGACGAATCGCCCAACGCCGCCAAGGTGCTCGGTTGCGACTACGTGGCGGTTGCGAGCATCGTGGGGGCGAGCAGCATGAAGCGCAATCTGGGCGGAAGGCTGTCCAAGGTGTTCACGCTCAGGATGTCGCTCAAAGTCATGGACGTGAACGGCGTGGGCGTGGACGGCATGCCGGTGTGGGTGCGGCAACTGCCGGTAGTGGACGCGGCCGACGCCGACGAGGTGTATTTCGAGATGCTCATCGACCAGTGGTCGAACGATATGACCCAGGCGATTGCGCAGAAGGCGCCGGGTTGGCGCGCGCCGACCCGGACGGAGACCAATCTGGCCAGGATTTACATTTCCACCACGATCGACAAGACGGTAGCCGAACTCGAGAGCCAGACGAAGGGCGCGAGCGGCGAACAGCTGGTGGAGTTGCGCAAGGTGGTGGGCGGCGCTACGGTTGTCATCGACGGATTGGTGGTGGGGTCGGCCCCGAATACTTTCGAGGTGGCGCCGGGCCTGCACACCATCGAGGTGTCCCGTGCGTGGATGACGCCTTATCGCGCCACGCTCAACGTGCAGGACGGCGCCAGTCTGGAAGTGGCGTTGGAGATGTCGGCCGAGGGCGTGGCCAAGTGGGGAACGATCGAAAATCTCCGGGCCGAGCTGGCGCGCAAGTACGCCGAGGCGGCCATGCAGCGCGGCGTCAAGGTCAATTTGGACAGCTCCGGCTGGCATGACGTGTCCCAAGGCAACCATACTACCGTGATCGCTCCGTGAAACGACTGCTGCCGATAGTCGCCGCGCTCATGCTGGCGTCCGGATGCGTCACCGAAGACGGCGACGCCAAGGAAGCCGTGCTGGCGATGGAAACCGGCAACTCTTTGCACGCCGTCGAGTGGAGCGAGAAACTGGCCACCAAGAGCCACTACTCCAAGACTTTGGGCATGGTGGAGGCCGGCCGGGTGAACATGCTGGCCGGACGCTGGCCCCAGGCGGAAGGGTGGTTCCGCCAGGCGATCGACACGGCAGTGGACCGCAAGGAGGCCCAGCCCAAGCTCAAGCTGGGGGACCTCGCGAACACGGCGCTGGCCGGCACGATCACCGACGATCGCACGCGCGAATACCATCTACATCCCTACGAAATCAACCTGGCGCTCCAGTACGGCATCATCGCCCAACTCGTGAACGGCAGGCGGGAGGATGCGTTGGCGGACGCGAGACTGTCGATCTATATCCAGAACGCGCTCGCGGACGAATACGGCGCCGACGTGCTGAAGAGCACGGGCCCGGCCGATTCGAACGCCCGGACCATCTACGACGAACAGTCCGGCAATCTGGACGAACTGGTGGCGGCTTCGAGCAACTCTTGGGAGAATCCCGTCTTGTGGTGGCTCTCGGGCGTCATGCTGGACCAGAACGGCGAGACGGATCTGGCGCTTTCGTCCTATCGCAAGGCGCAGGCGCTCTCGCCCGGCAATCCTTACGTGATGCAACGCGCGCCGGCTCGCGACAAGGCGAGGCTGGTGGTCATTTACGATCAGGACTTCGTCTCCCGTCGCAAGTCGCTCAAGGTGCCGGTGCCCGTCTACACGGCCATGAGCATCGACATTCCCCAGTACGAAGACGCGCCTTATGTGCAGGATCGGGTTTGGGTGGCGGGGTCCAAGGGCGAATCGCCCATGACGCCCACGCTGAACGTGCAGTCGCTGGCGGCGCGCGATTTGAAGGAGCAGCTTCCGGGCATCATCACCCGCAACGTCACCCGGGCGGTCACAGCGGCGGCCGCCCAGGCTGCGGTCAACGCGGCCGGCAACGAATATGCGCAATTGGCGGTGCTGGGGGCCAACGCGATCGCGATGGCCATCCGTCGCGCGGACACCCGCAGTTGGGTGACGCTGCCGATGGGCGAGCAGATCTGGAGCGACAACAACATGGAGCCCGGCGAGTACGAAATCGGCATCCGGGTGAACGGCGCCGTCTACACGCAGAAAGTTTCGCTGGCGGCGGGCAAGACCCGTCTTTTGTACGTTTCCCACACCAAATTCGGATTCAGAGGAGGCAACTGTGAACTGTAAAACCGTGTTGATCGCGGCAGCGATGGCGGTATTCGCCGGCTGCACGGAAACCGCCGGAACGCGGGTCGTCATCGACACCGCCACCGGAGAGTCTTCGGTGATGGAGTGCTCCACCCGCTTGCGCAATCGCGTGAGGGTGGCCAAGTGCACCTATTCGGACGTGGACGGCATCGCCAAGGCGACCGTCACGTTGGAGTCGCTCACCCACAAGCGGCTGGAACTGCAGGCGCGCATGGTGTGGCTGGACGAAGACGGCGCGGAAATCGACGCCGACGGCAAGTCGTTCCGCGCCATCGTGCTGGACGGACGCGATTTCGTCACCTTTTCCGGCCTGGCCCCCAATCCCCGGGGTCGCACCGCCAAAGTCCAAGTAAGAGAAACGGAGAACGCACAATGAAAGCATGCTATATTGGTTTGGCGGCCCTGGCCGCAATGTCGATGGCCGGTTGCAGCACCGTGACCGCGCGCGAAACCCAGCTGGACCGCAAGGCGATGACCGCCGCGCTGGAGCCGCAGGACGTGCGGCGCACGGTCGAGAAGATGGTCGATTCCATGCTGCAGGACGAGGAATTCATCAAGGAAGTGGGCGGGTCGCGTCCGGTGCTGGACATTTCCGGCATCCAGAACCGCTCCACCATGCACCTCGACATGGCCAGCATCACCGATTCCATCCGCACCAAGCTGTTGCGGTCGCGCAAGTTCCGCTTCATGGATCGTACCACCTCGGGCGAGGACGCGCAGTTCATGAACGACCAGGCGATGAACGGACTTACCGACCCCTCCAAGGCCATCGCGGCCGGACAGCAGTCGGCCGCGCAGATGTACCTTTACGGGGCGCTCACCGAAATGCGTCAGCAGGTGGACGGCGTCACCGACCGCTATTACAAGTTCACGCTGAACCTGAAGGATCTGCGCACGGGCGAACTCGTCTGGAGCGACGAGCAGGAGATCCGCAAGGAGCAGACGAAATCCACGATGGGATTCTGAGCCGAAAATGAAAGCGCCGCTGGACGACAGGATAGCCGTGGATCTGACCCGGCTCGACCCCGAGGGCGAAGTGCTCGAGGGCGAGGCGGATATCATCGATCTCGAAGAAACGTACGTCCACCCCTTTGGGGGCGTGAGGTATCGCTTGAGGGCGCAAGCCTTCGGGACGGAATTGCTCGTGCGCGGGCACCTGGAGCAGGATTTCGAGCTGGTATGCAGCCGTTGCGGCAAGGATTTCGATACTACTATTGCGGTAGACGACTTTGCGGAGTCGTACGAGATAAATGAAAAAATGCAAGAAATCGTATTGACTTCCGACGCAAGAGATGCTATAATACTCAATTTGCCGTCATATCCGGTTTGTGACGAAGCGTGTCCGGGGATCGAACTCAAGGTCCAAAAGCCGTTGGACGATCGATGGAGCGCGCTGGACAGTGTAGTAACAGAAGAAGAAAGGAGCCAAGAAAATGGCGAGTCCTAAACATAAAGTGTCGAAGATGCGCAAGCGTCAGCGGGTAGCCTCGCTCGAGAAGCCCATTCTCGCGCAGGTCGGTACGTGCCCCAGCTGCGGCGCGACGGTCCGTTCGCACCGTGCGTGTCCCAAGTGCGGCACCTACAAGGGCAAGAAGGTTGTTTCGGTAGGAGAGTGACCATGACGCGTATCGCCCTCGATGCGATGGGGGGCGACAATGCCCCCGGCGAGATTGTCAAAGGCGCGGTGGAGGCCGCTGTAGGCCTCCCTGGCGTCAAGATACTGCTGGTGGGGCAGCTTGCCCCCATCCAAGCCGTTCTGGACGGTCTGAGCCGCGAGCTCAAGGCCGATGCGCAGCGTGCCATCGAGGGCGGGATGCTGGAGATCGTCCACGCCCCGGACGTGGCCGAAATGGACGAAAGTCCGGTGGATGCCGTCCGCAAGAAAAAGGATTGCTCCATCAACGTGGCGATGCGGCTGGTGAAGGAAGGGCGCGCCGACGCGTTCCTGTCCGCCGGCAACTCGGGCGCGGTGGCGACGAGCGCCATCTTCAACCTGGGTCGCATTCCCGGCGTGGCGCGTCCGGCGATCGCCATGACGTTGCCCACCCGCGAACCCGGCCGTCCCCTGTTGCTGCTGGACGCCGGCGCCAACATGGACTGCCACCCCGACTGGCTGGTGCAGTTCGCCATCATGGGCAGCGCCTATTCGCATGCCGTGCTGAAGCGCGAAACCCCGGCGGTGGGGCTCATCTCCATCGGCACCGAGGATTGCAAGGGCAACGAGATGACCAAGGAGACGTTCCCGCTCCTCAAGCAGGTCAAGACCATCAACTTCATCGGCAACATCGAAGGTCACGACTTCTTCAACGGCGGCGTGGATGTGGCGGTGTGCGACGGCTTCGTGGGCAACGTGGTGCTCAAGACCACCGAGTCCATCGCCAAGGCCATCAGTTTCTGGCTCAAGCGCGAGCTAATGGCCAACATCGTGCGCAAGCTCTGCGCGCTCACGCTCAAGCCGGCGTTCAAGTCGCTCAAGAACCAGATGGACCCCGACATCTACGGCGGCGCGCCGTTGCTGGGCGTGCCCGGCGCGGTCATCATCACGCACGGCAACTCCTCGCACAAGACCATCTTCTACGCCATCAAGGCGGCGGTTTCGGCGGCTCAGGCTGACATTTCGGGCACCATCGCCCGCGCCATCGCCGAGCACACCGAGGATATGAAGCAGAAATGAGCGAATACAACTTTACCGCCATCGAGAAGAAGTGGCAGCGGTATTGGCTTGAACACAAGACGTTCAAGACCGAGAACAAGCCGGGCGCCAAGAAGTTCTACTGTCTCGACATGTTCCCGTATCCTTCCGGCGCCGGCCTGCACGTGGGACACCCGGAAGGCTACACCGCCACCGACATCCTCTGCCGCTACAAGCGGATGAAGGGTTTCAACGTCCTCCACCCGATGGGCTGGGACGCGTTCGGGCTTCCCGCCGAGCAGTACGCGGTGGAGACGGGCACCCATCCGGCGGTGACCACCAAGAAGAACGTGGATCGTTTCCGCGAGCAGATCCGCGCGCTCGGTTTCAGCTACGACTGGGACCGCGAAATCAACACCACCGACCCCAAGTACTACCGCTGGACGCAGTGGATTTTCGAACAGCTCTACAAGAAGGGTCTCGCCTACGTGGCGGAAGTGCCGGTCAACTGGTGTCCGGCGCTGGGCACGGTGCTCGCGAACGAAGAGGTGATCGACGGCAAGTCGGAGCGCGGCAACCATCCGGTGATCCGCAAGCCGATGCGCCAGTGGATGCTCAAGATCACCGAATACGCCGAGCGGCTCCTCAAGGATCTCGACACGCTGGACTGGTCGGACGGCATCAAGGAGATGCAGCGCAACTGGATCGGCAAGTCCACCGGCGCGCTTGTGGATTTCAAGGCCACCGGCACGGATGACACGATAACCGTCTACACCACCCGGTGCGACACGCTGTTCGGCGCCACCTACATGGTGCTTTCGCCCGAGCACGCGCTCGTCGGGAAGTGGCTCGAGGCCGGCATCGTCAAGAACGTCGACGCGGTCAAGGAGTATCAGCGCAAGGCCGCCGGCAAGAGCGACCTCGAGCGCACCGAGCTCAACAAGGAAAAGACCGGCGTCAAGCTGGAGGGCGTCACCGGGCACAATCCGGTGAACGGCACCGAAATCCCCATTTTCATTTCCGACTACGTCCTCGCCACCTACGGCACCGGCGCCATCATGGCGGTGCCGGCGCACGACGAGCGCGACTTCGACTTCGCGAAGGTGTTCGATCTGCCGATCGTCCAGGTGGTGGCGCCCGCCGGCAGCGACGCGGCCAAGAACGCCTCCCCCGATCCGGTTCCGTACACGGGCGAGACCGCCTTTACCGATATCGCCGCGGGCGTGATGGTGTCGTCCGGTTTCCTCACCGGGCTTTCCGTGGACGACGCCCGCAAGAAGATGATCGAGTGGCTGGAGGAGAAGGGCGTCGGCAAGGCGAAGACGCAGTACAAGCTGCGCGACTGGCTGTTTTCGCGCCAGCGCTACTGGGGCGAACCGTTCCCGGTCATCCACTGGGAAGACGGCACCGAAACGCTCGTGCCCGAAGAGGATCTGCCGCTTACGCTGCCGGAAATGGCCGACTACAAGCCCACCGGAACGGGCGAGCCGCCCCTCGCGAAGGCGACGGACTGGGTGAACGTGGTCGATCCCGCCACCGGCAAGCATGGCGTGCGGGAAACGAACACCATGCCGCAATGGGCGGGCAGCTGCTGGTATTATCTCCGTTACATCGATCCGCACAACGAAAAGGCGTTCGCCGATCCGGAGCTGCTCAAGGAATGGCTCCCGGTGGACCTTTACGTGGGCGGGGCGGAGCATGCGGTTTTGCATCTCCTCTACGCGCGCTTCTGGCACAAGGTGTTGTTCGATTTGGGGCTGGTGCCCACGCCGGAACCGTTCCAGCGGCTCGTCAACCAGGGGATGATCCTCGGCATGGCCTACAAGACCAAGCGCGGCGTGCTGATTCCGATGGATAGAATCGAGTGGCGCGACGGCAAGCCGTTCGGTCGCGAAGAAGGCGGCGAGCTCGAGGAGCTCACCGAATTCCCCGCCAAGATGTCCAAGAGCCTCAAGAACGTGGTCAATCCGGATGACGTCATCCGCGATTTCGGCGCCGACAGTCTCCGGCTCTACGAGATGTTCATGGGACCCTTGCAGGCCGTGAAGCCTTGGTCCACCAAGGGCGTGGAAGGCGTGCACCGGTTCCTCCGGCGCGCCAACAAGTATGTCACGGAAACCCCGCGCGAGGAGCGTCCGCTCACCAAGGCGGAGGCGAAGAGCCTCAACCAGATGGTCAAGAAGGTCTCGGACGACCTGGAGTCGATGAGCTTCAACACCGCCATTTCGGCGATGATGGTCTACCTCAACGAGGTTGGATCCACCACCACCCGCGAGGCGGCCGAAAAGTTCACGCTGTGCCTGGCGCCGTTCGCGCCGCACCTCGGCGAGGAGCTGTGGGAAACCCTGGGCCACGCGGAGTCGCTCGCCTACGAGCCTTGGCCGGAATACGACGCCGGCGCGTTGGTGGAGGACGAGATCGAGATTCCCGTGCAGGTTTTGGGCAAGCTCCGCGGACGCGTAAAGGTGTCCTCCGACGCCACCCCAGCCGAAATGGAGGCGGCGGCCAAGTCCAACGCGGACGTGGCCAAGTTCCTGGAAGGGAAAACCATCGTCAAGGTTATCGCCGTGCCCAAGCGCATGGTCAACTTCGTGGTGAGGTGACAAGGATATGTCGGCAAGCATCAAGTTTCTGAACGTTATCGGCACGTGGCGCATGGTGGCCGACGCCGCCCGCACCACGATCCGGCAGGACGAGGGCACCAAGGAGCCCGGAGCCAGGTGGAAAAAGCGCATCCTCCTCGCGGAGCATTCGCCCATCCGCAAGCTGATGTTCAACTGGAAGTGGATCGATCTGCCCTACTGGGTGAGCGTGCATTTCGTGCGCCACAAATACGGCATCGAGCATTTCGTGTCAACCCAGCGCACCGATCGCACGGGCGACAACCGCGAGGGCAAGCGCCAGGATTCGCCGGTCGTGCACGAGTGCATGGCCAACGCGGCCGAGGTGATGTTCATTTCGCGTCGCCGGCTCTGCGCGCAGGCTTCGCCGGAAACGCGCGCGGCCTGGAAAATGGTGGTGGACGAAATCGCCAAGGTGGAGCCGGAAGTGGCCGCCTGTTGCGTGCCGGAGTGCGTGTATCGCGGTTTCTGCCCGGAGTTCAAGTCTTGCGGCTACTGCGGATCGCCGGCCTGGCAGGCGGCGGTGGAGAAGTATCGCGCGGTCTGAAACGATTTACAAGGAGAAAGCAAAATGGAAACTAAACTCTTGAAGGATGCGCTGGCCAAGATCGGTTCGGTTCCGGTGCTGGTCAATCTGGTGTCCCGTCGCGAGCGCGAGCTCATCAACGGCGCCAAGCCGCTCATCCGTCCCGATTCGCTCGACGACGACAAATGCGACATCGCGCTCAAGGAGATTGCCGCCGGCAAGCTGGTGGCGGAGATCGACTACGACGCCATCGCCAAGGCCGAAGAAGCCAAGGCCCGCTGGAACAGCGGCAAACACAACTTCAACGTGCAGTCGCTGTACGCTCCCTAAGTGATCGAGAACCGTCGCGCCCGGCATGACTATACCGTACTCGAAAACATCGAGTGCGGTATTGCGCTTACAGGCACCGAAGTGAAAGTATTGCGTCAGGGGCAAGGTTCCCTCGCAGGGGCTTACGGCGCGGTGCTGGGCGGCGAACTCTATCTGGTGGGCATGAACATCCCGGTCTACACTTTCGGCAACCGATTCAACCACAATCCGCTCCGGAACCGCAAATTGCTGGTCCACCGGAAAGAGGTGGACGAACTCAAAATGAAGACGGAAGCCAAGGGTTTGACGCTAATTCCGCTAAATATCCACCTCAAAAACGGCCGGATGAAAGTGGAGCTGGGGGTGTGCCGGGGCAAGGCCTTGCACGACAAGCGCGAAAGTCTCAAAGAAAAAGCTTTGCGCCGGGACCTTGAAAGAATCCGCCAAATTTGATATAATATACAACAATAGACCCAAAGTAGCAAGAAGGAAGCAAACCATGTCGATGATGAAAGGCTTTTCCAACGCGTTCCGGATTCCGGAGCTGAGGAAGAAAATTTTGATTACGCTCGGACTCGTGTTCGTGTGCCGTCTCGTGTCGCAGATTCCCGCCCCCGGCGTGGACTGGCGCGCATTGCAGTCGGTCATCGAAACCGCCCGCCAGAATTCCGCCGGCGGCGGACTCCTGGACTGGTTCGACGTCTTTACCGGCGGCGCCATGGCCCAATGCGCCATCGGTTTCCTGTCCATCTGGCCTTACATCTCGGCGCAGATCGTGATCCAGCTGTTGAGCTCGGTCATCCCCACCCTCGAGAAGCTCAAGAAGGAGGGCGAGTCGGGTCGGCAGCAGCTTTCGCAGATCACCCGCTATCTCACCATTGTCCTTTGCGTGGTGCAGTCTTGGGGCATCGCCACCATGCTTACCCATCCGGGAGCGCTGGGACCGGCGTTCGCGGGCGCCGAAATCGTGGTCAATCCCGGGCTTGGTTTCCACCTGATGACGGTTATCGGCATGACCACCGCCTCGCTCTTCGTGATGTGGCTGGCGGACCAGATCACCACTTTCGGCATCGGCAACGGCGCCTCGCTCATCATCATGATCAACATCACCTCGCGTCTGCCGCAGGCGCTCATCAGCGCTTGGGAGCGCTATTTCGGTTTGGGCGGGGTGCAGGCGTCGGCGCCCATCGCGGAATTGCCGATTCTCGTTCTCTTTTTCATGGCGGTCGTGATGGGCACGGTGCTCCTCACCCAGGGCGTCCGCAAGGTGGCCATCCACACCACGCGCCGCAGCGTGGGCGGCGGCAACACCTACGGCATGCAGCAGACGTACATGCCGCTTCGCGTCAACTACACCGGCGTCATGCCCATCATCTTCGCGCAGCCGCTCATCCAGATTCCTTCGGCCATTCTGATGAAGCTGACCGATCCCACCTCCGCCGGCATTTCCGGCGCGCTCAACCGCTTTGCGCAGAATCTGAGCAACCCAACCGCGCTCCACATGCTGGTCTACGCGGCGCTGATCATGTTCTTCGCGTTCTTCTGGGTGGCCACGCAGTTCAACGCCATCGACATTTCCGAGAATCTCAAGAAGGACGGCAGCTACATCCCCGGCATCCGTCCGGGACGCGCCACCGCCGAATTCCTGGACGACATGATGACCAAGATCACGCTCATCGGCGGCACGGGTCTCTTGATCGTGGCGCTCATCCCGATGCTCCTCATGGGCTGGATGAGCGTGCCGTGGGCCATCGCCAGCTTCTTCGGCGGCACCTCGCTCCTCATCGTGGTGGGCGTGGCGCTGGATACGCTGCGCATCATGGAGTCGCATCTTTTGGTGCGCAAGTACGACGGCTTTTTGAGCCACGGTTCGCTGCGCGGACGCAACGGCTGAGTTTGAACCCATAACCTACATCAAGGAGTATATGACTATGACAGATCGCAGAGAGTTTTTGAAGGGTACCATGTGGCTGGGCGCGATGGCCGCGCTTTCCGGCAAGGCTTCGGCCGCCGTCAAGCTGGCCGACAGCGGGACGATGTCCGGCTTTGCCGCGCCGGCGATCAAGGAAGTGCGGATCGGCGTGGCGGGTCTGGGCATGCGCGGCCCCAGCGCGGTGCATCGCCTCGCTTCCATCCCCGGCGTCAAGGTGGCGGCGCTGTGCGACCTCCTCCCGGAACGCGTGGAAGCCCAGAACGCCTGGCTCAAGGCCAACGGATACGGCGCGGCCGTCCCCTACGTGGGCGCCGAAGCCTACAAGGCCATGTGCGAGAGCGACCTCGACCTCATCTATATCGTCACCCCGTGGAAGCTCCACACCCCCATCGCGCTTTACGCCATGGAGCACGGCAAGCACGCCGCTATCGAAGTGCCTTCGGCCATGTATCTGGACGAATGCTGGGCGCTGGTGGAAACGAGCGAGCGCACCCGCCGCCACTGCATGCAGCTGGAGAACTGCTGCTACGGCGAAATCGAAATGCTTTCGCTCAATCTGGCGCGCAACGGCAAGTTCGGCGAGATCGTCCATGCCGAGGGCGCCTACATCCACGACCTGCGCGAACTCAACTACCTCGATCCGCAGAAGGGCGGCTATCAGGGCTATTGGCGGCTCAAGTGGAACACCGAGCATTACGGCAATCCCTACGCCACGCACGGTCTCGTGCCGGTGATGCAGGCCATGAACGTCAATCGCGGCGATCGCTTCGACTACCTCACCTGCGTGTCGTCCGACCAGTTCGGCATGGACGCCTACGCCAAGGTCAAGTTCGGCGAGGGCAGCTGGCAGGCCAAGCTCCATCCCAAGTGCGGCGACATGTCCACCACCGTCATCAAGACGGTCAACGGCAAGACGATCATGGTGCAGCACGACGTCACGAGCGCGCGTCCCTATAGCCGCATCAATCTCGTTTCCGGCACCCAGGGCATCCTCAAGGGCATCGGCCGCGATTACGATTTCCAGATCGCGCTCGCCGAAGCGCCCGGCGAAGGCGCCCACGCCTGGCTCGACAAGGAAGCGGCCAACCGTTTGGCCGACGAATACCAGCACCCGCTGTGGAAGGTGGCCGGCGAGATCGCGCAGAAGGTGGGCGGTCATGGCGGCATGGACTTCCTGATGGATCTCCGGCTGTGCTACTGCCTCCAGAACGGACTCCCCTTGGATATGGATGTGTACGACCTCGCGGCTTCCTGCGCGGTGGCCGAGCTGTCCGAGCGTTCCGCGCTCCATCGCGGCGATTCGCAGGACGTGCCGGACTTCACCCGCGGCGGCTGGAAGACCGCCAAGCCGCTGGGCATCGAGACCATCGACCAGGCGATGATCGACCGGCTTACGAACGTCAAGAAGGACGAATCACAGCTGAATGTTTAAGGCCTTTTGGCAACTTGCCAAGTACGGCGTCATCGGCGTCTTGGCCACCATCGTGCAGACGGGCGTATTCTATGCGCTCGCCTGTTCGTGTCTAGGGTGCCTCGCCCCGGACGACGTGGCGGTGCGGCAACTCGGCTTTCCGGTGGCGGACGTGTCCGATGCGGTGCGCGCCTGGCGTTTCGCCTGGGCCACCTCCATCGGCTTCGTGGTGGCCAACGTCTTTTGCTGGCTGATGAACCGCCGCTTCGTGTTCACGCCCGGCAAGTTCGGTCCGCTCGCGGAATTCCTGCTCTTCTTTTCGGCGGCCGCCTTTGCCACTTTCCTCGCCATCACTTTGAGTTCCGCGCTGATCGGCTATCTGGGGCTGATGACGACGCTCGCGGTGTTCATCGAAGTGGGCGTGAGCTTTGTCGTCAACTTCTTCATCCGCAAGTACTTCATTTTCCGGGGCTGACATGACCAATCCCTACCTTGCTGCGGCCGAGCGCGAAAAACTGGAGCGAGTCCAGGTGGGCATCGCCGGAGCGGGGGGACTGGGAAGCAACGTGGCCATGCACCTGGTGCGCGCCGGGGTGAAGCGGCTGACTATTTGCGATTTCGATACGGTAAGCGAATCCAATCTCAACCGCCAGTTCTTTTTCCGCGACCAGGTGGGCATGAAGAAGGTGGAGGCGCTCCGCGACAACCTGCTGAGGATCGAGCCGGACCTCAAGCTCCAAATCGACGACCGCCATCTGGACGTGGAGGGCGTACGCGCGCTCTATGCCGATTGCGACATTCTGGTGGAGGCGCTCGACGTGGCGGAAACGAAGGCCGTCTTCTACAACGCTTTTCTGGGCGACAAGCGTCCGGTGGTGGGTGCCAGCGGACTGGCCGGGTTCGGTCGCAGCAACGCCATCCGGCTCAAAAAACTCGGCAACCTCTATCTCGCGGGCGACGGCGAAGCGTCCGTTTCGGACACCCTCGCCCCGCAATCGGCCCGGGTGGGAATTGCCGCCGCGATGGAGGCCAACACCGTGTTGGCGCTAGTTTTGGGGAGGGAGATATGATGGAAAACGTGATTATCGTCGGTTCCGGACCGGCCGGCATGACGGCCGGCATCTATCTGGCGCGCGCGGGTCTCTCGCCGCTCGTATTGGAGGGCATGGAGTCGGGCGGACAGCTTATGACCACCAATCACGTGGACAACTTTCCGGGATTCGGAACGGTCACCGGGCCGGAGATCATCAAGTCCATCCGATCCCAGGCCGAGCGGCTGGGGGTGCGCTTCCAGATGGACGAGGTGACGAATCTCGAGCGCAAGGGCGAGGCGATCGAACTTGCCGGCATGATCGGCAATTACTCCGCCCGCGCCGTGTTGGTGGCCACCGGCGCCAGCATCGAAAAGACGGGACTCCCCGGCGAGGCGCAGTATTGGGGCAGGGGCGTTTCCGGCTGCCTTACGTGCGACGCCGCCTTCTACAAGGGCAAGCGCGTGGTGGTGGTGGGTACGGGTCCCGCCGCCCAAGCCGCCAAGAACTACCTCGAGAAGGTGGGCGATATCGTGGTGGGCGTGGTGGCTCCCGCGGAGGCCGGGTCCTTCTCGGGCGATGGCGCCAAGCTGACGAAAGTGGGCGAAATCGAGACCGATGGCGCATTTATCGTGACCCGCCGCATCCCCCAAACCAAGTTTTTGAAGGGCGTGGAACTGGATGATGCCGGCACCATCGTGACGCACGAGCGCGTATTCACCTCGGTTCCCGGCGTGTTCGCGGCGGGCGACTGCGCCCAGCCCAAATTCCGTCAGGCCATCATCGCCGCGGGCGACGGCGCCTATGCCGCGCTCGCCATTGCGGCCTACCTCAAGTAAATGAAAATCCTTTTCGTCTGGCCGGGTATCACGGGATATATGGGCGACTGCTGGCGGGAGCTGGCGGGGCGGCCGGACGTGGAGCTCAAGGTGGCGGTGGATCTGGGCGAAAAGTATTTCGGCGGCGCGTTCAAGGCGGACGAGGTCATGCGGGGACTGGACTGGAGCGACAAGTTGCCGGACGACTGGCGCCCCGACGTGGTCTTTACGGTCGGGTGGCGCAACGCGATGTGCAAGGAAGCGGCCCGGCGCGACTGGAACGGGGCCAAAAAGATCTGCTGTTTCGATTTGCCCTGGCGATGGAGTCTGCGCAAAATCGCGGCCCGGGCGGTCCTCCGCCATTACCTCCGGCAGTTCGATGGCGCCTGGGTGCCGGGACAGGCGGCGGCCCGGTACGCCAAATGGCTGGGATTCCGGGAAGAGCGCATCTTCCGGGGACTTTTCGGCACCAATCTCGAACGTTTCGGTGCCTGGCGCGGAGGCGCGGGTTTTCTGCAGGTGGGACGCGAAGCCCGGGAAAAGGGCGTGGACGTGCTTAGGGCGGCGCACGAACTTTACCGGCAAAGGGGCGGCGCGTGGGGTCTCAAGGTGGTGAGCACTTCCAGTCCCGACGAGGTGGCGCGCTACTACGCCCAAGCCGACGCGTTCATCCTGGCCAGTCGCGAAGAGCCGTGGGGCGTGGTGCTGGCGGAGGCGGCGGGGGCGGGGCTCCCCATCATCTGCACGAATCGCTGCGGGGCCCGGCACGAGGTGGTGGCGGACAACGGCTTCATCGTGCGAGCGGGCAAGGTGGAGGAACTGGCGGCGGCGATGGCGCGAATGGAGCGGCTCGACGCGGCCAAAAGGCGCGCCATGGGCGAAGCGGGTCGGAAACTCGCCGCCAACTTTTCCTGTCCGGCCTGGGCGGACCGGGTGCTCGCGATTGGCGCAAAGGAGGTCTTGCCATGATCCGTCGAATTTGGACGCTGCTTAAGAATTGGCGCGCGGCCAAAAGCGCGTTTTCGACTTTATCCTACGTGTATGGCGAAGGCAACTGCTATATGGACGCCTTGGGGGGACTTTCGGAAGCGGAACTGGAAGGGCTCCTGAGTTGGCTCCCGGCCACCGGGACGCTGGTCGAAATGGGCACGCTGTTCGGACTTGCCGCCAAGCGCATCGCGGAGGCGCGGCCCGGCCTCAAGATCGTGGCGGTGGACAATTTCTGCTGGAATCCTTTCGGCCTCCCGCCCGCGCTGCACCGTGAGTTTACGGAAAAGATTCTCCATGCCGAATTGAAGCGCGGCC
The DNA here is from genome assembly GCA_017542055.1 of Kiritimatiellia bacterium. Lineage (GTDB taxonomy): Bacteria > Verrucomicrobiota > Kiritimatiellia > RFP12 > UBA1067 > UBA1067. Next base: position 26,215 of record JAFXXW010000026.1, read on the forward strand.
AGGTGGAACTTTGCGCCATGGACTCCGACCGGTTCCGCGCCACGTGCGCTTTCGTGCCGGATGCCGTATTCCTCGATGCCGAACATTCGTATGCGGCGGTCAAGGCGGAAATCGACTGGGCCAAGCGCCTGGGGGTGAAGACGATTTGCGGGCATGATTACGGCAATCCCAATCCGGCGTTCGGCGTGACAAAGGCGGTGGACGAAGCTTTCGGCGCGGTGGAGGTCCGGGGCATGTGCTGGAAAGGAGCGCGTCCATGATTACGGCCAAAACCAAATTCCGGATCGAACTGGGGCGTTATCTCACGCTGACCTTCGCCACGTTCATCATGGCGCTCAATTACCGCACGTTCGTGGCCTGGGGCGGACTTTATCCCGGCGGCGCCGCGGGTCTCACCATGCTGCTGCAGCGAATCGGGCAAGGCCTGGTGGACGCGCTGGGGTGGCACTGGACGGTGCCGTTTTCGCCCATCAACATCGTGCTCAACGCCATTCCGGCCTGGATCGGTTTCGCCTACGTGGGACGCAAGTTCACCTTGCAGTCGGTTTACGTCATCGTGATGTCGGGTCTGTTGACGGACTTGCTCCCGATGGCGTGGCTGGACGCGCTCGTGCCGGCGCAGGAGCTGGCGCGACTCCAGACCGACCCGTTCGTGACGAGCATCTTCGGCGGCATCTTGTTCGGTTTCGCCATGTCGCTGTGCCTCAGGTGCAACGCCACTACGGGCGGAACGGACTTCATCGCCATCTATCTCTCGGAAAAGAAGGGCCGCGAAACGTGGAATCTCATTCTCGCGCTGAACGCGTCCATCCTCTTGTGCGGCGGCTACATCTTCGGCTGGTCGGGCGCGCTCTATTCCATCGTCTACCAGTTCATCACGCTGCAGGTGGTGCACCTCATGTACCGCACCTACCAGTACCAGACGCTCCTCATCGTCACCACGCGCCCCGAAAAGGTCTGCGAGGCCATCTATCGCCTCAGCCATCACGGCGCCACGGTGCTGGAGGCCAAAGGCGCGTTTTCGGGCGAGGACAAGAGCCTTGTGATGTCGGTGGTGGCGGCGGACGACACCGCGCACATCTACGCCATCTGCAAGTCGATCGACCCCGGCTCGTTCATCGACACCATCAGCACTTCGCGCGTGATCGGTCGGTTCTACCTGCGTCCGCGGGACTGAGGGGGCGAAAAAAAAAAAAATGCGTTTGCGTATTTTTCTCTTGCTTTTTGTCCCGATATATGATATAATACACGTCTAAAATTCATCCATCAAAGGAAAGACAACAGAAAATGGTCAAGATCAGAATGCGCAGAACGGGCTGCACCAACCATGCGGCCTACCGTATCGTGGCGGCCGACGAACGCTCGCCGCGCGACGGCAAGTTCCTGGAAATCCTGGGCTCCTACGACACCCAGGTCAAGGAGAACAACTTCAAGCTCGACCTCAAGCGCGTGGACTACTGGCTCAGCAAGGGCGCCAAGCCTTCGGCCACCGTGGCCAGCCTCATCCGCCGCGCGAAGAACCCCAACCTCAAGCCGCACCACGCCCGCAAGGCCCAGGCTAAGAAGGAGGCCTAATCATGGGTATCATCGACAAGATCAACGCCGAACAGACGGCGGAAGCGGCCAAGAAGAACTACCCCGAATTTCGCACCGGCGATATCGTCCGCGTTTCCATCAAGATCAAGGAAGGCGACAAGTTCCGCGTGCAGGATTTCGAAGGCAAGGTGCTGGCCATCGACAACGGCCGCAAGAACGTGGCGGGCAATTTCACCGTCAGCCGCGAAAGCTACGGCGTCCGGGTGGAGAAGCTCTTCCCGTTCAACAGCCCGTGGATCCAGGCCATCAAGGTGGTCAAAAAATCCCCCTCGTGGCGCAGCAAGCTCTACACCGAGCGCACCTTCTGCTCGCACAAGGCGGTCCGCAAGCTCGTCAAGAGGTAAGCGGATAAATCGGATGGATGAAGATCGACATCGTTAGCGTTCAGCCGAGGATGTTCGAAGGATTCCTGCGGGAATCGATCGTCGCACGCGCCCAACGCAAGGGCGCGTGCGAAATCTTTATCCACGACCTCCGGGACTTCGCGCACGACAAGCGGCGCACGGTGGACGATCGTCCCTACGGCGGAGGCCCGGGCATGCTGATGATGTGCGCGCCCTGGTTCGAAGCCATCGAAACGCTGACCCGGGACTGCACCGCCCGGCCGCGCATCATCATGACCACTCCCGCCGGCAAGCGCTTCCAGCAGTCCGACGCGCGGGAGCTTTCCGAGGCGGAGCACCTCATCTTCATGTGCGGCCATTACGAAGGCTTCGACGCGCGCATCCGGACGCTCGCCACCGACGAGTTTTCGATCGGCGATTTTGTGATGACGGGCGGGGAACTGGCCGCGGCCGCCATGACCGACGCGATCGTCCGGCTCCTGCCCGGCGTGTTGGGCGGGGGAATGGCCGCCACCCGGAGCGAGAGTTTTTCGGACGGCGCCACCCTGGAAGCGCCGCAATACACGCACCCGGCCGATTTCCGGGGCATGAAAGTGCCCGAGGTGCTCCTCGGGGGCGACCACGTCAAGGCCGAAGCGTGGCGCCAAAGCGAAGCCGCCAAACTCACCCGGCAAATGCGGCCGGATTTGACCCCATGATCGCATCGATTTTGGCGGCAGTGATGATCGTGGCGCACGAACCGGGGTATTACACCTCGCTGTCGCGCCACCTCCAGCGCTGGCTCAAGGGCGCGGAAGTGTCGGCTGAGGTTATAACTCCCGCTGAAATGGGTCGGATGAAGTCCAGCCCCGTGACGTTCCTGGTGGGCTTCAACGAACCGAGCGACGCCGAAATGAAGCAATTGGCCGCGTACGTGGGCGGGGGCGGCAAACTGGTGGTGTTCCATTCCGCCTCGCCGCGACTGGGCGCGCTCATGGGGGTCAGGCCCACCGGCTACAAGACGGCCAAATATCCCGGTTGCTGGAGTAGGATGGACTTTGTCAAGCAAGTTCCCCCCGGCTTTCCGGATCGAATCATCCAAAGCTCCACCGTGCTGCAGAGCGCCGCGCCCATCGAGGGCCGCTCGCGCGTCATCGCCTGGTGGAGCGACCGCACCGGCAAATCGACGGGCGACGCCGCCTGGCTCGGTTCCAAACAGGGCTATTGGATGACGCACGTCCTGTTGGCCGACGGCGACGAAACCTTGAAAGCGCAACTGGTGGCGGCCATTTGCGGCAGCGTGTCGCCCGCGCTCTGGAATTGGGAAGCTTTCAGCCAAAAGCGACGCGAAGCCGCCGCCCGGCTTAGGGCCTACGCCTTGAAACAAGTGCCGCGCAAGGGCGAAATCCATGCCGTGTGGGACCATTCGGGCTGCGGACTCTACCCCGGAAACTGGCCCAAAACGTTCAAGGTGCTGCAAGAAGCGCGCGTTACCGATCTCTTCGTGAACGTGGCGGGGGCGGGTTTTGCGCATTACAACTCGTCCGTCCTGCCCAAGAGCCAAACCTTTTTCAACGAGGGCGATCAACTTGCCGCGTGTCTCCAGGCCGCCAAGGGCACCGGCATCCGGGTGCATGCGTGGGTGCTGTGTTTTACCGCCACACGGTCTTCGCCCAAGACGTTGGCGGACTTTCGCAGCCGGGGCTGGACGCTCAAGACGGCCGACGGCAAAGACACGGAATATCTCAATCCCGCCCACCCGGAAGTGCAACGCCACGTGCTTAGGGCCATCGAGGAAATCAACGCCAAATACCGGGTGGACGGCGTGCATCTGGACTTCGTGCGCTGGTACGAGCGGAGCGCCAAACCGCCTTCGGCCGCGCCGGTCATCGCCCGATTCGTGGCGGAAGCGCGCATCCGCACGCCCCGGCCCAAGTGGCTGACGGCGGCGGTGCTGGGCAAGTATCCCGCCTGCGTGGCGTCGGTGGGACAGGATTGGGAACGTTGGCTCGACCTCAATCTCGTGGACTACGTGGTGCCGATGGACTATTCGGAGGATATGGCCAAGTTCGAGTCGTTTTTGGCGCAACATGCCGTACCGGCCAAGAATGCGCGCCGGATCATCGCGGGACTGGGGGTGACGGCCAACGAGTCGCGGCTCGACGCCAAAGGCGTGATCGACCAGATCTGCCTCGTGCGCAAACACAATCTCGCGGGCGTGTCGCTGTTCGACCTCGACACCTACCTCGAAAAATCGGTCTTGCCGTATCTCAAACTAGGAATCTGGTAATGGAAAGAAAAACGATCTCGGTTGGCGTTTTCGAAGAAAACTGCTCGATTTACGGCGGTTACATCATCGATCCCGGGGCCGAAGCGGAGCGCATCGTGGCCGCGCTCGACGGCGCCGCGCCCAAGGCCATTCTTCTTACGCATGCGCATTTCGACCACATCGGCGCCATTCAGGACCTGCAGGCGCGGTGGCCGGATTTGCCGGTCTACGTCCATCCCGAGGACGCCAAGGTGATCACCCATCCGCTCAACAACTTTCCGCCCGACTATCCCCCGGCGCCCATGCCCCGGAACGTCGTCTGGACGCCGGAATCGATCGAGGGCTGCACGGTAATCGAAACGCCCGGCCACACGCCCGGCGGCGTCTGCTATTGGTTCCCCGGCGACAAGCTGCTCTTTTCGGGCGATACGCTCTTCAACTTTTCGGTGGGTCGCACCGACCTCCCCGGGGGCGACATGCCCACTTTGATGGCGTCGCTCAGGAAGCTTACGGCGCTCCCGGACGACACCTGGGTGGTGCCGGGCCACGGCAACCTCACCACCATCGGGGTGGAGAAGGACGGCAATCCCTTTTTGCAGATGTAATGGACGGTTTTTTCCTGGTTTTCCGCCAAGTGCTCGTACTTTTCGCGTTGATGGGCGTGGGGGCGCTGGCGCGTCGCTTCAAGTGGGTGGACGACGCCTCCGCCAAGGGAATGGTCAACCTGCTCGTCATCGTGGTCACGCCCTGTCTCGTGGTGGGCGCGTTCCAGCGACCCTTCGAGGCGCAGATGATGAAGCATCTGGGGCTGACGTTCGTGGTAGTGGCGGCGGTGCATGCGCTCGCCATTTTGCTCGCGTATCTCTTCATTCATGGCGGAAAAAAGGAAACGCGCGGCGTTCTCCGGGTGGCGGCCGCCTTCAGCAACGCGGGCTTTATGGGGCTCCCGCTGGAAGAGGCCATTTTGGGCCCGGAAGGGGTGTTTTTCGGCATCGTCTACGTGGCGGTGTTCAATCTCTTCATCTGGTCGTGGGGGATGATGCAGATCCGCGGCGAGTCGCTGGGGCGAATGACGCGCGGCGAAGTGCTCAAGATGATGTTCAATCCGGGCTTTGTCGGTCTCGCCCTGGGGCTCCCCTGGTTTGTCCTCTCCATCCGCCTCCCGGCGATCGTGAGCGTGCCGGTGGAGATGCTGGGCAACCTCAACACGCCCCTTGCGATGCTGGTCATCGGCTTTTACCTGGCGGGGGCGGATTTGCGTCCGCTCGGTCGCAACCGCAACGCCTATCTGGCCACGCTCGTCCGGTTGGTGGTGTTTCCGCTCGGCGTCATCGGGCTCATGCTGCCGTTCAAGTCCTTCCTCCATCCCGCCATGATGGTGGCGGTGGTGATTGCCGCTTCGGCGCCGGCCGCCGCCCTCAACAGCATGCTCGCGGCCAAGTACGGCAAAGACGTCGATAGCGCCGTCGGCATCGTCAGCGGCACTACGCTTCTCAGCATCTTGACGATGCCGGCCATGATCGCGCTCGGAATGGAGGTTTTGACGTGAAAAGACCGGAAATTCTGGCTCCGGCGGGCGACTTCACCTGTCTCCAGGCCGCGTTGGACGCGGGGGCGGATGCGGTCTATTTCGGGCTCGGCACCTTCAACATGCGTGCCAGGAGCGGCGTCAACTTCCGGACCGAGGACCTGCCGGAGATCCATCGCCGGTGCCGCGAGCAGGGGGTCAAGGCGTATTTGGCGCTCAACGCCATCGCGTTCGAGGACGAGCTTGACGGTATCGACCGGCTCATCGCCGACTCTAAACCTTACGTGGACGCCTTCATCGTGGCGGACTGGGGCGTCATCGAACTTTGCCGGAAGCACGGCGTACATATCCACGTCTCGACGCAAATGTCCACTTCCAATTCGGCGGCGGTCCAGTTTTTGGCCGCGCAGGGCGTGGAGCGCGTGGTGCTGGCGCGGGAGTGTACGCTCGCCGAAGTCAAAGCGATAATCGATAAAACCGGCATGGAAATCGAGACTTTCGTGCATGGAGCGCAATGCGTGGCGGAAAGCGGACGCTGTCTCATGAGTCACGAGGCGTTCGGCAAAAGCGCCTGCCGGGGCGAGTGTCGCCAGCCGTGCCGACGGCGTTTTCTGGTGCAGGCGGTGGATCTGTACGAGGACAAGGACGGCAAGCCCGTGCACGAATCCGATACGCGCTTTATCGTGGAGCCGCATACCGTCCTTTCCGCGCGGGACTTGTGCAGTCTCGCCTTTGTGGACCGGCTCATGGCGGCCGGCATCGCCTCGTTCAAGATCGAAGGCCGCGCGCGCAACGCCGAATACGTGAAGACCACGGTGGAGTGCTATCGCCGGGCGGTGGACGCGGTCCTGGCCGACACCTACACGCCGGAATTGGTGGCGGAATTGACGGAAAAGGTCAAGACCGTCTTCCACCGCGAATTTAGCCGGGGCATGTTCTACGGTCGCCCGGGCGAGAACCAGTTCACCGACTCCGAAGATTCGCTTTCCACCACCGTGAAGCGCCATTTGGGCGTGGTTATCGACTATTTCGTCCAGGCCGGCATCGCCCAGATCAAGGTCCAGGACAACTTGGTCCGTTCCGGCGACCGTCTCCAGATCCAAGGCGCCACCACCGGAGTCAAGGACCTGGTAGCCGGCGAACTTCGTCGCGACGAGGAGGTGCTGACGCAAGCCGGCAAGGGCGAGTGGTTCACCCTGCGCACCCCCCGCTGCCGCGTCGGCGACAAGGTCTTCCTCGTCGTCCCCCGCTGAGAGAAAGTAAAGTGGGGGCGGGCCCAGTTCGTCAAGTAGAAAAGACACTTTTGTTTGAGTTGCGCTGATTGTTGTTCGTCAGAATTCGGACACTTTCGAGGTTGGATTTCTTTTTGGATATGGGTTTGGGGCCGAGGGTTATGGCACCTTGCAGAATCGAG
>JAFXXW010000027.1 GCA_017542055.1 Kiritimatiellia bacterium
TACTCCTTGGTTGCTCCGAATGACATGTTCATTCCTCCATTATACTCTTTTTTCTCGTTGGTGTCCATTCATTTGACGAACAAACTTGCTCCCCCCTTGCCAGTTTTCGCCAATGGTGTCTTCTATTATAACGAACTGCGGGCGATAAGTTTTTCATTTTCCTTATTGACTTTTGAGGGGAAAATATGATATAATATCAAACACTTTTGCAAATTTCAAAGTCAAGAAAGTAGAGGTGCAGAATGGGTACAGGTCGTACACTCCGTAAGGAATCTCACGTTCGTCCTTGCAAGACGCCGGCCGGCAAGGCGCGCAAGAACGCCGCGCAGCGTCGCCGTCTGGTCAAGATGGGCATGGACGAAGCCGACGTCAAGCTGATGGGCGACGATGACGTGCGCGTGCTGGTGCAGCGTCCCACGGTGGTGAAGAAGCTCGCCGCCAAGAAGGCCAAGTAAGCGATGACGCTCGTATACTGTTCGATTCCCGAACAGTTGGTCAATCCCCTCTTCGAAGTGTTCGACGGAGGGGATTTCGTTTTGTCCTCGTACCGGTCGGTGGAGGCGAGTCTCACCGACGTGCAGCTGTACTTTCCCGAGGCCGAACGGACGGAAGAGGCCAAGCGACTTTTAAAAGACGCGCTCGAGATCGTGGGCGCGGAGGCGGAACTCACGGTGCGCGAGGTGCCGGACGAAGATTGGAAGTTCGCGTACCGGAGACACTTTACGACCGAGCGCATCGGGCGGCATGTGATAGTCCATCCGGACTGGGAGCCCCAGCCAAAGACGAATCCGGGCGACGTGGTGGTATCGATCGACCCGGGCCTCGCCTTCGGCACCGGCAAGTACGAGACGACCAAAGCGTGCCTCGAGTTCATCGACGAAGCGGTATCGAAGGGCGGGGTGGAGTCTTTCCTCGACATGGGCTGCGGGTCCGGCATCCTTTCCATCGCCGCCAAGAAGCTGGGCGTGGGCGAGGTGAGGGGCTTCGACGTGGACCAGGAGGCGGTGGAGGCCTCGCGGGAGAATGCCGGCAAGAACGGAACGGAGATCGAGTTTTTCCGGTACGGGCTGGGGGCCAAGGTCAAGCGCGATTTGGGACGGGCCGATCTGGTGGCGGCCAATATCTTGGGGCCGCTCCTCATCAAATTCGCTGACGAGATAGCGCCGACCGTCAAGAAGCATCTCATCATTTCCGGCATCTTGACGGAACTTTATCCGGAAGTGCTCGAAGCCTTTACGCGGCGCGGCCTTAAAGAGCTGGGGCGCAAGACGATCGGCGAGTGGACGAGCGGACTTTTGGGCGCGTAAGGATGATCAAGGGCGCCATATTCGATCAGGACGGGCTCTTATTCGACACCGAAAGCGTCTACGCCAAAGCCTGGGTGGAAGTGTCGGAGCGGCACGGATACGGCTTTACGGATGCGATGACGCGGAGGATTTCGGGCTTCGGGCGCGGGGAGATAGGGGAGGAAGTGGCGAGACTCATCAAGATCGACGACGTGGAAGGGTATATCGACGAGGTGATGGTTCGCGCGAGGGAGCTGCTCCTCGCGGCACCCCCCAAGCTCAAGCCGGGCGCGCGGGAGATATTGGAGTTTTTTGCGGGGCGCGGGGTCAAAATGGCGCTGGCGTCGTCTTCGCCGAGGGACTGCATCGAGTGGAATCTGGGGTCGACGGGACTCAAACGCTACTTTGGGGCCATCGTGGCGGGCGAGGACGTGACGCACGGCAAGCCGAATCCGGATATTTTCCTTTTGGCGGCAGCCAAACTGGGCGAAAAACCGCAAGATTGCGTGGTGTTCGAAGACGCCTTCACCGGCATCCAGGCGGCAGTCAAGGCCGGTTGCCGGGCCGTGATGATTCCCGATCGGCGAGAACCGGACGATTCGATCCGCTCAATCGCCCAAGTATTTTCCAGCTTGCAAGATGCAATTTCCTCTTGCTTTTTGCCGGAAAATTTGGTATAATATATCCCAAAATGGAAGAAACTCTGTCGAGTGCGTTCGGGCCCAGGGACCTGGACGCCAGCAAACATACGGTAGGAACGGTCACGATCGTGGGCGGGTCCTCCCGGTTTGCCCATGCTCCGGCGATAGCGGGGCTGGGGGCGAGAGCAGCCGGTGCGGGGTTGGTGCAATTGATGGTGCCGGTCGAGTCCCGAATGGCGGCAGCGGTGCTGGTGCCGGAAGCGACCTTGGCCGATTTGATGCCGGGAACCGAGACCCCAAAGTGCGACGTGCTGGCGATCGGGATGGGCCTGGGGGACGGCGAACAGGCGGAGGCGATAACGGAAGCGATTTTGGCCGGACCGCAAACGCGGCTGGTGGTGGACGCCGACGCCTTGAATGCGATCGCGCGTCGCTATCCCGGAGGGAGAGGCTTTGGCCCTTTTCCCGGCAAGGAACTCGTTTTCACCCCGCACGAAGGCGAGGCGGCGCGGCTGTGGGGCCGGTCGCGGGAAGCGGTCAAGGCGAATCGCCGGGAGTGCGCCAAGGAGTTGGCGCGGCTTTACGGGGCGATAGTCGTGTTGAAGGGTCCGGGCACGATAGTGACGGACGGCGAGCGGGTTTACGTCAACGATAGCGGAAACCCCTTTATGGCGATGGGCGGGATGGGCGATCTCCTCTCCGGCATCATCGCCGCGAGGTGGGCGTACCGGAAGGGCGAGGCGTTGGGGTCGGCGTCGGCGGGCGTGTGGCTGCACGGCGCGGCCGGCGACGAACTGGTCCGGAACGGAAGCGATTTTTCACTTGTAACTATGGCGGCTAAGGTCGGGTCCATGCGAGTGGCGCTCGACAAAGGAAAGGAAAGCACATGATCACAAACTACGAGGGGCTTATCGACGATCTGCGCGAGAGCGGACATCGCTACGGGCTCTTGACCATGCAGGCCACCAGCACGACGCGTCGGCTGGTGAACGCGCTTCCCGGCAAGATGACGGCGCTCTTTTCGGCCGAGCACGGATTTTTCGGCAACGTGGCGGCAGGCGAAAAGGCGGCGAGCTCCTGGCATCCCTTCTGGAACGTGCCGATCCATTCGCTCTACGGCGATCATCGCAAGCCGAACGACGAGATGATGCAGGGCGTGGAGCACATGGTGATCGACATGTTCGACATCGGGGTGCGGTGCTACACGTACCTCGCCACCATCAAGAACGTGCTGGAGGCGTGCGCCGAACGCAATATTCCGGTGTCGGTGCTGGATAGACCCATTCCGCGCGGAGGCATGCTGGACGGCCCGATGCTCAATCCCAGCTATCACAGTTTCGTGGCGCCGGTCAACGTGCCGTTCTGCTACGGCATGACACCCGGCGAAAGCGCCATCTGGATGCAGGAGAACGAGGGCATCAAGTGCGAGCTCAAGGTTCACCGGCTCAAGGACTGGAACCATTCCATCAAGGACCCGTGGCCCAACTTCGTGCCGCCTTCGCCCTCGATTCGCAGCTGGGATTCGGCCGTGATGTATCCGATGACCGTCTTCACCGAAGCGTTCCCGGCGCTCGATTGCGACCGGTCTGGCTCGTTGGCGTTCCGGATCATCGGGGCGCCTTGGATGAACCAGAAGGCGTTGGTGGACGAACTCATGCCGGCCTTGCGCAGTTGCGGCGTCAACACCCGGCCTTATCGCTACCAGCCGCAGAGCGGCATGTGCAAGGGCCAGAATCTGAACGGCATTCTCTTCACCACCTTCGCCGATCGCGATTTCTATCCCGTCACGGCCGGCACGCTGATTCTCGCCTCGCTCCTCGCCCATCATCCGCGCCAGATGGCCATCAACGCCAAGTACGACTGGATGGACAAGCTGTGCGGCACCAACAAGGTGTGCGACATAATCCGCACCGGGGGCGACCTCAACGATCTGTACCAGAGCTGGATCGAGGACCAGGACGCCTATCTCCGGACGAAGGTCAATCTGTACTGAGCAGCCTCAACGTGAAACTTTTCGTCGCCACCCACAATGCGCACAAGCTGCGCGAAATAAGCGAGATTTTGCCGGAAGCGGAAGTCGTCGGCGACAATCCGTCCGGCATCGAGGAAAACGCGCCCGACTTTGCCGGGAACGCGCTCATCAAGGTGCGGGCCATCGCCGCGCGCCATCCGGGCGAGTGGTGCATGGCTGACGATTCGGGTCTCGAGGTGGCGGCGTTGGGCGGCGCGCCGGGAGTCCATTCCGCGAGATATGCGGGAGAGCCCACCGACTATGCCGCCAATAACGCGCTACTCCTCAAGAACCTCGCGGGGAAGACTGACCGCACGGCCAATTTCACGTGCGCGGTAGCTTTGGTGGCGCCGGACGGCCGGGAAAAGGTTTTTACGGGCAAGGTATTCGGGACCATCCGGCACGAGCTCAAGGGTCAGGGGGGCTTCGGGTACGATCCGCTTTTCGTGCCGGAGGGATACGACAAGTCGTTTGCCGAATTGCCGGCCGGGGCCAAGAACGCCATTTCGCATCGCGGACGGGCGCTCGGGCAGGTGAAGGAGTTCATCCATGCCGGAATTGCCTGAGGCGGAGTCGATTGCGCGGGCGCTCGATCAGGCGCTTAAGGGGAGGACCATCACGAAAGTGGAGGTGTTCTTTCCGCGCCTCAGGACGCCTCTCGAGCCCTTGTTGAAGGCGGGACTAAAAGGGCGGAAGTTCGTCGACTGCAAACGGCGCGCCCGGTATGCGGTTGCGGAGCTGGACGACGGACGCGCGCTCACCATGCACTTCGGCATGTCGGGCGTGGTGCGGGTGGAGCCGGGGAGCGTGCCAAAGCGCAAGCACGAGCACGTATTCATCCATTTGGACGACGGCAACATCTTCCGCTTCGAGGATCCGCGCAGGTTCGGGTTTCTGGAGGTGCAGGCGAAGGGGCCGGACGGTTGGCCCGAGTGTCTCGCGGGCATCGGGGTGGAGCCGCTCGACCGGGCCTTCACCGGAGAGATGCTTTACGCCGAGGCGCAAAAGCGCAAGACTACCGTCAAGGAACTTTTGATGGACAACAAGGTGGTTACCGGCATCGGCAACATCTACGCGGCAGAGTCGCTTTTCGCGAGCGGGGTGTTGCCGCAACGTCGGGCCGGAACGCTGACTTTGGACGAGTGCAAGCGCATCGTCAAGGAGGTGAAGCGCATTTTGCGCTTGGCCATCAAATGGGGCGGGACGACCGTGAGCGACTTTAAAAACGTGGACGGCAGCGAGGGCAAGTTTGCCCAGAAGCTCAAGATCTACGCCCGGAAGAAATGCGGGAAATGCGGCGCGGACACGAAAACGATCGTTTTGGGCGGACGCACTTCCTGGTATTGCGACCATTGCCAAAAATAACAAAATATGATATAATACACAACCATCATGAATATTGTAATTCTACTCGGAGCCCCGGGTTCGGGCAAAGGAACCATCGCCAGCAGGATCTCGTCGGAGAATCCGCAGCTCAAGCACGTGTCGTCCGGCGACCTCTTGCGGGGTGCCGTAGCCAAGGGAACGGAGGCCGGCAAGGCCGCCAAGGAAGCGATGGACGCGGGCCAGCTGGTGGCGGACGAACTCATCGCGACCATGATCAAAGACGTCATCGCCGAAACCGAAGGCGACGTGACAATGCTCTTGGACGGGTTTCCGCGCAACGTCAAGCAGGCGGAGATTCTGGAGGCGATGGGCGTGCCGCTGAGGAGCGTGGTGCTGGTGGACGTGCCCGACGCGGCCATCGAGGATCGTATCGCCGGACGGCGCACCTGCCCCGAATGCAAGGCGGGCTATCACGTCCGGGCGCTGCCGCCCAAGGTGGAGGGAATTTGCGACAAGTGCGGCGCCAAGCTGGTGGTCCGCAAGGACGACAATCCCGAGACGGTCAAGGATCGCCTGAAAGTGTATCACGCCCAGACCGAGCCGCTCATCGAATACTACACGAAGAAGGGCCTGCTGCGTCGCATCGACGGCGATCAGGGTCCGGTCAAAAATGCGGAAGCGTTTTTGGCGGCGATGTGATGAAAGTCGACATCAAAACCAAAGCCGAAATCGACCGGATGCGCGAGGCGTGCCGGATGAGCGCGGAAATTCGCGACATCTGCGCCGAGCACGTGGCGCCGGGGGTCACCACCGGAGAGATCAACGATCTGGTGGTGGCCTACTGCAAAAAGCATAACGTTCGCGCCAGCTTCTACGGGTGCTACGATTTTCCCGGGCACATTTGCGTTTCCATCAACGAAGAGGTGATTCACGGGATTCCGTCCTACAACCGGATGATCATGCCGGGCGATCTCGTGAAGACTGACGTGGGCATTTTCAAGAACGGTTTCAACGGCGACACTTCCCGGACGGTGGCCCTGTCCGTGTCCGATCCGCGCACGCTGCAGCTGGTGGAGACGACGAAGGCCTGCCTCAAGGCCGGCATCGCCGCGTGCGGACCGGGAGTGCATCTGGGCGACGTGGGGTATGCGATCGAGCAGACGGCGCTGGCGGCAGGATTCGGCGTGGTGCGCAGCTGGATCGGGCATGGCGTGGGACGCAAGGTGCACGAGGATCCGGAAGTGCCCAACTTCGGCAAGCCCGGCACCAAATTGCGCTTGCTGCCCGGCATGACGATCGCCATCGAGCCGATGATCACCATGACCAAGGCGGGCGAAAAGACGGACGTGCTGGACGACGGCTGGACGGTAGTGACGCGCGACCGGTGTCTGGCGGCGCATTTCGAGCATACTGTCGCCATTACCGACGACGGGTGCGAAATTCTTACTTTGCCGGCGGACTATCCCTGAAGTTCCAAGGCCCGAAGGCGTTTAGGTCGAATGACGGCTGATTGCCTGGGAACGGATGGTTCGCCGGTTTTTCTTTTTTCGATGGACAAGCGGCAGATTCGCGCGGAGATGAAGGAGCGGAGGAGGCGGGTTTCCGCGCAAGAGCGGGAGCGTTATTCGCGTCTCGTCTGCGAGCTCCTCGCGCCGTACAAAGACCGGAGGGTCTGCTGCTACGAGGCGTTGCCGGACGAAATCGACCTCGCGCCTTTCACCCGAGTCTGCCGGGACGTGCGTTTTCCGCAAAAGCGGGGACGCGAATACGTGGTGGAGAAGCCGGAGGAGGTGGAGGTGTGGGTGTGTCCGGGCCTCGCCTTTACGCTTGATGGCAAGCGCCTCGGCTTTGGGGGCGGCTGGTACGACCGGTTCCTCGCCTCGGCCGACCCAAAGGCGCTCAAACTGGGCGTGGCCTATCCTTGGCAGATCGTGGACGATTTGCCGCAAGCGCTGACGGACGTCAAACTGGACCGGATCGTCTATGTCCGATAAGCTCAAAGGGATAGTCTCTATCGTCTTTTCGGCGTTCGGGTTCGCGCTGATGGCGCTTTTCGTTGGCATGTGCGATAGGTACGGAGAAGCGGTATCGAGTTTCCAGAAGTCGTTTTTCCGCAATCTGCCGGCCGTGTTCATCGCGCTTGGGGTGTTCCTTCGGTCGGGGAAAAAGTCGATGGGGCTGGACGCGAAAGACTGGGTGCTCCTCTTGGACCGGAGCGCCATCGGCGCGACCGGAATCTTCTGCAATTTCTACGCGCTTTCGCATATACCGATCGGCGAGGGGATGACGCTCAACAAGACGGCGCCGTTTTTCACCGTGTTTCTTTCCTGGCTGTTGCTGAAGGAGCGGCTGGGGATAAGGCAATTCGCGTTCCTGGCGTTGGCGTTTTTGGGCGCGATGCTGATAGTGAAGCCGGGTTTCAGTCCCCAAGGCGGACTTTTTCCGCTCTCGATGGCGCTCTTGGGGGGAGTCTGCGCCGGCGCGGCCTACGTGTGCGTGCATGCGTTGGGGAGGCGTCAAGTGCCGGGGGCGTTCATCGTGATGTTTTTCTCGCTCTTTTCGTGTCTGGCGGCAGTGCCGTTCATGGTGGCCGATTTCACGCCGATGACTTCCGCCCAGTTGTGGATCATGGCGGGTGCGGGTTTGGGCGGGGCGATGGGGCAGTTTGGGGTAACGTGGGCGTATCGGTATGCCGAGCCGCGCTCGATCGCCGTTTACGACTACACCAATGTGGTTTTCACTACGCTTTTGGGTTGGGCGGTGCTGGGCCAGACGATCGATCTCGTCTCCGCCGCCGGCATGGCCTTAATCGTGTTTTGCGCCTTTAGAGTGTTGAAGAAAGGATGATATGGCGATGAATCTGATCGCGAGTTTGCTGTTGGCGGCTTCGGTGTCGGCCCCGGTGCCTAAGAACGTGATTCTCTTTGTGGGGGACGGGATGAGCGTGCCGCAGCGCATGGTGGCCGAGGAATTTTCGCGCAAGCTGGGACTGGGGGCGCTCGCGATGAACTCTTTCCCGCGCGAGGCGATGATGCGCACCTATTCGGCTTCGTCGCTGGTGACCGATTCCGCAGCCGCAGCTACGGCCATCGCCTGCGGAGTCAAGACGAAAAACGGCTTTGTGGGCATGGACGCGGAAGGCAACCGGGTGGAAAGTTGCGCGGAGGCCGCCAAGCGGTCGGGTCGGAAAGTGGGCATCGTCACCAGTGTCACCATCAACCACGCGACGCCGGCCGGATTCTACGCGCACCGGACGAGCCGGTCCATGCTGCGGGAAATCGGCCAGGACCTGGTGGAGAGCGATTTCGATCTCTTTCTGGGCGGAGGCTTGGCCGGAGCGGGCGCCGACCTGTACGCGCTCGCGGAGGATAAGGGCTGGCTGGTGGCGGAGGGGACGGAAGGCTTCGAGCGGGTCCGTTCCGGCGAGGCCGGTCGCGTCTGGTGGCGGAGCGGCGAAGAGGCGCTGCCTTACGCCATCGACGCCAAGCCGGGCGAGCCGAGACTTCCGGATATGACCCGTTTGGCGTTGGAGCGGCTGGGGGACGGATTTTTCCTGATGGTGGA
Source organism: Kiritimatiellia bacterium (assembly GCA_017542055.1). GTDB lineage: Bacteria > Verrucomicrobiota > Kiritimatiellia > RFP12 > UBA1067 > UBA1067. Next base: position 8,829 of record JAFXXW010000027.1, read on the forward strand.
GGGCGGTAGAATCGACTGGGCCGGTCACGCCAACGACGCGGCCACGAATCTCCGGGATTTGCTGGAGCTCGACCAGGCAGTCAAGGTGGCGCTCGAGTTTCAGCGGGAGCATCCGGATACGCTGATCGTGGTCACGGGCGATCACGAAACGGGCGGCATGTCGATGGGGTTTGCGGGGACGGGGTATGCCTTTTACATGGAGCGGCTGGCCGGGCAGCGCTGCTCGATCGACGAGTTCAATCGGCGCTACCACGAACTCAAGGCCCGGGAGGGGACGACTTTCGACGACGTGGCGAAACTTATCGAGGAGAATTTCGGGCTCAAATTCGGCGGGGACGAGGGCGACGCCATGCGACTGACGGACCAGGACGTCGCGAGTCTCAAGCGGCATTACCGGGACGGGGGGCTGGCGGACAAGGTGCGCCGACTCGTGAGCGACAAGGCCGGAGTGGGCTGGACGAGCGGGTCGCATACGGGACTGCCGGCGCTCACTACCGCCATCGGTCCGGGGTCGGAACTCTTTTCCGGGTTGCTCGACAATACCGATATTTCGCGGCTGGTAAAGTCGTTCTGGACGGTGCCGGTGTTGGGAGAAAAGTCGCGCCAAGACCGGACCGGCGACCGGGTGCTCGCCAAGGTGCTGTCGGTCGACGATAGCGCGCTTCAGCTGTTGGGCCACGTAAAGTACGGCACGCAGACTTTGGCGGTGGAGGTGGCGACCGGTCCGCGCAAAGGCGAGAAGTTCTTTGCCGGCAACACGCTCCGGGGCCAGATGGAGCTCGACAATCTCTTCGTGCCGGGCGATATGGTGATGGCGTATCTCCCGGCCGACGCCGAAGAAGGGTCGTTTTTGACCGTAGGCGGGCATTGGCGGCTCGCGACCATGCTGGTGGCGTTTGGGGTCTTCGCGCTCCTGTTGGTGGCGTTTGGCGGCAAGGTGGGGGTGAACGCGTTGTTGAGTTTTGTCTTCTGCTGTCTCGTCATTTGGGAGCTGGTGGTGCCGCTCGTACTAGAAGGGTGGAGCGCGTCGTTGGTGGCGTTTGCCGCTACTGCCGCCATGACGGCGTGCATCATGCTGTTCGTGGGCGGCTGGACGAAAAAGGCGCTGTCGGCGTTTCTGGGCGCGATGCTGGGCGTGGCGGCGGGACTGGGGCTCGCGCACTTGCTGGGAGCGATGTTGGGCGTGAACGGCGCGACTTTGCCCTTTGTGCAGACTTTGGTCTATTCCGGCGCGGCCCGGCTCGACCTGGCGGACGTCTTCATCGCCGCGATGGTGCTGGCCGGGAGCGGGGCGATGATGGACCTTTCGATGGACATCGCGGCAGGCGTTTGCGAGGTGGCGCGCCACAATCCGCTTTTGGGGTTCCGCGATCTTTGCATGAGCGGCATCCGGATCGGTCGGGCGACGGTAGGCACCATGACCACCACGCTGCTCCTCGCCTATTCGGGCGGGTATCTCACGCTCCTTATGGTGTTTGCGGCGCAGGGAACGAGCCCCTTGGTGTTCCTCAATTCGCCTATCGTGGTGGCGGAATTCGCCAAAACTTTGGCCGGGTCTTTCGCCATCGTCCTGGTGGCGCCGTTCACCGCCATCGTCTCCGCCATGCTCTTCGCCAGGCGCCGGGCGTAGGCAAATGGGAAGATTCTGCTTGATTTTCGGGCGGGAATATGATATAATACACAATAAATGTATCTTAAACAGTTAGAGATTGTCGGATTCAAGAGTTTCGCGGACAAGACGAAGCTTACTTTCGATCCGGGACTCGTCGCCATCGTCGGGCCGAACGGCTGCGGCAAGTCGAACGTTTCGGACGCGATCCGTTGGGTGCTCGGAGAGCAGCGTCCGACGGCGCTCCGGTGCTCGAAGCTGGTGGACGTGGTATTCAACGGCACCGACACGCGCAAGCCGCTGGGACTGGCGGAAGTGAGCATAACCTTTGCGGAGTGCGAGGCGGAGCTGGGCACGGAATATCACGAGGTCACGGTGACGCGTAGGGTGTATCGCGACGGGTCGGGCGAGTATTTTCTCAACAAGCAGGCGTGCCGGCTCCGGGACATCCAGCACCTTTTCATGGGTACGGGCATCGGCACGAGCTCGTATTCGGTGATGGCGCAGGGCCAGATCGACGCGATTCTCTCGTCCAAGCCGGAGGACCGGCGCGCGGTGTTCGAAGAGGCCGCCGGCATCACCAAGTTCAAGGCGGACCGCAAAGAGGCGCTGCGGAAGATCGAGCAGACGGAACAGAATCTGTTGCGCGAGGCGGACGTCTTGCGGGAGATGAAGCGGCAGATCGGCAGTCTCCAGCGCCAGGTGGGCAAGGCCCAGAAGTACAAGGAACTGCGGGACGAGTTGCGGGGGCTCGACATTTACGTTTCCCGGGTGAAAATTCGCGATTACGACGAAAGCCTGGCGCAAAACGCCAAGAACCGCGAAGGGCTCGAACAGGACATCGCGGAGGCGACCGAAGTGGTGGTGCAGGCCGAGCGCGAACAGCAGGCCCTGCACGCCCAGGTGCACGAGCTGGAGGAGCGGCTGCAGAATCTCGCGAGCCAACGGGCGGCGGCCGACAGCGCCTATCAACGCGCCAACGAGGTGATCGGGGTCAACGCGCAGCGGATCGACGAGTACAAGACTTTCGCCCGGCGCGACGAGGAGGAGATTCGCGGGACCAAATTGCAGCTGGAGGAGCTGGCGCTGCAGGTGGAGAGTCTCGGCCAGAAGAAGAGCTTTTTGTCCGAATCGCTGACGGCGGCGCGCGAAGCGTTGGCCGAGAGCGAGGCGGAATTCGCCCAGATCCAGGACAAGATCGACGCCACCCGGCTCGAGGTGAGCACTGCCCGGCACGAGATTCTGGAGGTGGAGCGCAAGGCGGCGCAGGCGGCCGCCCAGAAGAACGCGGAGCTCGGCAAGGGCGCGCGGGCGGTATTGAGGGGCGAGCTGGACGGCGATGCGCTCTTCGCCAAAGTGGAGGCGGGCGAGGGCTTCGAAGGCGCGGCCCGGGCGCTGCTGGGCGTGGACGACAGCGGCAAGGTGGCCATCGAGGGCGCGGTGTATCGCGAGGGGTCGATCGAAATCTGGAAGCGGGGAACGGTTTCCGCCAGTCTCGATAGGCGCGACGAGATGATGAAGCTGGTCGAGCAGGGCGAAGAAGCGCTCAAAAAGCTGGAAGCGAGGTCGATGGAGCTGTCCGCGCAGCTGACGGAGCGGAGAATCGCCGCGAGCCAGATGGAGCAGGAACTCAGCTTCATTTCGCAGCAGAGCGACTACGCCCAGAAGCGCAAGGACGAGCTGGTCCGTTCCATCCAAGGCCGGTTGGAAGGCATCGAGCGCTACAACGAAAGCATCGACCGGCTCAAGGCGGAGTCGGGCGACTTGCTGGACAATCTGGAGAATCTCAAGGCGCGGGTGATCGAATTCGGCGTGCAGATCGAGGACGAGCGGGTGGTCCGGCACGAACTCATGGGCAGGATCGCCGCCGCCGACGCGCAAGTGGGCGCCAAACGTTCCGCTTTGGACCAGGCGCGGGATTTTCGCGCCAAGCTGGAGGTGCAGGCGGCCGAGAACCAGATGCGTCGGCAGAACATCTACGACCATCTGCAGGACGAGTACGGACTTTTCGCCGACGCGGTCATGCGCGAACCGGATCCGGAATGGCCCGACGGCGTCACGCCGCCCATGTCGGAGCTGGAACCGAAAGTGGCGAGGCTGCAGGCGGACATCGCGGCGTTGGGACCGGTCAATATGGTGGCCATCGAGGAATGCCGCGAACTCGAGGAGCGGTATGCGCGGGAGAAGGCGCAGGAGCAGGATTTGCTGGCGGCCAAGGCGCAGATATTGGAGCTCATCAACAACCTCAACAGCACGTCCTCGCAACTCTTCAAGACCACGTTCGAGCAGGCCAACAAGAACTTCCAGACGATGTTCACCAAGCTCTTCGGCGGGGGCGAGGCGCGGCTCATCCTCCTCGAGAACGAGGAAGACCCGCTCGAATGCGGCGTGGACATCATCGCCCGTCCTCCGGGCAAGCGTCCGCAGTCGGTGACGCTCTTGTCGGGCGGCGAAAGGACGATGACGGCAGTGGCGCTACTCTTTTCCATCTTCATGATCAAGCCGGCGCCGTTCTGCATGTTGGACGAACTCGACGCCGCTTTGGACGACGCCAACATCGGACGTTTCGTGGAGCAGCTCAAGGAGTTTCTGAACCGGTCGCAGTTCCTTATCATCACCCACAACCAGCATACGATCGCGGGGTCGGATCTCGTCTACGGCGTGAGCCAGCAGGAGAAGGGCATCAGCCGCGTGATCAGCATGAAGCTGGCCGACTTGGGAGTTAAGGAGAAAAAATGATGGACAAGAGTCTCTACATAACGCCTCCGCTCGTGAATCGCGTCTACGATTGGCGCAAGGGTCCCCAGCCCAAGACGCGGAAGGCGCTCGACAAGTTCTTCCGGTCGCCCGCCATCGAAAAGGTGAAAGAGCAAATCTGCGAGATGGGTCGCCGGATCTACCGGCGCGGCTACACGGACGGCAACGGAGGCAACATTTCCGTGCGCGTGGGGGAGGATCTGGTGCTGTGCACGCCCACCCTCTGCAGCAAGGGCTTCATGCAGCCGGAGGACATCTGTCTCGTGGACATGGCGGCCGGACAGCTTTGCGGGTATCGTCCGCGCACTTCGGAAGTGAAGGTGCATATCGCCATGATGCAATCTACCGGCATGAACTCCTGCATCCATTGCCATCCTCCGCACTGCAACGCGTTCCTCTTTGCCGGGATCGTGCCGCCGAGCGGCATCAATCCGGAAGCCGACATCTTCTTCAACCAGATTCCGCTCGCCCCGTACGGCACGCCCGGCACCGACGAGGTGGCCAAGAGCGTGGCGGAGGCGGCCAAGCAGAGCAATGTCGTGTTCATGGAGAATCACGGAATCGTGTGCGGCGGACGCGACGTGGAGGAGGCGGAATGGTTTGCGGAAAACGCCGACGCCTACTGCCAGGTGCTCTTGTTGGCGGCGGGACACGGCGCGCCGTTGCAGCAGGTGGGGAAGAAGTCGGTCGAAGATTTTCTCGCCATCCGCAAGTCGCTGGGACTGAGCGTTCCCGAGGGACAGAAACTTTACAACACCAACCGGTTCAACGGTTACACTATGAAGAAAGTAGGCAAATAAAATGGCCAACCGAATAATCCTCAACGAAACCTCGTATCACGGCGCCGGTGCCATCAAGAGCATCGTGGCCGAAATGTCCGCCAAGGGACTCAAGCGTCCGATCGTCTTCTCGGATCCGGATCTCGTGAAGTTCGGCGTGACCAAGAAGGTGACGGACCTGCTGGACCAGGCCGGCGTCAAGTACGAAGTGTATACCGACATCAAACCCAATCCCACCATCGAGAACGTGAAGAACGGCGTCAAGGCCGCCAAGAAGGCCAAGGCCGATTCGATCATCGCGATCGGCGGAGGTTCGTCGATGGATACCGCCAAGGCGGCGGGCATCATCGTCACCAATCCCAAGTTTGCGGACGTGCGGTCGCTGGAGGGTCTGAGCCCCACCACCAAGCCGTGCCTGCCGATTCTCGCGGTGCCCACCACGGCCGGAACCGCAGCGGAAGTGACGATCAACTACGTCATCACCGACGTCGAGAAGAAGCGCAAGTTCGTGTGCGTCGATCCGCACGACATTCCGGTGGTGGCGTTCGTCGATCCGGAGATGATGGCTTCGATGCCGCCCCGGCTCACGGCGTTCACCGGCATGGACGCGTTGACGCATGCGATCGAGGGTTACATCACCAAGGGCGCCTGCCCGATGACGGACATGATGCACCTGGAGGCCATCCGGCTCATCAGCGCCAATCTGCGCGACGCGGTCAAGAACAAACCGAAGGGTCGCGAAGGCATGGCGCTCGGTCAGTACATCGCCGGCATGGGCTTTTCCAACGTGGGTCTGGGCGTCGACCACTCGATGGCGCACGGACTTTCCGCGCTCTACAACACGCCGCACGGCATGGCTTGCGCGATTCTGCTGCCGACCGCGATGAAGTTCAACGCGCCCAAGACGGGCAAGCGCTATATCGAAATCGCCAAGGCGATGGGGGTCAAGGACGTCGACAAGATGGATCTCAAGACCGCGCGCGAGGCCGCGATCAAGGCGGTGGAAAAACTCTCCCAGGATGTGGGCATTCCCGCCAATCTGAAGGGCATCCTGAAGGTGGAGGACGTCGATTTCCTGAGCGAGAGCGCCTATAAAGACGCGTGCCGTCCCGGCAATCCGCGCGACTGCACCGTGAAGGACATCAAGAAGCTGTACCTCAGCCTGATCTAAAGCGAGGCGAAAAACGATGCAACCGGCCAAGGAAATCCGTCTAGCCGCCAAGCAAACCCTCAAGACCCAGGGTTGGCGGATTTTCTGGTCGGCCGCATTGATGTGGACGCTGTCGATTCTGTTGGGGTTCGGGGTGGTGGCGCTGTTCGAGGTGGCCGACATCCAGACCTGGGACAGCTTCCGGCGGGCCAGCCTGTCGGCGGAAATGCAGGGCTTGGCGGTAATTCCGCCCAATTTCCAGGCGCGCCTCATGTACACGTTGGGGACGCTGTTCGAGAAATTCGTTTCGCTCACTTTGGGCGGAATGATGGTGTTCGGCATGGCGCGATTGCTGCTGATGTCGGTGGAGGACGTGAGGGAAAGCAAAGTGGCGGCGGCGTTTTCGGGCTACGGGTATCCGCTCGGCTGCTGCTGGCTGAGGTTGATGACGGGGGTCTTGATTTTTCTCTGGACGCTCTTTTTGATCGTTCCCGGGATAATCGCCTGGTACCGCTATCGCCAGGTGTGGTATCTGAAGAGCGAACATCCCGACTGGGGCGCCATGCGGTGCATCCGGGAGAGCGGACGGATGATGAGGGGATACAAGTGGCGGGCGTTCTGTCTCGATTGCGCCTATTGGAAGGAGATACTCGCGCCCCTCGTGCTGATTTTCGGCGGAGAGCTGCTGTTGATCATGGGACTTGGCGAGCAGGAGGTCGCCGGGGCGCTGATCGCCGGCGGAGTTTTGGTGTTCCTGGCGCTGCCGCTCGCGATTTGGGCGGGGCTGTATCTGATGCTGGGACACGCGGTTTTTTATCGGGAGCTTAAAACCCTTAAAGGAAACGAACCATGACATTGTTGATTGGCAAGGAGGCGTACTCGCCTTTCCGGATCGAGGCGTTGGAGCGGGAATTGGGCGCGCAGGTCAAGGCGCGCAACGTCTATGCGCTCGAGGGGGACGCAATCGACCCTGCGGAACTCGAAAAGGCGATGGAACTTTTGAATGCGGAAGGTCCCGCGCCGGAGTGCGACTTTTTCGTGACTCCCCGCAAGGGCACTATTTCGCCCTGGAGCTCGAAGGCGACGGATATTTTCCGCAATTGTGGCATCCGGACGATCAAGCGGGTGGAGAAGGGCATCGCCTTCTGGCTCAATCCCAAGGCCAAGGTGTTCGGTCCGCAGCTGTCCTGTCTCTTCGACAAGATGACCGAGGGCGTCTATGTGCGGCTGGACGATATTTTCGAGGTGGCCGATCCCAAGCCGGGCCGCACCTACGACGTGATGGCGAAGGGCGTGGAGGCCATTCGAGAGGCCAATACGGAAATCGGGCTGGCCATTTCCGAACCGGAGATGGAGTATCTCGCCAAGAGTTTCCAGGCGGCCGGGCGCAACCCCACCGACACCGAGCTCGTGATGTTCGGGCAGGTCAATTCGGAACATTGCCGGCACAAGATTTTCGGGGCGGAGTTCATCATCGACGGCAAGAAGAAGCCGCATTCGCTCTTCGAGATGATCAAGAACACGCACAAGTTGCGTCCGCAGGACACGCTTAGCGCGTACAAGGACAACTCGTCGGTGGTGAAGGGCTTTCCCACCAAAGTTTTCGCCATCGATCCCAAGACGAACGTTTACGGTTTCAAGAAGGACCAGCTCGAGCAGCTGATGAAGGTGGAAACGCACAACCATCCGACGGCCATTTCGCCCTATCCGGGCGCGGCCACCGGCGTGGGCGGGGAAATTCGCGACGAGGCGGCCACCGGAACCGGCTCGCGGACGATCGCCGGCATTTGCGGCTTCATGGTGTCCAATCTGCGCATTCCCGGCTTTCCCCAGCCTTGGGAGCGCGAGTATGCGGAGTTTCCGCGCCGTCTGGCCACCCCGCTCCAGATCATGACGGAAGGTCCCATCGGCGGGGCGGCGTTCGGCAATGAATTCGGCCGGCCGCAACTGTGCGGATTTTTCCGTACCTACGAAGGCTGCGTGGACGGGGAATTGAGGGGCTACCACAAGCCGATCATGCTGGCGGGCGGCATGGGAGTCATCCGCAACAGCCAGGTGCAGAAGAAGGACGTCAAGACCGGCGCGCTGATCGTGCAGATCGGCGGACCCGCCATGCGGATCGGTTTGGGCGGCGGGGCGGCTTCCTCCATGATGACCGGCACCAACTCCGAAGCGCTCGACTTCAATTCGGTGCAGCGCGGCAACGCGGAGATGCAGCGTCGTTGCCAGGGAGTGATCGACGCGTGCAGCTATCTGGGGAAGGCCAATCCAATCCTGTCCATCCACGATATCGGCGCGGGCGGACTGTCCAACGGCTGTCCGGAACTGGTGGAGGCCACCGGCGGCAAGTTCGAACTCCGGAAGGTCCACAACGAAGAGAAGTCGATGAACCCGATGGAAATCTGGTGCTGCGAGGCGCAGGAGCGGTATGTGCTGGCGCTCAAGCCGGAAGCCAGGGAGTTCTTCGAAAAGCTCTGTGCGCGCGAGCGTTGCCCGGTGGCGTTCATCGGCGTGGCGACGGGCGACGGACAGCTGGTGCTGGAGGACGAATATTTCCGGGACCGGCCGATCGACATGGACATCAAGGTTCTCCTAGGCAAGCCGCCCCGGATGGTCCGGAACGTCAAGCGCACCAAGGTCAAGCACGAGCGCACCAATTTCACCGGCATCAAGCCCATCGAAGCGTTGACGCGAGTGCTGCATCTGCCGGCGGTGGCGGACAAGACGTTCCTCGTGACCATCACCGACCGCACGGTTACCGGCAGGGTGGCGCGCGATCAGATGGTGGGCAAATATCAGCTGCCGGCGGCCGACTGCGCGGTGACCACGATGGGCTACACGACGTACGAGGGCCAGGCGATGGCCACCGGCGAACGCACGCCCGTAGCGATGCTGGACGGTCCGGCTTCGGGGCGGATGGCCATTACCGAAGCCATCACCAATCTGGCGGCGGCGGACTGCGGCGATATCGGCCAGATCCGGCTTTCCGCCAACTGGATGGCGCCCTGCGGCGATGCGGGCGAAGACGCCATCCTTTACGATACGGTGGAGGAGGTGGGACTCAACTTCTGTCCGGCGTTGGGGGTGTCGATTCCGGTAGGCAAGGATTCCTGCTCCATGCACACCACCTGGGAGGACAAGGACGGCAAGTCCTGGAAGCAGGTGGCGCCGCTGAGTCTGGTGGTGAGCTCGTTCGCGCCGGTCCGGGACGTGCGGCTTACGCTGACGCCGGACCTCAAACCCGATCCGGTCGACGAAAAGAGCCATCTCGTCTACGTGGACCTGTCGAACGGCGAATATCCGCTTGGGTGCACGGCGCTCGCCCAAGTGTACGAGCAGTTGGGCGACAACCATGCCGACAGCGACGCCAAGACTTTGAAGGCGTTTTTCAACGCCATGCAGCAAATCGTGCGCGGCAAGCTGGCTTTGGCGTATCACGACCGTTCCGACGGCGGAATCGTGGTGACGCTGGCCGAAATGGCCATTACGGGCGGGCGCGGCATCGAGGTGACGCTGCCCGAAGGCGACGCCTTGGAGCAGCTTTTCAACGAACAGCCCGGCGCCGTGTTGCAGGTGGCGGATTCCAAGCTGGACGAGGTCATGGAGATTTTCCGCCAGGCCGGCGTCAAGGCGCAGACGATCGGCGGCTGCGACGATTATTTCAAGAGTTTCGTCGTCAACGTGGGCTCCCGGTGCGCCATCCACACCGATCTTACGTATCTTCGCCGCAACTGGTCGGAAACCACCTACCGGATGCAGGCGCATCGCGACAATCCCAAATGCGCGCTGGAAGAGTTCGACAACGGACTCGACCAGAACGACCCCGGGCTCAATTTCCGGCTTTCCTACGATCCGGACGCGAAGCATGCCATCGACAAGACCAAGCGTCCCCGGATGTGCATTTTGCGCGAACAGGGCGTCAACGGCCACATCGAAATGGCGGCGGCGTTCAGTCTGGCGGGTTTCGAGTGCCGGGACGTGCACATGTCGGATCTGGTGGAAGGCCGGGTGGACCTCAAGGACTTCAACGGTCTTGTGGCCTGCGGAGGCTTCAGTTACGGCGACGTGCTGGGCGCGGGTTCGGGTTGGGCGAGGAGCATTCTCTTCAATCCCCGGCTCAAGGAAATGTTCCGGACGTTCTTCCATCGCGAGGATACGTTCTCGCTCGGCATCTGCAACGGTTGCCAGATGCTTAGCCAGCTGAAGGACATCATTCCGGGCGCGGAAGCGTGGCCCAAGTTCGTGAAGAACGTGTCCGAGCAGTTCGAGGCGCGCTATGCGGCCATCGAAATCGAGGAATCGCCTTCCATCTTCTTCAAGGGGATGGCCGGCTCCATCCTGCCGATCGCGGTGGCGCACGGCGAAGGCCGGGTGTGGACGGACGGCTTCACGCCGGCCATCTGCGCCGCGCACTTCGTGGACAACAAGGGTAGGCCCACCATGCGCTATCCCTACAATCCCAACGGATCGCTGGGCGGACAAACGTCCTTCACCACCTTGGACGGACGCGCCACCATAATGATGCCGCATCCGGAACGCGGATTCCGCGCCTGCCAGCTGTCGTACAATCCCGGCACGTTCAAGGAAAACGGACCTTGGATGCGGATGTTCCAGAACGCGTACGATTTTGCCGTCGGACACATGGCATGATCAGGGTAGGGCTAGGTTACGATTCCCATCGCTTCGAGGACGGCCGCAAGCTCGTCTTGGGCGGGGTGGAGTTTCCGGGCGAGCGGGGCCTCAAGGGCCATAGCGACGCCGACGTGCTCGTGCATGCGGTGATCGACGCTTTGCTGGGCGCGGCAGGGCTGGGCGATATCGGGGGGCATTTTCCCGACACCGACCCCAAGTTCAAGGATGCCGACTCGATGGCGCTTTTACAATCGGTCGTGGCGGAACTTGAAGCTGGCGGCTGGAAAATCGGCAATATCGACGCCACCCTGATCTGCGAACGGCCCAAAATCGCATCGCGCAAGGCGGAGATGATCGCATCGCTCGAAGCGGTGCTCAAGTGCCCCGCGAGCATCAAGGGCAAGACCAACGAAAAAATGGACGATATAGGAGCGGGCCTCGGCATCGCGGCGATGTGCGTGGCCTTGATCGAACGATGAACGGTGCGATTTTGCTTTTGGCGGCGCTGGCGATATTTGCGCTCGGCTATCTCTTTTATTCCCGGTTTACCGAAAAACTGATCGGGGTGGACCCAACCCGGCCGACCCCGGCCAATGCCCAGCGGGACGATGTGGATTACGTGCCAGCCCATCCGATGGTGCTCTTCGGGCACCATTTTGCGGCGATTGCGGGGGCCGGTCCGATCGTGGGGCCGGTGTTGGCGGTACAGTTCGGTTGGGCGTGCGTGGCCTTGTGGATCGTTTTGGGGTGCGTCTTCATCGGCGCGGTGCACGATATGATCACGCTGTTCCTGTCCGTGCGGCACCGGGGGGAGTCGATCGGGAGCGTGATCGGCGATTTGCTGGGCAAGACGGGCAAGATTCTCTTTCTGCTTTTCAGCTGGTCGGCGCTTATCCTGGTGGTGGCGGTGTTTTCTAGCCAGGTGGTCGACACCTTCATGCTCGACCCGGCCATCGCTTCGGCCTCGCTGCTCTTTATCGTCGAGGCTATCGTATTCGGACTTTGCGTCTATCGCTTCAAGGTGCCGGTGGGGATTGCCTCGCTCGTCGCCGTGCCGGTGATGTTCGCGTTCGTCTGGGTGGGGAGCCTCATCCCGATCGACCTGGTCGCGATGTTCGGCATTTCCAAGGCGACGGCGCAGATGGTGTGGTGCGCGGTTTTGCTGGTCTACTGCTACTTCGCCTCCACGTGCCCGGTCTGGATTCTTTTGCAGCCGCGCGATTACCTGAACGCCTATCTCCTTTACGTGATGATGGCGCTGGGGATTCTGGGCGTGCTGGTGGCCCAACCGGTTTTGCACGTCGACGCGTTTGCCGGCTTTAACGCCGAAGGACTGGGCGGCGTGGCGCCGCTTTTCCCGATTCTCTTCGTCACGGTGGCTTGCGGCGCGTGCTCGGGTTTCCATTCGCTGGTGGCGAGCGGCACCACCTCCAAGCAGACGGCCAACGAAAAGCATATCCGGCCGGTTGCGTACGGCGGAATGCTGTTGGAGGGACTCCTGGCGCTGATTGGCGTCATCGGGGTGGCCGGATTCTATGCCAGCCAAGGTGCGTATCTGGAGGCCATCGCGGGTCCGGAAAAGATTTCGCCGGTGGCCATGTTCGCCAACTCGACGGCCAGCTTCTGCGTGAAATTGGGCATCCCGATCGGCATCGCCAAGAACTTCATGCTGCTGGCGCTGTCGGCGTTTCTGATGACGTCGGTCGACGCCGGTACGCGGCTGGCGCGTTTCAGTTGGCAGGAGCTCATGCCGAAAAACGCGAAGCCCCTCCGGAACGTGCATTTCGGCACGCTATTGGTGTGCGTGCTCGCCGGGGTGTTTATGTTCGGCAACGAGACCGTGCGCAATTCGCTGTGGACGCTTTTCGCTTCCGCCAACCAGCTTTTGGCCACGCTTACGCTCACGACCATGACGATTTGGCTGCTTAAAAACCGCAAACCTTGCTGGATGACGGCCATTCCGGCCTGCTTCATGATGGCGGTGTCGTCTTGGGCGTTGTGTCTCAAGATTCGTTCCGGATTCGCGGTCGGCAATTATCTTACGGGCGGAACTGCGCTCTTTTTGCTGATTTTGGGCGCGGTAGTGGTTTCGTTGGCGATCAAGGAGGTGTCCAGGTGCTTTCGCTCTGCAGTTCGCTCCTGATTTTGGTGGGCATGAACACCTATCGCCAACCCGAGTGGAAGGCGGTGGTGGACGAGCTCCGGGATGCGCATGCGGATATGACGGTTAACGTACTCGTGGCGGCACCGGAGATAACCGATTTCAAGCCGGGCGCGGAGACGCTGCCGCATCGCTACGTGGCGGTGGTGATGACGCCGGAAGAAGCCACTTGCGAAACGATCGTGCGGATCGGCCGGACGATGAGCGAGTTGGACGGCGACCTTTACGAGGACGCCATCTGGGGCGTGGTGACCGCGCCGACTCCGGCCGACGCTTTGAGAATGGTCAAGAGCCAGGAGCCGGGAGAGATCGAAAGCGCGCTAGGGACCACCGGACTCGACCGGAATCTCGTCCAGGGACCGATGGCCGTTTTTTCCGACGCCAATCCTCCCGGACGATGGTGGCTGAAGGACGAGTCGGGCAAAGTGGAGGAGTTCGGCTCCGAGGGGGATATATCTTCCGCTTTCGGGGAAGCGTGGGGCAAGGTGGATCCCGAACTTCTGGTCACCAGTTCCCACGCGAGCGAACGGAATCTGGAGATGCCGTTTTCGCGCGGCAATATAGTGGCGACGGAAGCGGGATTCGCCGAGTGCGCCAACGCCAAGCTCATCGACTATGCCACCGGCCAGGCGAAGGCGGACAAGCTGGCGGCGAGTCTCCAGCCCTTGCCGGCGCCGGTCAAGGAAAAAGTGTGGCTGGCGGCCGGGAATTGCCTTATCGCCAACAATCAAGGCAATCCCAACATGGTCATGACGGCGCTTGGCTGGGGAAAGTGCAACCAGTTTTTCGGCTATATGACCACCACCTGGTTCGGTTTCATGGGGTGGGAGACTTTGCGGCAGTACGCAAGTCTCGGTCGGCCGCTCGGCGAGGCGCGGTTTGCGGCCAAGGTGACGTTGCAGGCGGCGCTTTCGTCGGTGGAGCCGGATAGCATGGAGGAGCGGGGGCTCAAGTGGGACGAGCATGCCACCGTGCTCTACGGCGACCCCGTAAAACGGCATACGGTAAAACGTCGTGGGATAAGCGCCTGGCACGACGGAGAGCTCCCGTTGGTGATAGTGCTACCGGAAGCGAAAAGCGATTGGAAGGCGGTCAAGGTGCCGGCCGGGACGGAAGTGGAGATCCATGACGATTTCGCGTTCGCGGTGGGGTATCCGGCGATGGGCGAAGATTGGGAAAAGGAATTCGGGTTCGAGTAATGTTCACGCACCTCCATCTCCACACCACCTATTCGCTGCTGGACGGCCAGTGCCAGATCGCGCCGCTCGTCGAAAAGGCCAAGTCGCTGGGGATGAAGTCGCTGGCGGTAACCGATCACGGCAACCTCTACGCGCTCAAGTCGTTTTACGACACCTGCCGCAAGGCCGGCATCAAGCCGATTTTGGGGTGCGAGGCCTACATCACCCACACCGGCGACATGAAATATCGCGGCAAGGACGACAGGGCGCACCACCTCATTCTCCACGCCAAGAATCTGACGGGTTACCACAATCTCGTCAAGCTCATTTCCTATGCCTTTATCGACGGCTTTTATCGCCATCCCCGCATCGATTTCGAGCTACTTAAAAAGTATCACGAAGGCATTCACTGCTCGTCCGCCTGCATTTTCGGCGAGGTGGCCTATTGGCTGGACAACGGTCCCGACGGAGGCAACAATCCTGCCCGGGCCGAGGAAGTGGCGCGACGCTACCACGAGCTTTTCGGGTCCGACTATTCGCTGGAGGTGATGCTCCATCCCAGCGGCAAGGGGGAGGGCGGTCCCGCCGACAGGTCGAAGGGCGATCTTCCGGCCGGGGCGGTGGAGGATTTCCACCAGCTCTACGCGAGGCAAGTGCATGTCAACAACGCCATGTTCGCGTTGGGGAAGAAGCTTGGCATCCGGGTGGTGGCCACCAACGACGTCCATTTCATCGAGCGCGACGACGACGACTCCCACGACGTTCTGCTGGCGCTGTCTACCGGCAAGAAGTTGAGCGACTCCGGCCGGCTCATCTATACGGGCCAGGAGTATTTCAAGACCGAGGAGGAGATGCGCGCGCTTTTCGCCGATCACCCGGAGGCGATCGACGCCACCCAGGAAGTGGCCGACATGGTGGAGGAGTACGAACTCGATTCCGACCCCATCATGCCCAAGTATCCCATTCCCGAGAGTTTCGGCACCGAAGAGGAATACGCGCGGAAATACGACGAGGCGGCATTGCGCCGGGAATTCGACAAGTTCGACCGCTTCAAGGGCATCGGGAAGGTGCGGCGCATCAAGCTGGAGGCGGATTATCTCAAACATCTCGTCTACGAAGGCGCGCACGGGCGTTGGGGCGATCCGCTACCCGCCGAAGTCAAGGACCGGATCGATTACGAGCTCAACGTCATCAAGCAGATGGGCTTCCCCGGCTACTTCCTCATCGTGCACGACTACATCGACGCCGCCCGCAAGATGGGCGTGTGGGTGGGTCCGGGGCGCGGTTCGGCAGCCGGTGCGGCAGTGGCCTACGCGCTCAAGATCACCAACGTCGATCCGCTCAAGTACGACCTCCTGTTCGAACGCTTTTTGAATCCCGACCGCATCTCCATGCCGGATATCGACGTGGACTTCGACGACGACGGGCGCGCCAAGGTGCTGGAGTACGTGACGCAAAAGTACGGCCAGGACCACGTGGCGCACATCATTACGTTCGGCCAGATGGCGGCGAAAAGCGTGATCAAGGATGTGGGCCGGGTCATGGAATATCCTCTGGCTGACACCAACAAGCTGGCCTCCTATGTGCCCGAAACGCCCAAAATCACCTTTGCCAAGGCGCAAACGGAATCTTCGGACCTGGCGGCCGCCATCAATTCGCCCGACCCGACCGTCCACCTGTTGATGGAGCGCGCCATGAAGCTCGAGGGCGGCATGCGTCAGCCCGGCGTGCATGCGTGCGGCGTCATCATCAGTCGCGATCCGCTCATCGAAACGCTGCCCGTCAAGCCCACCGAGGGAGAGTCGCTCCTTACCACCCAGTACGACGGCCATTTCGTGGAGCCGGTGGGGCTACTTAAGATGGACTTCCTGGGGCTCAAGACGCTTACGGTCGAAAAAGAGTGCGTGGAGCTGTTGAAGGAGCGCGGCATCACGCTCGATCCGGACCAAATCCCCGATGACGACCCCGAAACCTATGCTTTGTTCGGGCGCGGCGAGACCACCGGGCTCTTCCAGTTCGAATCCGACGGCATGAAGAAGTGGCTCATCGCCCTCAAGCCGGAAAAGCTGACCGACCTGGTGGCCATGAACGCGCTGTATCGTCCCGGCCCCATGGAATACATTCCGGCGTTTGTCCGGCGCAAGCAGGGCGAGGAACCCATCACCTACGACCATCCCCTGATGGAAAAGTATCTCAAGGATACTTACGGCATCTGCGTCTACCAGGAACAGGTGATGCTTTTGTCGCGGCTTTTGGGCGGCTTTTCGCGCGGCGACTCCGACAAGCTCCGCAAGGCGATGGGCAAAAAGCAGATCAAGGTGATGGAAAGCCTGAAGCTGCAGTTCGAGGAAGGGTGCCTCAAAAATCCGGAATTCCGGGTGGGCGAATTCGCGGACGAAGCCAAGGCCCGGGCGCTCATCGACAAGATCTGGAACGACTGGCGCGCCTTCGCGTCCTACGCCTTCAACAAGTCCCATGCCGTCTGCTACGCCTGGGTGGCGTACCAAACCGGCTACATGAAGGCCCATTATCCGGCCGAGTTCATGTGCGCCCAGATTTCCTCCGAAATCGGCAACTTCGACAAGCTCCCCGGCTTCGTGGCCGAGGCGCAGGAGATGAATCTCAAGCTCATGCTGCCGGACGTCAACGAGTCGGGTGCGCGATTCGTGCCCACGCCCGACTCCAAAGGCATCCGCTACGGGCTTTCCGGCATCAAAGGCGTGGGGGCGGCCGGCGAACTTATCGTCGAGGAGCGTCGCAAGCACGGTCCCTACAAGAGTTTCATGGACTTCTGCATGCGCCTGGCGGGTACCGGTGCCGTCAACAAGCGCGTACTCGAAAATCTGACGCGCACGGGCTGCTTCTCCTCGCTCGAGCCCAATCGCGGCAAGCTGTTCGGCAATATTGAAAAGGTGCTCAAAAAGGTCCAAGCCAAGAATCGCCAGACCGACGATTCCCAATTTACGTTCTTCGACATGCTGAACGAGGGCAAGGCGGAGGTCTGGACCGACGACGAGTTGGCGGATTATCCTCCGTTCGTCCCCGCCGAAGACCTCAAAGCAGAGCGCGAACTCCTGGGCGTGTATATTTCGGGCCATCCCATCCAGTCCTGTGCCAAGATTTTGAAGGAGATCAACCCGCACAAGCTTTCCGACCTCCTGACGCCGGAATACTTCGACGCGCACCTCGAAAACCAAAAGGTGGACAATTGGCGCAAAAAGACGCACCCCAAGCTCAAGGACAAGCGCGGACTCAAGCAACTGCCGATTCGTCTGGCCGGTATCGTCAATTCGATCGTGGTCAAGTCCGGCAAGCCCGGTCCCAACGGCGAACCCGGCAACAAGTGGGCCATTGTCGAGGTGGATGACGGTAGCGCCACCACCAATGTGTATGTTTTCGCCAAATGTTGGCAGAAATTCGGCGAAAAGATCGAAAACTGCGTCGATCAACTCGTTTATGTGGCGGGCGAAGTGGGTTACCGGGTCAATTACGAAAAGGACGACAAGGTGGCCAAGGAGCATCCCACCTTGGGCGAACTCAACTTTACCGCGCGCGAGATCTATCCTTTGGAAGACGCCATGCCGTTTTTGTCCGACGCGCTTTCGATTCGTCTCAAGTACGGTTCGGCCGACAGTCAGGACAAGGCCGTCAAGCTGGCGGAGGCCATCCGGTCCAATCCCGGCAAGCTTCCGGTGCGGCTTTCGCTGGTCCGGCCCGACAAAGTGGTGGTCAAGGTCAACACCCGCAACGCCTCGCGCGTGGCCGTAACCTCGTCGTTCCTGTCCGCGCTCGCCAAGGTGGTGCCGTCGGGCGACTACACGTTTAGCCCCAACGACAAGATTTTGCTCGCTCCCCCGCTGTTCGACTCCGCCGGCTGACCTCCGGGCCGTTTCGCGCCAGGTCTTTATATTCGTTACACCCCCGGTTTTATTGGGGTTTTGGCGGGCAAGAAAAATTTTTTCATTTTCCCTATTGACACGCGAGGCAAAAATATGATATAATATCACCTCGTTCGCCTGAAAAGGTGGACCCGAGGCGCGA
>JAFXXW010000028.1 GCA_017542055.1 Kiritimatiellia bacterium
ATGGCGCCATCCTCGTGGTGTCCGCCGTCGACGGCCCGATGCCCCAGACCCGCGAACACGTGCTGCTGGCCCGTCAGGTCGGCGTGCCGAAGATCGTGGTGTTCCTCAACAAGTGCGACCTCGTGGACGACGCCGAAATGCTCGACCTCGTCGAGATGGAAGTGCGCGAACTCCTTTCCAAGTACGATTACGACGGCGACAACGCTCCCGTGATCCGCGGCGCGGCCTATCCCGCCACCCAGGCTTCCTCCAAGGACGATGACGCCTGCAAGTGCATCACCGAGCTGATGGACGCCCTCGACACCTACATTCCCGAGCCCGAGCGCGAACTCGACAAGCCGTTCCTGATGCCGATCGAAGACATCTTCTCCATCGAAGGTCGCGGCACCGTGGTGACCGGTCGTGTGGAGCGCGGCGTGGTGAAGGTGGGTGACGAAGTGGAAATCGTCGGTCTCAAGCCCACGGCCAAGACCGCCGTCACCGGCGTCGAAATGTTCCGCAAGCTGCTCGATCAGGGCCAGGCGGGCGACAACATCGGTACGCTGCTGCGCGGCACCAAGAAGGAAGACGTCGAGCGCGGCCAGGTGCTGGCCAAGCCCGGTTCCATCACGCCCCACACCGAATTCTCCGGCCAGGTTTACGTGCTGACCAAGGAAGAGGGTGGCCGTCACACCGCGTTCATGAAGGGCTATCGTCCCCAGTTCTACATCCGTACCACGGATGTGACGGGCGACATCCAGCTGCCCGAGGGCGTGGAAATGGTCATGCCCGGCGACAACGTGGAGATCACCGTCAAGTTGATCGCCCCGGTGGCGCTGGAAGAGAAGATGCGCTTCGCCATCCGCGAAGGCGGCCGCACGGTCGGCGCCGGCACGGTGTCGAAGGTTATCAAGTAACAAAAGAGGCAAGTCTTCTGTGAGATGCCTGCCCGCGCGATTGGCCGAAGTGGTCGGTGATCGGCGGGCGGGCTGAAATCTCCACAGGGGGCGAGAGAGAAAGCTAGAACAATGCGTGACATCGCTATTTTGGCCTGCGTCGAGTGCAAGGAGCGCAACTACACCTCCAGCCGGAACAAGAAGACCATGACCGAGCGTCTGGAGAAGGTGAAGTTCTGCCCGCACTGCCGCAAGCGCACTACCCACAAAGAGACCAAGTAAGGATCCCTGTAGGGTAGTAGCACAATGGCAGTGCAGCGGTCTCCAAAACCGCCTATGGGGGTTCGATTCCCTCCTACCCTGCCAAAGCGAGGAAAGAGAAAATGAACTTGTTGAAGAAGACCAAAGAATACCTCACCGGGGTTTCGGCCGAAGCCAAGCGGGTAAGCTGGCCGGGCAAGACCGAACTGTGGGAATCCACTTTGGTGGTCGTTTCCTTCATTTTCATTCTCGCTGTTACCACGCTCGTTTGCGACAAGGTTATTACCTGGTTCCTCCAGGTGCTGCACGCCGGTGCGTGATTGTGAGGCACGAAGATGACTAAACAGTGGTTTGTACTGCATACGCTGACCGGACAGGAGAAGAAGGTCCAGAAGTCGATCGAGATCCGTACGCGCAACGAGCACATGGAAGAGTATATCGGACGTTGCGTGGTGCCGGTGGAGCGGGTGACCGAAAAGAAGAACGGCAAGAAGCGCACGGTCGAGCGCAAGTTCTTTCCGGGCTACGTGATCGCCGAGCTGGCGTTCTACCGCACCGACGAGGCGGAGACGGCCGAAGAGGCGCCGGCGCAGGATCGCGAGCGCAAACCGATTTACGACAAGACCTGGCAGTTTTTGCGCGCCACGCCGGGTCTCATCGGGTTCGTGGGCGGCGACCAGCCGATTCCGCTGACCCCCCGGGAGATCGATTCGATCCTCCTGGACAAGCCCTCCGAAGCCGGCAGGGCCGCGCGTCCGATGATTTCCTACGCCGTGGACGAAACGGTGAAGGTTACCGACGGTCCGTTCATGGGTATGACGGGCGTCGTTTCAATGGTGGATCCCGACAAGGGCAAGATGCAGGTTGAGGTCAACATCTTCAACCGCAAGGTCCAGGTCGACGTCGAATACTGGCAGGTCGAGAAGGTGGCCGTGGAGGAAACCTTCGAGCCGCGCACGTAAACGATAGGTTTTGCGGTCCGTCAACACCGGGAAGGATCCCCGGGAGGAGCCGCACGAAAGAAGGAAGAGGCAAATGGCCAAGAAAGTTACAGGCGTGGTAAAGCTCCAGATCCCCGCCGGTGCCGCCAATCCGGCGCCGCCCGTGGGTCCCGCGCTCGGTTCTGCTGGCGTCAACATCATGCAGTTCTGCAAGGAGTTCAACGCCAAGACCCAGAAGGATGCGGGTCTTGTCATTCCCGTGATTATCACGGTCTACCAGGACCGCAGCTTCTCGCTGCAGTTCAAGTCGCCGCCGGCGTCGGTGCTCCTTAAGAAGGAAGCCGGTCTCGCCAAGGGCAGCGGCGTTCCCAACAAGAACAAGGTCGGCAAGGTCACCAAGGCCCAGCTCCTCAAGATCGTGGAGATGAAGAAGAACGACCTCAACACCACGGATCCGGAACAGGCGCTCAAGATGATCGCCGGCACCGCCCGCAACATGGGAATCGAGGTGGTAGAATGAGCAGGCACGGCAAGAAGTATTTCAACGCGCTGAAGAAGGCCCCCAAGAAAGAGGTTTCCCTGGAGGAAGCCGTCAAGTTCGTCAAGGCCAATCCCGGCGCCAAGTTCGACGAAACGGTCGACGTGTATTTCCACATCGGCAAGGAGCTCACCAAGGGCGATACCGCGGTTCGCGGCGTGGTGAAGCTGCCCAACGGTTCGGGCAAGACGGTCCGCGTTTGCGTGTTCGCCGGCGGTGACGCCGCCGAGGCCGCCCGCGCCGCCGGAGCCGACTACGTTGGCATGGCCGATCTCATCGAGAAGATCACCAAGGAAGGCTGGTGCGACTTCGACGTGGCCATCGCCACGGTGGAAGCCATGAAGGAAGTGCGCAAGTGCGCCCGTATCCTCGGTCCGCGCGGTCTCATGCCCAACCCCAAGACGGGTACCGTCACGGACGACACCGCCACCGCCGTCAAGGAAGCCAAGGGCGGCAAGGTGGATTTCCGCATGGACAAGACGGGCAACTTGAGCGTGGTCGCCGGCAAGCGTTCCTTTACGGAAGAGGCGCTCGTGGCCAACATCAGCGCGATCGTGGCCGCGGTCAACGCCGCCAAGCCGGCCGTCGTCAAGGGCGTGTTCCTCAAGTCCATGTCCATCTCCTCCACGATGGGCGTCAGCTGCCCCGTAGCGCTCGCTTCGGTGGCGGAATAAGGAGGTAAGAGAAAATGAGAATTGAAAAGATTGCCATTCTGAATGAAGTGGTGGAGCGGGTCAAGGACTCGGATTACTGCTTCATCCTCGATCACGGCGGAGTGACGGTGTCCCAGCTGGCCAAGCTGCGCGCGGCCCTCAAGACGCTCGACAGCCGCCTCCTGGTGGTCAAGAACACGTTCATCGCCCGCGCCTGCAAGGAAAAGGGCTGGAGCGAGGAAGTGAACGCCATGTTCACCGGCAAGACCGCGGTGGTGACCGGTCACGGCGAGCCTACCGCGGTGGCCAAGGCCATCATGGAATTCGTCAAGGATTCCGCCGGCAAGGCCACGGTGAAGGGCGCCGACTACGACAACAAGATCGTGGACGCCAAGATGGTGGAAGCGCTCTCCAAGATTCCCGGCAAAAACGAGCTCCGCGCTACGTTGCTCATGCTCCTCAAGGAGCCCGCGACGCGGCTGGCGCGCGTTCTGTCCGAAAAGGCCAAGCAGGGCGGCGCTCCCGCCGAAGCGCCCGCGGAAGCGTAAGGTACGCAATTTCCCGCAGATGAAACACGCTGCAGGTTGACAAGTAAAAAAAGGAAACAAAACAATGACCAACGAAGAACTCATCCAGGAACTCTCGGGCAAGACCATTCTCGAGATCAACGAACTCGTCAAGGCTCTCGAAGAAGCGTGGGGCGTGAGCGCCGCCGCTGCCGTGGCCGTGGCCGGCCCTGCCGCCGGTGCCGCTCCGGTCGAAGAGAAGACCGAATTCGACGTGGTGCTCAAGGCTGCCGGCGCCAACAAGATCGCCGTCATCAAGGAGATCCGCGCCATTACGGGTCTGGGCCTCAAGGACGCCAAGGACCTCGTGGACGGCGCGCCCAAGACGGTCAAGGAAGGTGCTTCCAAGGAAGACGCCGAGAAGATCGCGGAACAGCTCAAGAAGGCTGGCGCCGAAGTCGAAGTCAAGTAACCTAGGGTTGCCTGAACTGCGGAGATGCGCGTCTGGCCTTGCGTCGGGCGCGCATTTTCGTTGAAGAGGAGACGATATGGCAGGACAATTTTTCGATTACGAAGGCGAAGTGGAAGAGGTGCTTCCGCTCCAGACTTTCGCCAGCGGCTTCACCAAGCGCGATCTCATCGTGGCGACGGACAAGGACAGCAGCTACCCGAGCCTCGTGAAGTTCACGTTCAAGAAGAACAACTGCGCCTTGCTGGACAACGTGCGCAAGGGTCAGCAGGTCAAGGTGCATTTCGCCATCGACGGGCGCAAGTGGGAAGGTCCCAAGGGCGTGCAGTACTTCGTGGACCTCACCGCGCTCAAGCTCGACGTGGTGTCGGGCGACGGCGCGACGGCGGTGGAGCCGATTCCCGAGCCGGCCGATTTCGACGCCGACGTGGCGCCTTCGGAAATCGACGACATGCCGTTTTGATGGTCTGGCGCGACGTCATAGCCAAAACAGGCGCCTATCTGGAGGCCAAAGGCGTGGACTCGCCGGTGGTCGCCGCCGAATTGCTGGCGGCGCGCCTGCTTAAAACCGGTCGGGGGATGCTGGGCAACTTCGTGGGTCGGGAGGCGGACGAGCGCCAGTTGGAGGCCATGCGTCGCGCGATGGCCAGGTTGACGGCGGGCGAGCCGGTGCAGTACGTGTTGGGCGAGTGGGATTTCCGCTCTCTTACGCTCAAGTGCGACCGTCGCGCGCTCATCCCGCGGCCGGAGACGGAGGGACTGGTGTCGCGCGTGCTGGCGGGACTCAAAAGCGGCGACGTGGTGATCGACGTGGGGACGGGCACGGGCGCCATCATCCTATCTTTGGCGCAGGAGTCCAAGACGCCGGGCGTGTTCATCGGGAGCGACGTGAGCGGTGACGCGCTGGCCCTGGCCAAGGAAAACGCAGCCCGGACCGGGTTGGCGGACAAGGTCAAATTTCTCGCGATGGACGGACTCGACGACTTCGACGAGCCGCAGGTCCTCGACGTGATCGTGTCCAATCCGCCCTACGTCAAAGCGGCGGTTTGCGACACTTTGGACCGTAGCGTGCGCGACTTCGAGCCGCGCCTGGCGCTGGACGGCGGGCCGGAAGGGCTCGACTTTTACGATCGCTACCTGGGCGATGCGCTCAATCTGCTCAAACCGGGCGGTCGGGTGTACTTCGAAATCGGCGAGGACCAAGGCCCTGCCGTACGTAAACTGATGGAGGACTACGGGTTTGGCCAAATCGCCATCGAGCGCGACTACGCCGGACACGATCGCTATGCCAGCGCCACGCTCGAATAGGTCCGGCGGCTACAACTTCGGCACGTTCGCCGGAGTGTTCACGCCTTCCATCCTGACGATCATCGGCGTCGTCATGTACCTGCGCTTCGGCTGGGTGCTGGGGTCGGTGGGGCTGCCCAAGACGCTGATCATCGTCACACTCTGCTCGCTCATCACTTTCTTTACGGGCCTGTCCGTTTCGGCGCTGGCCACCAACATCCAGATGAAGGCGGGCGGCGCCTATTTCATGATCGCCCGGTCGTTCGGCATCGAAATCGGCGCGGCCATCGGCATTCCGCTCTTTCTTTCGCAGGCCATCGCCGTGGCGTTCTACACGGTGGGCTTCACGGAAGCCTTGACGATGGCGTTTCCGTTCGCCGCCGGGTGGGATCCGCGCATAGTGGGTCTTTCGACGCTGGCCATTTTGGCGATAATCGCCACTTTTTCGGCATCGCTCGCCATGAAGACGCAATTCGTGGTCATGGCGTTCATCGCGCTTTCGCTGGTGTCGTTTTTTCTGGGCGGCACGCCTGCACCGGAAGCGATCGCCGGATTCGATCCAGCCGGTTCCGCACTGGGCGATGCGGGCGCCTCCCTGGGGTTCTGGACCGTGCTCGCCATCTTTTTCCCGGCGGTCACCGGAATTCTCTCGGGCGTGGGCATGTCGGGCGACCTCAAAAATCCCGCCCGGTCGCTGCCGTTGGGGACCATAGGGTCGGTTTTGACGGGCTACGCCATCTACATGGCCGTGCCGGTGGCGCTCTATTACTTCGTGGGGGACAATCGCGATCTGCTCTTGACCGACTCGCTAGTCATGATGAAATGCGCGCGTTGGGGCTGGACGATCATCGCGGGCGTCTGGGCGGCCACGCTCTCTTCGGCGCTGGGCTCGCTTCTGTCGGCGCCGCGCACGCTGCAGGCGTTGGCCAACGACGGCGCCGTGCCCAAGCTGATCGGGCGCGGTTTCGGGAAGAAAAACGACCCGCGCATCGCCACCTTGTGCGCCATTCTCTTTGCGGCGGTGGCCATCTGGCTGGGCGACATCAACGCCATCGCCCCGGTGCTGACCATCTTCAATCTGTCGGCGTACGCGCTGTTGAACCTGTCGTCCATGCTGGAGGAATTGATGGGCAATCCCAGCTGGCGGCCCTCGTTCCGCGTGAGCTGGGTGTTCTCGGCGCTCGGATTTTTCGGTTGCGCGGGCATGATGTTCATGATTTCGCCGCTCGCCACCGGCGTGGCCGCCGTCTGTTCGGTGCTCATCTGGTACGTGCAGAGCCGCCGGATGCTCGTTTCCACCTGGGGCGACATGCGCACGGGTCTCTTGATGTATCTGACGCACTGGCTGTTGGGCCGGCTCAGCGCGTTCGAGGCGTCGGCCCATGCCTGGCGACCCAATCTGCTGGTGTTCGCCGGTCGCGCCGAAAAGCGTCCGCGCCTCACGCAATTCATCAACGCCATCGCCGGCGTGGGAGGCTTTGTGAACCAGGGCGACCGCGCCCAGGCCCGCGAGGCGATCGAGCATTACGGCTACGGACCTTTGAAGCCCAACACCATCGTGTTCGGCGACGCCTCGCGCCAGCATGCGGAGGCCATCATCTACGCGCTCCGGAGCCAGCGCAACGTGCTGGTGTTCAACGGCGAAACTGGCGGGTCGCTGGTGGGCGACGGGGACGAATTCTACCTGGACGTGTGGTGGCGCGGCATGAGCGGCAACGGCGCTTTCATGCTGGCGCTGGCGCAGCTCATTTTGCGCAGTCCCCAGGGACAGCACGCGCAACTCAGGATGTGCCACATTCTTGAGCCGGGCGAGGATGCGGCCCAGACCGAAGCCGACATGGCCAAGTTTCTCGCGGACGAGCGCATTCCGGGCCAAGTGGTGCTGGCCTCGGCCAAGGTGGACCCCTTGGGTCGCATCGCCATCGTGTCCGGCCAGAGCCCCATCGTGCTGATCGGTCTCCGTCGACCGTTCCTGGGCGAAACGGCCGAAAGCTACGGGGATTATCTCGACCAGGTCAAGCGCACGGTGAGCCTGCCCAACGCCATTTTCGCCTGCGCGGCCGAAGGCATCATTTTCCGGGGGATGTTCAATGATTAGCATTATCGACTACAAGGCCGGCAACCTCACCTCGGTCAAGCTGGCGCTGGATGCGCTGGGGGCGGAGTCGGAGGTGACGTCCGACCCGGCCGCCATTCTGGCGGCGGACCGGGTGGTTTTCCCGGGAGTGGGCGCCGCCCGCTCCGCCATGGCCAACCTGCGCGCGCTGGGGTTGGAAGACACGGTGCGCCGCTGCGCCGCCGAAAAGCCGTTTCTCGGCATTTGCCTGGGGATGCAGATTATCTTTGACCGCTCCGAGGAGGACGGCGGCACGGACACGTTGGGCCTCATTCCCGGCCAGGTGCGCCGCTTCCCGTCCGTGCCCGGCTGCAAGGTGCCGCAAATCGGCTGGAACCAGGTCAACGGCGAGCGCGAGTACTACTTTGTCCACAGCTATTACGCGGAAATCTGTCCCTTCACGACGGGCGTGACGGAATACGCCGGGGTCCGGTTTACCGCCATGATCAAAAAGGATCGCCTGTGGGCGTGCCAGTTCCATCCGGAAAAGTCGGGCCGGACGGGACTCGAACTCATGCGAGAGTGGCTCCGGGCGTGAACACGCAAAGTCTCCAGATTGCCGCCCGGCTCAACGAGGCGCGCAAACTGCGCGAAGAGCACGCCGCCCTGAAGCGCGAAAACGCACACCTCCGGGACGAAATTGCCTCGCTCGAGGCGCATCTCGATTTGGCGCAGACGGTGTTGACGGATCTAGGCGCGGAAGGGCGCCATCTCGTGCTGGTGGACGGTTGGAATCTCATCCTGGGCGCGGGGAGCCGATACCGGACGCGCGAGGAGCTGGCCGCGCACTACGCGGAACTCGTGGAGTCGGATCCCTCGCTGGTCGTCTGGATCATTCTGGACGGCCCCAAGGCCAACACCGCGGGACAAGGGCGCTTGCGCATCACCTACACCGGGGGGACCGGGTCGCAGCGGGCCGACCGTTTCATCCAAAGCGTTGTGCGCGCGGCGGGGTTCCTGGGTCTCGGGGACAAGGTGGCGATCCACACCAAAGACAAGGATTTGCTCAAGCGACCCCTTGCTTTTTCCGGCAAAATTTGATATAATATACGGTTAACTAGGAGAATCAGACAATGCATCCGTATCGTACCCATACTTGCAACGAACTTCGCGCCGCCGACGTCGGCAAGACCGTCCGCCTTTCGGGCTGGATGTTCCGCTTGCGCGATCATGGCGGAATCCTCTTCGTGGACCTGCGCGACCATTACGGCATCACCCAGATCGTGGTACATCCTTCGCGCAGCTTCTTCGGGCTGGTGGAGAAGGCGCATCTGGAGAGCGTGATCACCGTGACCGGCGAGGTGAAGCTCCGCACCCCCGACACCATCAACCCCAAGATGGCCACGGGCGAAATCGAAATCGAGGCCAACGAGCTGGTCATGGAAGGCGCAAGCGAAGTGACGCCCATCTACGTTCCGGACGAAAAGGCCGACGAATCCGAGGACGTGCGCCTCAAGCACCGGTATCTGGATCTGCGCCGCGAAAAGCTGCACAACAACATCATTCTCCGTTCGCAGGTCATCCGCTTTCTGCGCGAACGTATGTGGGAGAAGGGCTTCAACGAATTCCAGACGCCCATTCTGACCGCGTCCTCGCCGGAAGGCGCGCGCGACTACTTGGTCCCGAGCCGCATCCATCGCGGCCAGTTCTACGCGCTCCCGCAGGCGCCGCAGATGTTCAAGCAGCTCCTCATGGTGTCCGGTTTCGACCGCTACTTCCAGATCGCCCCG
This sequence comes from Kiritimatiellia bacterium, assembly GCA_017542055.1. Taxonomy (GTDB): domain Bacteria; phylum Verrucomicrobiota; class Kiritimatiellia; order RFP12; family UBA1067; genus UBA1067. The sequence continues at coordinate 9,377 of JAFXXW010000028.1, forward strand.
TGCTTCCGCGACGAAGCCGCGCGCGCGGATCGCAGTCCCGGCGAGTTCTACCAGCTCGATATCGAAATGAGCTACGCCACGCAGGACGAGATTTTCGCGGTGGTGGAAGACGTGGTTTCGGCCACGTTCCGCAAGTTCTCCACCTGGGCGTGCAACGAAGCGCCGTGGCCTCGCATCAAGTATCGCGACGCCATGATGACCTACGGCAGCGACAAGCCGGATCTGCGCAACCCCTTGAAGTGGATCGACATGTCCGACTTCTTCCGTCGCGCCAGCTTCAAGGCGTTCGCCGCGTGCGTGGAGAACGGCGGCCTCGTCAAGGGTCTCCTCGTCAAGGGCATCGTGGGCGTGGAAACGCGCACCTGGTTTGACAAGCGCGAGGCGTTCGTCAAGGAGAACGGCGGCAAGGGTCTGGGGTACATCAGCTGGACCAAGGAAGGCGAGCTTAAGGGCCCCATCGCCAAGTTCCTTACTCCCGAGCAGCTCGAGGAGATGAAGGCGATGGTCAAGATGGAGCCGGGCGACGCGCTCTTCTTCATGGCGGCCGACGTCGACGAGTGCAACCGCCTCTCGGGTCTCGTCCGCACCGACATCGCCAACCACCTCACGAACAACATTTGCGAAAAGAACGTGTATCGCTTCTGCTGGATCGTGGATTTCCCGTTCTTCGAGAAGGATCCCGAAACCGGCAAGATCATCTTCTCGCACAATCCGTTCTCCATGCCGCAGGGTGGCCTCGAGGCGCTGGAGACCAAGGCGCCGCTCGACGTGGTGGCGTACCAGTATGACGTCGTCTGCAACGGCATCGAGCTTTCCTCGGGCGCCATCCGCAACCACCGCATCGACATCATGGAGAAGGCGTTCGAGATCGCGGGCTACGACAAGGAAGTCGTGAAGCAGAAGTTCGGTTGCCTCTACAACGCGTTCCGTTTCGGCGCGCCGCCCCACGGCGGTATCGCGCCCGGCGTGGACCGCATGGTGATGCTCCTCACCGACACGCCCAACATTCGCGAGGTCATCGCTTTCCCGATGAACCAGAAGGCGCAGGACCTCATGATGAACGCGCCGAATTTCGTGACCGAGCAGCAGCTGCGCGAGCTCCACATCAAGATCCGGGGCACCGGGGCGGAAGCCCAAGCGTGAAAGAACGGCTAAAGTTCACGCTCAAGGCGTGGCCGACGATCTTTTTGATCGCGGTCACGCTTTCGTATTTGACGGAGCTGGCGGCCAAACACGTTTTCGGCATCGAGCTGCCGGAGCAGGACCAGGTGGAGATCATGCGCCGCCTCTTCCGGGAGGGGCCCGTTTCGCTCGTCGCCTTCAATCTGGCGCTGGTGGTGGCGGTGATGCCGACTCTGGAGGAGTTCCTTTTCCGCTGGGTGACGCGCTTTTCCAAGGCGCTCTGGCCGGTAAGTTCCGTCCTTTTCGCCGCCGCGCACTATCTGCAGGCGCCGTTTCCGGACAATGCGTTCCTTGCGCTGTTCGCGTTTGGCCTGTGCCAATGCTGGCTCTATCGCAAAACCGGCAGCATCTGGTGCCCCGTCCTCAACCACTCCCTCTTCAATCTCACCAACCTCGCCTTGCTGCTCTTCACCGCCTTCGTCTGACCGGAAGAGAAGTTTTTTCATTTTCCCTATTGACTTTTGGCGGGGGGATGTGATATAATATATCAAAACATACCCGAATTGTGCACAGTTAACAAAGTGGCCGCTTACCACACTTCAGGCGCAATTCGAGTCCAATCCTGGTAAAACCACACTTTCAAAACCTAACAAGGCTAAGTAGTACAAATGCAAGCTGAACGCAAAGTATTCGGTCGTCTGCAGGGGCTGGCTTCCACCCCGCCGGACATGATTGAGATACAGACCAAGTCGTACACCGACTTCATTCAGATGGACGTGGAGCCCGCCAAGCGCAAGAATCAGGGTTTGCAGGCAATTTTCCAGGAGATTTTCCCGGTGGTGTCGGCGGATGCGGTCTATAAGCTGGAGTTCCTTTCCTATCGCTTCGACAAGCCGGCCAAGACCTATCTCCAGGCGTTGATGGACGACGAGAGCTACCAGGCTTCGCTCTACGCCACGTTCCGGCTGTGGGAAGGCGAGGAATATCGCGACAAGGAAGTGTTCATGGGCCAGATGCCCATCATGACGCCCGACGGCGCTTTCGTCATCAACGGCTCCGAACGCGTGATCGTCAGCCAGCTGCATCGCAGCCCCGGCATTTCGTCCGAGCGCCAGGTGCACGCCAACGGCCAGCCGATCCTCTCGGTGCGCATTATCCCCGATCGCGGCAGCTGGATCGAGCTCATGCTCGACACCAACGACATCATCTGGTGCTTCATGGACCAGCGTCGCCGGTCGCGCAAGTTCTACGCCACCACGCTCTTGCGTGCGATGGGGTATGGCCTCGACGAAGACCTAATGAGCCTCTACTACAACTTCAAGAAGCTCCCCACCGCCACCAAGTACGTGGAGAAGGATTTGCGCCTCCTGGTGATGAAGAACGATCTCATCGATCCTTCGAGCCAGGCCACGCTGGCGCGCCGCTACGACCCCGTGACTCCGGCCTTGATGGAGCAGTTCGCGGGCGCCAACATTCCGGAAGTGGAAGTGGTGGACGTCAGCTTCGACAACGGCACGCTCATCAAGACCATCCGCGAAGACGCCAACAACGGCATCACCAACCGCGATATGGCGCTTAGGGAGATCTATCGTCGCATGCGTCCGGGCGATCCCGCGAGCGGCGCGAACGGCGAGAACCTCATCCATCGCCTCTTCTTCGAGCAGGCCCACTACGACCTGGGGTACGTCGGCCGCCACAAGATCAACAAGCGGCTCAAGCTGGAGGGCAAGGTGGACGAGAACCTCCGCACGCTCCACGAGACGGGTATCGACGTGATCGAGGCGCTGCGTTTGCTGCTCAACATCATGATGGGCCGCGACCAGATCGACGATATCGACCATCTGGGCAACCGGCGCATCCGCACGACGGGCGAACTCATCGAGAACCAGTGCCGGCTGGGCCTGGTCCGCACCGAACGCCTGGTGCGCGAGCGCATGAGCGTGTATGACCGCAACAACGGGCTCCTCACGGCCGACAAGCTCATCAACACCAAGACTTTCAGCTCGGTGGTGAAGGACTTCTTCGCGCGCAGCCAGCTGTCGCAGTTCATGGACCAGACCAACCCGCTGTCGGCGCTGGCGCACAAGCGGCGTCTATCGGCCCTGGGTCCGGGCGGTCTCAGCCGCGAGCGCGCCGGTTTCGAGGTGCGCGACGTGCATCCTTCGCACTACGGTCGCATCTGCCCCATCGAGACGCCGGAAGGTCCGAACATCGGCCTTATCTCCAGTCTCGGCATCTACGCGCAGGTCAACCAGTTCGGCTTCATCGAGACGCCCTACCGCAAGGTGGTGGGCGGCAAGGTGACCGACGAGATAGAGTATCTGCCGGCCGACCAGGAAGAGCAGTTCGTGATCGCCCAGGCCAACGCGCCGCTCACCTCGGACGGACGCTTTGCCGAAAAGATGGTGACGTGCCGCTTCCGGACCGAGTTCTGCGAAAAGCCGGCGCGCGAAGTGCAGTACATGGACGTGGCGCCGATGCAGGTGATTTCCATCGCGGCCGGCCTCATTCCGTTCCTCGAGCATGACGACGCCAACCGCGCCTTGATGGGCGCGAACATGATGCGCCAGGGCGTGCCGCTGATGACGACCGAGCGCCCCTACGTGGGGACGGGGCTCGAAGCCGTTTCGGTGCGCGACAGCCGCGTGACGCTGACGTCGCTTTCCGACGGCGTGGTGGCCTACGTTTCGGCCGACTACATCGTAGTGACGCCCGACGGCAAGCTGCCGGCGGCGGACAAGGACGGGTTCTTCCAGGGCGATCCCGAAAAGGGCATCTACCGCTACGACCTCCAGAAGTTCCGCCGCTGCAACTCCGGCACCTGCTTCCACCAGAAGCCCAACGTCAAGAAGGGCGAGAAGGTGAAGAAGGGCGACTGCCTGGCGGACGGTCCCGCGACCGACCAGGGCGAGCTCGCTTTGGGCAAGAACCTGCTGGTGGCGTTCATGAGCTGGCGCGGCTACAACTTCGAAGACGCCATTCTCGTCAACGAGCGGCTGGTGCGCGAGGACGTGATGACATCGCTGCACATCATCGATTTCGAATGCGGGGCGCGCGACACCAAGCTGGGTCCCGAGGAAATCACGCGCGACATTCCCAACGTGTCCGAGGACGCGCTCAAGAATCTGGGTCCCGACGGCATCATCCGCGTGGGCGCCGAGGTGCATCCTGGCGACATCCTGGTGGGTAAGATCACGCCCAAGGGCGAGACCGAGCTCAGCCCGGAAGAGCGGCTGTTGCGGGCCATCTTCGGGGAGAAGGCCTCCGACGTGCGCGATACTTCGCTGGTGGTGCCGCCCGGCACGACCGGCGTGGTGATGGCGGTCAAGGTGTCCACCGGACTCAACGCCGACGAGGTGGAGGAGACCGAGGAGATCAAGCGCGTCAAGAAGGAGCAGAAGGACGCCGAGCGCAAGCGCAAGAACCAGATCGCCAAGGTCACCAAGGAACTCACCGACAAGCTGTGCGCCGAGTTCCTGAACGAGAAGGTGCCGTTCGAGATCGTGGATACGGAAACGGGCGACGAAATCGTCACTTCCGGCAAGAAGATCAAGCGCAGCCAGCTGGCGATGCTGGCCGAGTGCCATGCGCACTGGGACATGGAAGATTGCCCCGCCAAGGATCGCATCCGCGAGATCATGAACAGCTACGATATCGAATTCGCTTCCATCGAAGACGCGGCGGAGAACGACGGAGGGCTGTTCGGCGACTTCGGCAACGAGGGCGAGGTGGTCAAGAAGGTTCGCGTGTTCATCGTGGACAAGAAGAACCTCCAGCCCGGCGACAAGATGGCCGGCCGTCACGGCAACAAGGGTGTCGTTTCGCGCATCCTGCCGAGCTGCGACATGCCGTTCCTGCCCGACGGACGTCCGGTGGACATCGTGCTGAACCCGCTCGGCGTGCCTTCGCGCATGAACCTGGGACAGTTGTTCGAGACGTATCTCGGTCTCGCGTGCCGGTACCTCGGTTTTCACGCCGCCACGCCTGTGTTCGACGGCGTGCAGGAGAGCGAGATCGACGATCTCCTCCGCCAGGCGCGCAAGGTCCAGGAGAAGGAGGACGGCGCCCAGGCGTGGATCACGCCGGAAGGCAAGACGGTGTTGTACGACGGTCTCACCGGCGAACCCTTCGAACAGAAGGTGGTGGTGGGCGTCATCTACATGCTCAAGCTCCATCACCTCGTCACCGACAAGATCCATGCGCGTGCGGTGGGCCCCTACTCGCTCATCACGCAACAGCCGCTGGGCGGCAAGGCGCAGTTGGGCGGTCAGCGTATGGGCGAAATGGAAGTGTGGGCGCTCGAGGCCTACGGCGTGGCGTACGCGCTGCAGGAACTCCTGACGGTCAAGTCCGACGACGTCCAGGGCCGCACCCGCATCTACGAGTCGATCGTCAAGGGCCTCAACATCCTCGACTCCGGCATGCCGGAATCGTTCTCGGTGCTCATCCACGAGCTTCGCGGTCTTTGTTTGGATACCCAGTTGTTGGGCGACGAAACCAACCGGCGCGGCAAGTCCGGTCCGGGCGGAATCAAGGAGGGCGCGGCCGAATCGCAGGATGCGGTACGGGCCGACGATCTCCTGGGCGGCGCGCTTACGCTTAACGACTAATTTCAGGGAGGTATTTGCAAAATGAATCCTTACAACACTTCTGACGTTTTCGGCGGCTCGTTCTCCTCGAGCGCGCATTACGACGCCATCAAGATCCAGCTCGCCTCGCCGGAGACGATTCGCGGCTGGTCCAAGGGCGAAGTGAAGAACCCCGAAACAATCAACTACCGTACGCTCCGGCCGGAAAAGGACGGTCTCTTCTGCGAGAAGATTTTCGGACCGACCAAGGACTGGGAGTGCGCCTGCGGCAAGTACAAGCGCATCAAGAACAAGGGCATCACCTGCGATCGCTGCGGCGTGGAGGTGACGCTGGCGTCCGTCCGGCGTCAGCGCATGGGCCACATCGAGCTGGCGGTGCCGGTGAGCCACATCTGGTTCTTCAAGTGCGCCCCCAGCCGCGTGGGACTTTTGCTCGACAAGCCGATGAGCGAACTCGAGCGCGTCATCTACTATCAGGACTGGATGGTCACCGAACCCGGCGGCACTCCGCTCAAGATGGGCCAGACGCTGACCGACGCCGAGTATATGGAAGCCTGCGAAAAGTGGGATGACGACTTCAAGGCCGAAATGGGCGCCGAGGCCATCCGCAAGCTCCTCAAGGAGGTGGATCTGGACGCGCTCATGGAAGAGCTCAACACCCAGATGGAAAACACCTCCTCCAAGCAGACGCGCAAGAAAATCGCCAAGCGAATGAAGGTGGTGGAGGGCTTCCGCTCGTCCAAGGCCAAGCCGGAATGGATGGTGCTGGACGTGCTGCCCGTGATTCCGCCGGAACTCCGTCCGCTCGTTCCGTTGGAAGGCAGCAAGTTCGCCACTTCCGATTTGAACGATCTGTATCGTCGCGTGATCCATCGCAACAACCGTTTGCGCAACCTGCTGGCCATCAAGGCGCCGGACGTGATCGTGCGCAACGAGAAGCGCATGCTGCAGGAGGCGGTGGACGCGGTGTTCGACAACGGACGTCACGGTCGCGCCGTGACCGGACCGGGCGGACGCACGCTCAAGTCGCTGGCCGAGATTCTGAAGGGCAAGACGGGCCGCTTCCGCCAGAACCTGTTGGGCAAGCGCGTGGACTATTCCGGCCGTTCGGTGATCGTGGTCGGCCCCGAGCTCAAGTTCCCGCAGTGCGGCATCCCCAAGGAAATGGCCCTGCGTCTCTTCGAACCGTTCATCATTCGCCGACTCAAGGAAATGGGCCGTTGCCACACGGTGCGCACCGCCCGCAAGATGATCGAGCGCCACGACGACGAGATCTGGAAGGTGCTGGAGGAGGTCACCAAGGACAAGACGGTGTTCCTCAACCGCGCGCCTACGCTGCACCGTCTGTCGATCCAGGCGTTCGAGCCGGTGCTGGTGGAAGGCAAGGCCATCCGTCTGCACCCGATGGTCTGTACGCCGTTCAACGCCGACTTCGACGGCGACCAGATGGCCGTGCACGTGCCGCTTTCGGTGGAAGCGCAGATGGAGTCCAAGCTGCTGATGCTGGCCTCCACCTCCATCTTCTCGCCGGCGTCGGGCAAGTCCGTGATGACGCCTACGCAGGACGTGTGCTTGGGTCTCTACTTCCTTACGGTTTCGTCCCAGCAGGACAAGCTCGCCGGCAAGCTCGCGGGCAAGATTCCGGCGGGCGAGGAGCATCTGCCGCTCTTCAACGACATCGGCGAGGTGGAATTCGGTATCGCGGAGGGCGCCATCAAGTACCACAGCCGCATCCGTTTCCGCAACCCCGACTACAAGACCAAGGGCCGTCCGCACGGCGACACCGAGCACCGCACCATCGAAACCACCGCCGGCCGCGTGATCTTCAACGACATCTGGCCCAAGGAGATGGGTTTCTGGAACGACAAGTGCTCCAAGTCCACCATCGGCAATCTCATTCTCGACTGCCACAAGGTGGCCGGCCATGACGTGACGGTGGAGGCCATCGACAAGCTGAAATCGCTCGGCTACCAGTTCGCCACCATTTCCGGCGCTTCGATGGGCCTTAAAGACATGATCCGTCCGGCCGACAAGGACGAGCAGATCGAAAAGGCCCGCAAGGAGGCCGAAAAGGTCCAGGCGCAGTTCCAGCAGGGTATCATCACCGAGGGCGAACGCCACAACAAGATCGTCGATATTTGGGCCGCCACCACCGAAAAGGTGGGCGACGAGCTCTACAAGACGATCGACAAGAACATCTCGCCCGAGAATCCGAACCCGACCGAGCTCAACCCGGTTTACATGTTCGCCGATTCCAAGGCCCGCGGCTCCAAGCTGCAGATCCGTCAGCTCGCTGGCATGCGCGGCCTCATGGCCAATCCTTCCGGCGATATTATCGAACGCCCGATTACCGCGTCTTTCCGCGAGGGCCTGTCGGTGTTGGAGTACTTCATCTCCTCCCACGGCGCGCGCAAGGGTCTGGCGGATACTGCGCTCAAGACGGCCGACGCCGGCTACCTCACCCGCAAGCTCGTGGACGTGTCGCAGGACGTGATCATCTCGGTCGAAGACTGCAACACCGTCAACGGCATCGAGGTGGAAGCGATCGTGGACGGCGACGAAGTCAAGATTTCGCTGGGCGACCGCATTCTCGGCCGTACCGCGCTCTATGACGTGTACAGCAAGGACCGCCAGAAGATCATCGTCCACGCCAACGACGAATTCAACGAAGAGGCTTGCGCCTATATCGACAAGTACGGCGTGGAGAACGACAAGGTGTGGATCCGCTCCGGCCTTACCTGCGACGCCGATCACGGCATGTGCGCCAAGTGCTACGGTCGCGACCTTTCGACCGGCAAGCAGGTGGAAATCGGCACGGCGGTGGGCATCATCGCGGCGCAGTCCATCGGCGAACCCGGCACCCAGCTCACGATGCGTACGTTCCACATCGGCGGTACGGCTTCGGCCTCCGCCAAGGTGCCGGAAATCGTGCTCAAGAACAACGGTATCGTCAAGCTGGTCGACGTCCGTACCGTGACCAACGAGGAAGGCCACGCGATCGTGCTCAACAAGACTGGCACGCTGGAGGTCTATTCCAAGGAAGGTTCGCGGCTCGACACCTATCAGCTCCAGATGGGCGCCACGCTCCTGGTGCGCGAAGGCGACAGCGTCAAGAAGGGCACCAAGGTGGCGGTGTGGGATCCCCACTCCGTGCCGGTGCTTTCCGAGGCGGCCGGTACCATCGAGTTCTTCGATTTCGAGGAAGACGTTTCCGTCAAGACCGAGACCGACCGCGCTACCGGCGCCAAGACGCTGGTGGTGCTGGACGCTCGCGAGTCTAATCTCCATCCGCGCATCGAGATCCGCACGGCGGACGGCAAGCTCGCGGACAGCCATGACATTCCTACCGGCGCCATCGTGATGGTGCGCGACGGCATGAAGGCCACGCCCGGCATGCTCCTCGCCAAGACCCCGCGCGAAGCCGCCAAGACCCGCGACATCACCGGCGGTCTGCCGCGCGTCGCCGAACTCTTCGAGGCCCGTCAGCCCAAGGATGCCGCGCAGATCGCCAAGATCGACGGCGTCATCCGGTTCGAGGACAACGTGCACGGCAAGCGCAAAGTGGTGGTGTGGGACGAACGCACCCAGACTTCCGACGAGCACCTCATTCCGATGGGCAAGCAGATCGTGGTCTTCAACGGCGATCACGTCAAGAAGGGCCAACAGCTCACCGAAGGTCCGCTCATGCCGCAGGAGATCCTGGACGTTTCCGGTCCGCAGGAACTCGAAAAGTATCTCGTCAACGAAGTGCAGCAGGTTTACCGGCTGCAGGGTGTGGAAATCAACGACAAGCACATCGAAATCATCGTCCGCCAGATGCTCCGCAAGGTTCGCATCACCAACCCGGGCGATACCGATTTCCTCTGGGGCGAACAGGTTACCCGCCAGACGTTCCTGCGCGTGAACGAGAAGATGATGGACGAAGGCCGCCGCCCGGCGGAGGCCCAGCCCGCGCTCCTCGGCATCACCAAGGCCGCGCTCGAAACCGATTCGTTCATTTCCGCCGCCTCCTTCCAGGACACCACGCGCGTTCTGACCGAGTCGGCCACGATGGGCAAGGTGGACGAGCTGCGCGGCTTCAAGGAGAACGTCATCCTGGGCCACCTCATCCCCGGCGGCACCGGCTTCCCCAACTACCGCTACATCAAGCTCGTTCCGCAGGGCGAGACCATTTCCGACGAGGAGATGGACAAGCTTCGCGAGGAACAGCGCAAGCGGCATGAGGAGCTTTACGGCATCCCCACCAAGGTGGAGGACAACGAGCCGGACGACGAGGATTCGGAGGAAATCCGTGCCCTCACCGAGTCTGAAGGCGTGACCGAGGATGGCGGACTTACCGTCGACGGCGACGATTTCGGCGGCGGGCTCGACTACTCCAGCTCTTCCGACGACCTGCTGGCCGGCATGCTCGGCGGCATCACCGAGGAGTAAGCCATGGGCGCGCTGGAAGAATCGCAAGAGCTGACGCTCGACTTCGCCAAACTGGAGAAGGTGGGCAAGCAGGTGTCCGACACCCGGCTTTCGGGTGCCGCCGCCTGCGACCCGGGCGTCATACCGGTGGCGGTGCAGAACGCCGACACCAAGGAAGTCATCCTCGTGGCGTACACCAACGAGTACGCCATGAAGGAGAGCTTCGCCAAGCGCAAACTCATCCTCTGGTCCACCAGCCGCAACAAGCTGTGGTTCAAGGGCGAGACGAGCGGCGAGACGTTCGATCTCCTCGAGGCGTACGTCAATTGCGAGCAGAATTCGCTCCTTTACGTCGTCCGGCCTTGCCGGGGCGGCATCTGCCACACCAAGAATGCGGCCGGCGCCCCGCGCAACTGCTACTATCGCAAGATAGACTTCGATACGCTCAAACTGACTTTCGTAGATCCCTAATTCAGGAGGCTAACATGGCGGTACTCGGTCAAGGTTTGGTGCTTATGCTCGCTGGCATGGGCATCGTGTACGTATTTCTGTCCATTCTCATCGTGGTTACGCTCTTCTCGATGAAGGGCATTGCCAAGTTCGACGGCATCCTGCCGCAGGAGGCGCCCAAGAAGGCCCCCCGCAAGACGGAAGCGCCCGAAGACGAAAACGTGGCGTTGGCGATTGCCGTGGCGCTCGCATAAACCGGATTTAACACCCAAGGAGTCAAAAAGATGGCCAAGAAGAATGTAAAGTTCATGCTTACGGCGTTCCGCGACGGTTTCCAGTCCGTCATCGGCGCGCGCGTACTTTCCAAGGATTTCCTTCCCTGCGTGGAAGAAGCGTACAACGCCGGCGTCCGGTGGTTCGAAGCCGGCGGCGGAGCCCGTTTCCAGAGCTGCTATTTCTATTGCCAGGAGGATGCGTTCGACGTGATGGACAAGTTTCGCGCCGCCGCCCCCGAGGCCGACCTGCAGACGCTGTCGCGCGGCGTGAACGTGGTGGGCCTGGAGAGCCAGTCGTCCGACATGATCAAGTTGCATGCCCAGATGTTCAAGAAGCACGGCATGAGTTCCATCCGCAACTTCGACGCCCTCAACGACGTCAACAACCTCAAGTGGTCCGGCCAGTGCATCCACGATGCCGGTCTCAACCATGAAGTGGTGGTGACGATGATGGGCCTGCCGCCCGGCATCGACAACCAGGGCACCCACACGCCCGAGTTCTATCGCGACCGCCTGAAACTCATCATGGACGCCGGCATTCCGTTCGATCGCGTGTGCTTCAAGGATGCGTCCGGCACCTCCACGCCCACTACGGTGTACAATACCATGAAGCTCGCCCGCAAGCTGTTGGGCGACAAGGTGCACATCCAGTTCCATTCGCACGAGACGGCCGGCAACGGCGTGGCATGCTACCTCGCGGCCTTGCGCGGCGGGGCGGACGGTCTGGACCTTTCGATGGCTCCCATGAGCGGCGGCACCTGCCAGCCTGACATCATCACCATGTGGCACGCGCTCGACGGCGATCCCGATTTCGGTTTCGATATCGACATCAACAAGATCAAGAAGGCCGAGGATTCCTTCAAGGCGGCGATGGCCAAGTACTTCCTCCCGCCGGAAGCGATGAGCGTCAATCCCCAGATCATCTGGAGCCCGATGCCCGGCGGAGCGCTCACGGCCAACACCCAGATGCTGCGCGACAACAACATGATGGACAAGTACGACGACATGATCGCCGAAATGTACGATTGCGTGCGTTTGGGCGGTTTCGGCACGTCGGTGACGCCCGTCAGCCAGTTCTACGCCCAGCAGGCCATCCAGAACGTCATGTTCGGCAAGTTCAAGAAGTTCTCGCCCGGCTACGCCAAGATGGTGCTCGGGTACTTCGGCAAGACGCCGGTTCCGCCGGATCCGGAGATCGTCAAGAAGGCGGCCGAGTTCATGGCTTCCAACGAGCTTACCAAGCCCTATAGCGTGCCCACCACCAAGACGGTGCTCGAGCTCAACGACGCCGATCCCAAGAAGGGCGGCGCGGTGGCCAGGGCCGATCTCGAGAAGGCGGGTCTGCCCGTGACCGACGAGAACATCTTCATCGCCGCCTCCTGCAAGGAGAAGGGCATCCTCTTCCTCAAGGATCCTTCCAAAGCGCCCATGGGCTGCCGCTTCGCGGAGGACGTGAAGCCGGCTTCGTCCGGTGCCAAGGACGGCATCACCGTCACGATCGGCGGCAAGGCCTACGGCGTCAAGATCACCGGCGAGGGCAAGGCGGTCGTCAACGGCAAGGAAGTTTCCTTCAAGCAGGAAGCCGGCATCAAGGCGGCTCCGGCTGCGGCCGCGGCTCCGGCGGGCGGCACGGAAGTCAAGTCTCCCGTGCCCGGCACGGTCCTGCGCGTCACCGCGTCTTCCGGCCAGCAGGTTGCGAAGGGCGACGAGCTCCTCGTCATGGACGTCATGAAGATGGAAACTCCCGTCACCGCTCCTTGCGACGGCACGGTCACCATCAACGTGGCGGCCACGGATAAGGTGGCTACCGGCGACGTTCTGGCGGTAATCGGCTAAAGGAGTTAACCGATGAGAAAATTGTTTACGCTGTTTATGCTCGCGGCGTTCGCCTTTGCGGCGCACGCCGAGGGCGATTGGCAGACCACGCTCGGCAAGGTGAGCGATCTTTCCGGCGATACCGGAATTTCCGGTTTCTGCCGCAAGGAGCCTCCGGCCTACATCACCGGCAACTATCCCGCCGAAGCGCGGATCGACGCCGGCTTGGTGGCGGGACTCAATCCGCAAGATGCCCGTTATATGACGCCCAACGGTTATTACGACAAGCAGGGCACGTGGCACGGCGGCTACTTCGACGATTCCGGCGCGTTTGTGGCGGGTCACGAGGTCAAGACGCTGTTCGGCATGCCGTACGGTTTGGGGCAGCTCATCATGATTCCTCTGTGTCTCATCATGATCTACCTCGCTATCGTCAAGGGCTTCGAGCCGTTGCTTCTTTTGCCCATCGGGTTCGGCGGACTGCTCGCCAACTGCCCCTTGGCCGGCGTTACGGCGCCTGCCATGATGCATGACGGCATGGTCTCCATGCTGGCCTCTGGCGTGCCCGTGATGAACGGCGGCATCATCGAGCCGGGCGGATTCCTCTTCTACTTCTTCCGTTTCGGTATCGATACCGGCATCTTCCCGATCATGATCTTCATGGGCGTTGGCGCGATGACCGACTTCGCTCCGCTGATCGCCAATCCCAAGATGGCGCTTTTGGGCGGTGCGGCGCAGTTCGGCATCTTCTTCGCGCTTTTCGGCGCGCTCGGTCTCGCGGCGGTGTTCGGGGCGGACTTCTTCGGCGGGGTGGATCCCGTCAAGGCGGCCGCTTCCATCGGCATCATCGGCGGAGCGGATGGCCCCACGGCCATATGGCTCACCTCGCGGCTCGCTCCGGACCTCCTGGGTGCGATCGCGGTGGCGGCCTACAGCTACATGGCGCTCGTTCCGATCATCCAGCCGCCCATCATGAACGCGCTTACCACCAAGGAAGAGCGTCTCATCAAGATGCCGCCGCTCCGGGAAGTGAAGAAGATCGAGAAGATCTGCTTCCCGCTCATCGTGCTGCTCCTTTGCGCGGTGCTGTTGCCGTCGGCGGTGCCGCTGATCGGCGCGCTGATGTTGGGCAACCTCGCCAAGGAGGCCGGTCCCTCGGTGGCGCGTATCTCCGACACCATGTCGAACGCGCTCATCAACATCGTGACCATCATGCTCGGTCTTTCGGTGGGTTCCAAGCTCGCTTGCGAGAAGTTCCTTTCCGGCACCACGCTGGGCATTCTGGCGCTGGGCCTCGTGGCCTTCTGCGTGGGCACTGCCGCCGGCGTACTGATGGCCAAGCTGATGAACCTCTTCGCCAAGGAGAAGGTGAATCCGCTTATCGGTTCCGCCGGCGTTTCCGCCGTGCCGATGGCTGCGCGCGTTTCCAACAAGGTGTCGCTGTCGAACGATCCCACCAATTTCATCCTGATGCAGGCCATGGGTCCGAACGTTTCGGGCGTGATCGGCTCGGCGGTGGTGGCGGGCGTTCTCTACACTCTTTGCCGCTAAAACTTTGATCGCAGCGAGAGATAACGTACCAGGGCGGGGCGATTGCCTCGCCCTGGCCAGTTCCAGCCCCCGGCGCGCCAAGATTCTGCGCGACTTGGGGGTCGACTTCGAGGTGGTCAAGACCGACGCCCGCGAAGTCAGTCTTCCCCATGATCCCCGCGGCACCGTCCTCGCCAACGCGATCGCCAAACTGCAGGCGTATGGCGCAACCGGCCGACGCGTGCTCGCGGCCGATACCATCGTCTGGTTGGACGGCAAGATTTACGGCAAACCAAGCGATCTCGACGAAGCCAAGTCGTTCTTGCGCGAACTTTCCGGTCGCACCCACCAGGTATTTACGGGGGTGGCCTATTTCGACGGCGAGAAGCTCCATACTGACGTGTCCGTAAGCAATGTCGCCTTCAAAGCGTTGTCGGACGCGGATATCGATGGCTACATCCGGCTAGTCAACCCGATCGACCGGGCCGGTGCCTACGATATAGACGATTTCGGCCCCTTGCTCATCGCCCGTTTCGAGGGCGAGTACGAGAATATCATGGGTCTCCCCATCGCACCGCTACGGGGCTGGCGGATATGCGATTGATATAGCGCCCGGCGCAAACCGTTTTGGAGCGAAAAAGCGCGCCGGGGTGCGCCAAGGGGCGCTAGCGGAGGTGTGGAGGGGTATGGTGCGCCATGTCTTTATATTCGTTACACCCCCGGTTTTATTGGGGTTTTGGCGGGCAAGAAAAATTTTTTCATTTTCCCTATTGACACGCGAGGCAAAAATATGATATAATATCACCTCGTTCGCCTGAAAAGGTGGACCCGAGGCGCGA
>JAFXXW010000029.1 GCA_017542055.1 Kiritimatiellia bacterium
CCTGCGGATAGGAAAGATGACACGATTCTTCAAGCACTATTCCTTGTTGGATCCAGTTTCCGTCTACTTCCTTGAAGCAGCCTAAAACGCCCTTGCCCGTCTTGTCGAGCGTTTCGTAGAAAAGCCAGTTGACACCATCATAACGGAAAAGAAACGGATCCGCGCAATAGTCGGCATTCCATTTGCCCTTACCCATTTCAAGCGGCTTTGGCTCGCCGCCATTTTGCCGCACGAACACCCGGTAGCGTTCGCGACTGAGCCGGAGGTTGAACTCCCTCGCCCACATATAGCGCATGCGGGTCGTCATATTTCCTCCTCCGAATACTTCCACAGCAAATACATATAATGCAATATATACCGGCATCTAACATAGCGCCAAGGCACTTTACGTTTGACAAACAGTTCTCGCACCGTTTGCCCCAATATCCGCCAACGCTCGTGCACGATTGCCGGATCTTGGCATGCCTTGTCGCGGCGGAGCATGTTCAGCACCTGCTTCAGCGACGTAAGCAAAAACCGTTTGCACTGGAACCGCCACAAGCCTTGGGGGTCGCCGTGCGCCCGCTCGTCCGCGTAAAGTTCCCACAATAAAATCATTTCCCGTTGCATTTTGCGCAATTTGGCCGGGCTCACCGACTTGTGCATCATCGAATTGCCCACGCTGGGATTGTAATAATACAATACCGTATCCGCCAACACCCATCTTTGGGCCAGTTTTAAAAGCGCAAACGGCCGGGGCAGGCTGGTCTCCTCGGAAAACGGATGCTTCAATGCAAGGTCACGCGTCGTAAATTGCACCCAGCAATCGGTATGGAACCAGTGCGCATTGAGATAGTCCAACTCCGGAGTAACCACCGGCACTTGGCCAAAATCGCCCAACAGCTTGATATCCGGGATCCTGTCGCCCGCGCAGTTGGCATACCTGAACGCCACGAATTCCACGTCATACCGCTTGGCCGCATACAGGCAATACTCGAGCAGTTGCGGATGCAGGTAGTCGTCCTTGTCGCACACATATACATATTCGCCCCGGGCGACTTGCACGCCTCGCGTCCGCGCGACGAACGGTCCCTGATTGGATTGCTGCAAAACCCTGATTCGCGAATCCTTGCCGGCATATTCCGCAATGACTTTAGCGGTTACACCATCATCGCTGGAACCATCATCGACCACAATCACTTCGAAACGCTGTTCCGTCTGGGCCAAGACGGAATCCAACATCCTGCCCAATAGCGCCCCGGCGTTGTATACAGGAATAACGATTGAAACCAAAGGAGCCTCATTCATTTGCTGCCTCCGGTGTCATATTGCTAGGCGAACGAACTTTGTATTTACCAACCCGTATTCCACAAACCAGCACGCGCCGCACTTGTTTTTTGGTATAACCGAAATAAAAGAATCCAGCTATATGACCCAAAATAAACTTAAACGCCCGATTGCGGTACGGCGACTGCAATAAATACTTGAGGTACGGCAACCAGGTGATATTCTTCCAGATGTTGCACCAAGGCTTCATGGTGAAGCCGGGGAAATGCCAGATGACAATGCCCTTTTTGAATGGACTGTATTTGACATTTATGCCGTCCCACTCCGGCCCCAACTGAAGAATCTTGTCGCGGAAAACAATGTTGATCACATCTTGATCCGGCCAAGCCATCTTTGTTCCCATCTCCAATGTCTTGGCCGTCAACTTACCGGTATAATCCCCTTCGCGCATCGCCTTCAGATCCATGACCAAAAGACCGGAATAAAAATATGGCGCATCCCCCTCTAGGTGGATTATCTGCTTTTTAAACTCTCCATTGGCACCCTCGGATACCGCCCCGATGATGTTGCCCTGAAGATCAAGTTCCCACAACGGCTTCAAGTCACCCACGCACAAAACGTCTACATCGCTATAGATGGTTCGAGCTTCGTCTTTCAAGACCTCCGGCAAGATGTACCGGTAGTACATCTCCTGGGTTACGTGCTCCAATTCGGCCGGGACATGGAACTTCTCGAAGCGAGAGGCGTCGATCTTATGGAACTCGACCCGGCAATTGGGGTACATCGGCTCCAGTTCCTTCACCTTGCGCTCGTTCTCCGGCGTGATGTTGCGATGAAGCACGTGAAAGACGAAGTTATGGTTCCGATTGTGGCAAAGCACGCTCGCCAGCACCACCGCCAGATGCTGGGCATAATTGTCCGATACGCTGAAAGATATGGATATCGTATCTTTCCCGGCCACGTGACAATCCTTTCTTTTATCCGCACTCTTGGGTTACCAGGCCGACACTATGCGGTGCGGAAAAAACAAAGTGGCGTGCCTTTCTTCTCATGCCTTTCAAGAGGCATCGCCAAACGCCCGTCAGTAAAACATGAATAGAAGGCGCGCCACGTGGATTTCCACGTAGCGCAACTCCGCATTTCGCTTACTGACTATGAAAATTTGGTAATTTTCTTGAAAAGCGATAATACGCTGTTGCGTACACCTAGCCCGGTTAGGTTGCCCACCCGAGGCCTGTTCCGCTCCGTCTCTTGCGAGACGTGGGATTTCGGCCGGCTATCCTGCCCGACCGCTATGTCAAAGAACTATACCCAGCCCGTCCAATGCCTTGACCCGAAATTCTCCACCTCTTGCCTAATAGTATATCATATTTCCTTTGCGATTTCAAGCAGAAAATCGAAAATATTAGGCGCCCCAGACCAGAAGCCGTTTCAGGTGCAGCCAGCCGTCTTCCAACGCCGCCAGAGGATTGCGCGCACGCAGATCGTGGCGCGAGTAGATGTAGCCCCCGTCCGGCTTGGCGTCTTTGCCGTCCGTGCCTTCGGCCATGGCCGCTTCGATCACCTTGATGACCTGATCGTTGAAATTGTACTTTTCCAAGATGAGCCGCTTGGCCTCCTTGATGGCCGGGAGGCGCTTGGAGTATTCGTCGTTGGCGATGGCCGCCTTGATGATGCGTTCGCACTCCTGCGGGTTGTCGATGGGAATGGGAATGAACGACTCGGGCGGCAGCACCTTGCCCAAGTTGGGGTCGCCCGCGTAAAAGGCCAGGCACTCGCAGAGAATGGGGTCCGTGATCTTTTCCGACCAATGCCCGGGCGCGATGTGGTTTTCGATGGCCACGTGATACTTGAACTCGTCGAGCGCGTCCTCTTTTTTGGCGATGTCGCGGATGCCGCGTCCGTACCACTCGAAGCCGGGCACCGATTCCGCCAGATGCCGGATGAGCGCAAGGCGTTCGTGATGGCGCGTGTGCTGCATCTGCTTGTTGGAGCAGACGGCCGAGATGAGATGCGTCTTGGGCGGAAACGTCATGTCGCGCGATTGGCGGAGGCCGCGCGAGATGCCCAAGAAGAAATAGCCCTCGCCGAAATGGTAGTGCGGATGCTTTTCCGCCTTCCAAGGCCGGTTGGTCAGCATGTGCCCGAATTGCCGGGTGAAGCACTTGCCATAATCCTTGATGCTGTCCGGCTCCATCGTGGCGATGATCGTACGTTCGCGCGGACAGGCCAGCTTTTCCGGATGGCCCTGCATAACATCCTCGAACGCCACAAACCAGTCGTAATCGTGACAGTCCGCGCCGCCCACGAACGTCCAACCCGGACGGTATTCGAAAGCCATATTCCCGCCTTCGAACATTTTGGTCACCACTTTTATCCTCATCGTCCGATCTCCTTCAGCAGCTCTTCCCACCGGGTCAGGATTTCGGCCCGGGAATACTTTTGCCGGCAAAACTTGCGCGCCTCGGCCCCCATCGTGGCCACGAGCGCCGCATTGCCCATCAAGAGTTTGAGTCCCAAGGCGAATTCCTTGGGGTCGTTGGGCACCACCAGTCCCCCGCCATTGGCGCAGGTGCCGATCCAGTCCTTGACCAGCACGGCCGGCTTGCCGAAAACGGCCGCGTCGGTGACCGTGAGCGGAAAACCCTCGTCGAGCGAAGGAAACGCCAGAAACGCGCAACGCCGGAACGCCTCGCGCAAGTCGCAATAGCCCATCGCCTTGACGCCGTAGGGCAGCTTTTCCGGAATCTTGCCGTTGCCGTACAGCTCCAGCGTCCAATCGGGAAAGTTCTTGCGCGCCAGCTCGAACGCCTTGACGAGCAACTGCTGGTTTTTGTCCTTGTTCCAGGCGGCCGGATAGATGATCGTCTTTTCCGGGGCGGGAGGCGGAGGTTCGTTCTCGTACTTGCTCCAGTTGCCGATCACCGCCACTTGGGCGCCGTATTTGGCCACCTGCGGCACAAACTCTTCGCGCAACACCTGGATGACGCTCGTCCGCTTGAGCGCCCGGCGAATGCGCCAGTTGCGGACGAAACGCTTCCATTTGAATTGGCGATTGGGCGGGGTATGGAACTGCATGACGAACGGCCAGGGGAATTTTTTCGGGAAGATGGCGGCCAAGTCGAGCAATTCGTTGGTGCCGGTGGCGATCACCACGTCCCAAGGTTCCCGGACTTTTTCCGCCAAAGCCCCCTTTTCGAACACTTCCGCCACGTGGCCGCGCTCCCCCAGTCCATCCGCCAGATTCAATACCGCCACATCCGCCCCGCGACGGTTGGCGAGCGTGTCTTTGTAGATGCCTATGCGCATTTTCGACATTGCGGTAATATTATATCATATTTTGTCCGGCTTTGCAACAGGAAAACGGAAATATTCAGTTGCCGGGACGGGGTGCGGGCAAGGTGAGCGCGAATTCGCAGCCGTGCGGACGAACGGACCGGACCGCGAGACCGCCATGCATGGCGTGGGCCATTTCCCGGGCCGTGCACAGCCCGATGCCGAAACCGCCCTTGCCCGATTCCAAAGCGGTGCGGGCGCGATAGTAGCGCCGGAAGCAGTTGACGCGCTGCCACCAGCTCATGCCGGGCCCTTCGTCGCGGAAGATGACCGACACCTTGCCGGCTTGGGCCTTCGTCTCCAGCCGTACCTTGCCGAACGGCGCGGCGTATTTGAGCTCGTTGCCGAAAAGGTTCCAGAGGATCTGCACCGTGAGCGTCTCGTCGGCGAAAACTTTCGTCTCCAGGTCCCCCGACATCTCCACCTCGCCCGACTCTTCCTCGGCGTACTGGCTCCGGAAAATGGAGTAAGCCGCTTCGATGGCCCGGCCGATGGGGAAGACCGAGGGCTGGGGCGGCGGGCGGCGTCCCCCCAGTTTGAGGAAGTCGTTGATGTTGTCCACCAGCCGGATGAGCCGTTCCACCTGGGCCTTGTCGTAGCCGAAACGCAAACAGACGAGCGGCGTCATCAAATCGTGCGAGGCGGCCGCCAGAAATTCGTCCCGGAGCTCCGTATCGCGCCGGAAAGACCGGACCGAAAACCACAACGCGGCCGCCATCGCCAGCAGCAAGACGAGCGACCCCCAACGCGCGATCGTGCGCACCGGAATCATCGAGCCGGCAAAGTCGTCGTAGATGATATGTCCGGGCCGGTCTTCCACCCACACCGAGGGGGTGCCGTCGATGAGATTGTACCCGTACTTGAGCTCGCGCACGTAGCCCGCCATCCGGAGCCCTTTGGGTCGGTGCATCGAACGCGCCTCGCCGGAATTGAGTAGCGTCAAAGCCGCCTGTTCGGTTTGGGCCGCAAAGCGACGCCTGGCCCAGGTTTCCGCCCGCTTTTCCGCATCGTTGAACACCCACGCCGACACACCCATCAAGAGCGCCAGCGGCACGAAGAGAAAGAGCGCGCGGAGAAATCTCATAGTCCCAAGAGCCGACGCGCGGAGGCGAATTCCCGGGAAAGATCCACCTTCCGGGTGCCGCCCACGTAGCCGCCCTCGGCCAAGTTCTCCACGAACCGGCGGAACTTGTGGGGACCGGGATTGAGATTGTCCATCACGCGAACCTGGGCGGTGCCGAAAGTGCAGGCCTCGGAAATCATGCCGGTGGACTCGGCCGAGACATAGAGCCGGTCGCACAGCTTGACGAACGCGGGGATGGGATTGAAATGGTCTTTGGAATAGATGAGCGCGTAGTCCCAGGGGAAGCTTTCCACTACCGCCTCCACTTCCGGCGGAGTGCGGCGCGAGGTGGTGACCCAGAACTCGGCGCCCTGGTGCGCGGCGAAAATCCGCGACAGTTTCTGGTGCGCCCAGCCTTTGGTCATGGTCGAGCACTTGTTGGGTCCGCCGATGATCACCCCCACCTTTTCCGCCCCCGGCTTGGGCGTGTGGCGCGCCTCGAACGCCTTGACGCCTTCGGCGTAGAACGCCTCGTCGTTGGCCACCAGATTGGCGGGAATGGTGATGACGTTGGCCGCCGGAAACGGATTGTCGAAGGCCGGCGCGAAGATCACGTCGAAGGAAGGCAGATGGTAGCCGCGCGGATAGAGGACCACGGCCGACTTGCCCACGCACTTCCGGGCCAGCGCCTTGACGGCGTAGAACGTGCCCGACCCCGTGCCCACGATGACGGTCCCGAACGGCAGTTGCGGCACGTCCATGTCGAGGAGCCAGGTGACGCGCAGGCCCAGATGGTCGAAAAGATAGCTCAGCGCCTTGCAGAACCGGCTCCGGAACCGGACCGGAATCAAGCGGACGTCGCGGTCGAATCCGAGGGCGCGGGCGCAGGCTCGGGATTGGTTTTCGTGTCCGGCTTTGCCGTCGGTAAGGATAACTGCTTGGGTGGACATTTCATCATCTCCTTGATAGCGCTGCGCATCATGCGCTTGGCGGCGCTCATGGAAGTTTTGATCGTGCAACCGGAGGCATGCAGGTGGCCGCCCCCGCCGAAACGGGCCGCGAGTTCGGCCGCGTTCCAGTTGTTGCGGGTGCGGATGGAGCAGCGGATTTCCTTGGTGCGGTCCGGAATCTGGTAGAAATACACCGCCACCTCGTTGCGCTGACATAGCCGGGGAATCTCGACCGCGTCTTCCGCGTCCGCCTTGGTGCCGCGCACGGCCCGGAAGTCGTCGCGGGTGAGCGTGACCTCCGCCACCCTGCCCGAACGCCAGACGTGCAGACTCTTCCAGGCGATGCGCTTGAGCTGCATGGCCTTGTTGGAGAAGCGGTTGTAGATGATGTCGTTGATGAGCTCCTTGCGCACGTTGTGCCGGAGGAGATCGGCCCCCACCAGCATCGTTTCGGGCGAGCATTTTTCGTAGGCGAAGCGTCCGGTGTCGGTGACGATGCTCACCCACAGCGCTTCGGCGGCCACGTCGTCCAGCTCCCAACCGTTCCAGCGGGCGAAGCGCCAGATTATCTCGCCCACCGACGACGCGGAGGCATCGCTCATGTCCACCTTGCCGAAACTGCCGGCCTCGCCGTCGTGATGGTCGACGACCAAAGTGGGCAAGCCGTCCACCACGCCCCGGATCTCGGGCGGCAACCGGTCGAGCGAACGGCAGTCCACGCAGATGAAGAGATCGAACTTCTTGCGCTGATGGCGGAGTTTCCGGACGGGAATTATGTCCTCCACCCCTTTCATGAAGCCGAGTTTGCCGAGCGCGTTGAGGTCGGCGGTGGCGTAGGCCTCCTTGCCGTACGCCTTCAAAAGCCGGGCCAGGGCGATGGCGGAACCGAGCGTGTCGCCGTCGGGACTCAAATGGCCCGAGATGACAATCCGCTTGGCGCCGTCGATCAGCGCTTTGGCTTCCACGAAACCGGTCTCGTTCATTTAAGCCCCTGCTGTCTCAAGATGGCGTCGATGGCCGGTGCGCGTCCGCGGAAGCGCTTGAACACGTCGAGCGCGCTTTCGCTGCCGCCCATCGCCAGAATCGTGTCGCGATACTTCTTGCCGAGTTTGCGCATCTTGGCGTCGTTGCCGAGCCCCGCCTCCTCGAACGCGCCGTAGACGTCGGCGCTCATCACCTCGCTCCACTTGTACCCGTAGTAGCCGGCGCTGTAGCCGCCCGAAAAGATATGCGTAAAGGCGTTGAGGAAGCGGTCTTCCGGCACGATCGGCATGCCGAAATGGGCAAACACCTTTTCCTTGAGCGCGTTGGGGTCCTTGACGCGCTTCAGATGGAGCATGAGATCGGTCTTGGCGAGCGCCAGCTGGCGACGGCAGGCGCTGGCGGCGCGGAAATTCTTGGCCGCCTTGACCTTGGCCTTGAGTCCGGCCGGCACCTCGATGCCGGTGCGATCGTCCAGGCACCAGTTTTCCATGAACTGGCTGGCCACCTCCACCGCGTCCCACTCCACGAGATTGATGCCGGCCGCATCCTCTTCGCCCACAGTGGTGAGCATCTGCTGGCAGGCATGGCCGAATTCGTGGAAGAGCGTCTCCACGTCGCGGAACGGCATGAGACTTTTGCCGTCTTGGTCCGGTTCCTTGAGATTGAGCACGATCACCGCCAACGGCAACTCCTTGAGCCGACGGCTGCGGTTGCGAAATTCGTTCATCCACGCGCCACCCGACTTGGTGCCCGGCCGGGCATAGGCGTCCAGATAGAAGTGAGACAGCGTCTTGCCCTTGGCGACCACCCGGAAAACGCGCACGTCCTTGTGCCACACCGGGGGCTTGTCCCGGCCGGCGAGCTCCTCCACCTCGATGCCGAAGAGGAAATTGCAGATCTTGAAGAGCCCCTTCAGCACGTCCGCAAACTCGAAATGGCGCTTGAGCTCCTCTTCCGAATAGCTGTACTTGGCCTCGCGCAGTTTCTCCGCCAGGAACGCGAGGTCCCAAGGTTGGGCGTCCTCCATCATAGCGCGCAGTTCCGCGTCTTCCTTAAGCGAAATCTTTTTGGTGGCCCGGTCGAGCTCGTCGATCATGTCCAGCACGGCCTGCACCGAAGGCGCGCACTTGGAGGCGAGCGATTCTTCCGCGAAGTTGGCGAAACCGAGCAGTTTGGCGCATTCGGCGCGAAGCTTCAGGATCTCCAGGATGCGCGCGCCGTTTTCCGGAGCGCGGGAAATCCGCTTCATGTAGATGCGCTGACGCTTCCGGCGATTCTTGCAGAACTTCATCGTCTCCACGTACTTGGCGTCGCTGATCTCCTTGTCGGTGGCGTCGATGACCGCGTTGGAGAAGTCGGTTCCCAGCTTGGCCAACGCCGACTGGATCTCGTTGAAGCGCTCCTTCTTTTTCCCTTTAAGCGCCACGCCCGACAGCCGCGCGCCGAGAATCATCTTTTCGATGATGCGCTTCTCCACCGGCAAACGGCAGGCTACCCGGGTGGAATGGGCGTAGAGCTTGGGGCTTTGCGAAACGCGCAGCGAAAACTCCACGATCCGGCCTTGATAGGCTTCCTGCACCTTGCGCCACGCGGGCGAATTGCACACCGAAAGCTCGTGGAGCACCATGCCCCAGGTTGACCACAAGTCGCGCACCGCGTCGTTGAGCGGGTAGATGAGCTGGCCGAAGGTCTTGGGCTCGGACGCCTCCAACGCGGCGATTTTGCTTTCGGCCGCCGGCAACAGCCGCTCCAGTTCTCGCTGGGCGAAATCGGGGGTGAAACCGGTCCAATCGGGAAACGTGGTCATACGCTTTTCCTGTCTGCGAGCGAACTCACGAACAATGCTTTGATGGTGTGCATGCGGTTTTCGGATTCGTCGAAAACCTTGGAATACTTGGATTCGAAAACTTCGTCCGTCACTTCCAGCGCGCCGGTCTCGCGGGTGGCCTCGGTGTTGGCGTCGTGGAAAGCGGGCAGGCAATGGAGGAACATGAGCCGGCCTTCGAGATTGCCGGTGGCGCGCATGAGGTCCATGTTGATCTGGTAGGGGCGGAGCAGCTTGATGCGCTCGGCCGTCTTGGACTCTTCGCCCATCGACACCCAAACGTCGGTGTAAAGGACGTTGGCGCCCTTGACGCCCTTGACCGGATCGTTGAAAACGCGGATGTCCACGCCGTTCTTGCGGGCCACCTCGTCCGCCTCGGCCAGGATGCTCTCGTCCGGCATCAGTTCCTTGGGGCTGCAGCAGATATAGCGGATGCCGCACTTGGCGCAACCCATCATCAGCGAATTGGCCACATTGTTGCGCCCGTCGCCCACGTAGGCGAGCGTGCAATCCTTGAGCGAGCCGAAAGTTTCCTTGATGGTCAGGAAGTCGGCGTAGATCTGCGTGGGGTGGTAGTCGTCGGTAAGTCCGTTCCACACCGGAACGCCCGAATACCTGGCCAGGTCTTCGCACGTCTTTTGGCTGTAGCCCCGGAAGAGAATGCCGTCGTAGATGCGCCCCAGGACCCGCGCGGTATCCTTGACCGACTCTTTCTTGCCGAAGTGGATGTCCGGATGCGTCAGATACTCGGCGCCTCCCCCTTCGTCGCGCGCGGCGATGATGGAGGAGTTGCGCGTACGGGTGGACGCCTTCTCGAAAATGAGCGCGATGTTCTTGCGGTGCAGCAGATCGCCGCGCACCCCGGCGGCACGACGCGCCTTGAGCTGCGCGGCGAGATCGATTATGCTCATCGTCTCCTCGTCGGTGAAGGAGGTAAGACGCATGAGCGAGCGGCCTTTGAGGCTATCCATCCAAGTGAGCATTGCTGAGCTTCCTCAAACCTTGAGCCCGGTTTTGGGATCCAACCCCAGGGCGATATTCATATTCTGTATGGCGGCTCCGCTGGCGCCCTTGCCGAGATTGTCGAAGAGCGCCACCAGCATCAGCCGGTCCTTGTTGCCGTAGACGCTGATTTCCATGTCGTCCCGGCCCGACAGCGCCGCCGAAGACAAAAATCCGCCCTCTTCGGAATCGTCCACGAATTTGACGAGACCCGTCTTGCGGTAATAGGCGCGGTAGCAATCCTTGACCGCTTCGATGCCGCCCTTGACGTCCTTGGCGAAAAGCGGCACCGAAACTTCCATGCCGCTGAAGTGCGGCACCACCACCGGACTGAAGCACGGCTCGTATTTGAGCTGGCAGTACTTGACCATTTCCGGCAAATGCTTGTGGTTCTGCCCGAGTGCGTACTGGCGCCCGCCCAGATGCAGGAGATCGTCTTTGGCTTCTTCGTAGTCGGCGATCATCTTCTTGCCGCCGCCGGAATAGCCCGTCAGGGAATGGCACGAGAGCCGCAGTTCCGGTTTGACGAGGCCCTGCTCCACCAACGGAGCCACGAGCGCGATAAAGCCGGAAGCGTGGCAACCGGGATTGGCGATCCGCTTGGATTTGGCGATTTTACGCCCCAGGCCGCCAATCTCCGCAAAACCGTACGTCCAGTCCTCGGCGCAACGATGGGCGGTGGAAGTGTCGATCAATACGGTGTTTTTGCCCGTGCAAAGCTTGGCCGCCTCGATTGCGGCCACGTCCGGCAGGCACAAAAACGCGACGTCCGACCCGTTCATGGCTTCCGCGCGGCGTTTCGGGTCGCGCCGGGAGGCCTCGTCCAGGAGTATAAGTTCCAGATCGTCGCGCTCGGCCAGCCGCTCACGCACCTTGAGTCCCGTAGTGCCGGCGCTGCCGTCGATGAATACCTTAGCCTTGGCCAAGCCGCTCTCCCGAGTACTTGTTCCGGTGGATCGGCCCCCACCACCATTCGTTGTCCAGGTACCATCGCACCGTCTTGCGGATGCCGGTGTCGAAATTCTCCTCCGGCCGCCACCCGAGCTCGTGCATCAGCTTGTCCGGGTCGATGGCATAACGCAAATCGTGTCCCGGGCGGTCTTTCACGTAAGTTATGAGCTCCTCGTACTTGCTGCCGTCCGCACGCGGACGCAACTCGTCCAAGATGGCGCAAATGGTCTTGACCACCTCCAGATTGGTCCGCTCGTTATGCCCGCCCACATTGTACGTTTCGCCGCTTTGGCCCTTCTCGTTGACGAGGCACAGCGCCTTCACGTGGTCGTCCACGAACAGCCAGTCGCGAATGTTGGCGCCGGCGCCGTACACGGGGAGCGGCTTTCCGTCCAGACAGTTGAGGATGACGAGCGGAATGAGCTTTTCCGGGAAATGGTAGGGACCGTAATTGTTGGAACAGTTGGTGATCAGCACCGGCAAGCCGTAAGTATCGTGCCAGGCGCGCACCAGATGGTCGGACGACGCTTTCGACGCGGAATAGGGACTGTGCGGAGAATACGGCGTCTTTTCCGTGAAATACCCTTCCTCGCCCAAAGTGCCGTACACTTCGTCGGTGGAGATATGCTGGAAGACGAATCCGGGATGTTCGCGCCAATACTTGAGCGCCGACTGCAACAGCGTGGCGGTGCCCACGATGTTGGTGCGGATGAATTCTCCCGGGCCGTCGATCGACCGGTCCACGTGCGATTCCGCCGCCAAATGGAAGATGGTGTCGGGCTGGAAGCTTTCGAATGCCGCATCCATCGCCGCCTGGTCGCAGATATCGGCCTTGAGCAGCGTGTATTTGTCTTCCGCCTCCTTGAGCGACTCCACGTTGCCGGCATAGGTGAGTTTGTCCACCACCAGCACTTCGCGACCCTCGCGGCACAAGTGGCGCACGAGGGCGCTGCCGATGAATCCGCAACCGCCGGTGACGATACAACGCTTATTCTTCATCCGCCAACTCCGTCTTCTTGGATTCCGCCTCTTCCGTCGTTTGGGCGGCATCGCCGCCTGCTTGCTTTTTCTTGTGGTTCGGTCCGTAGCCATAGCCGTAACCGTAGCCATAACCGTACCCGCCGTAGCCGCCATAGCCGTAATAGCCCTTGTGATAGCCTCCGCCATGATGACGGGAGGGGCTGAACGCCGCCTGGCTGGACACTTCCACGTCGTTGACCACCACGCCGAGAATCGTCGCGCCGGCTTCCGACAGGCACCGCGAGCAATACTGGATGGGCTTGAAGTGGGTGCGGTCGGGGCAGCACATGATAATGGCCGAATCCACCAGCGTGGCCAAGGTAACCACGTCGCCCACCAGCCCGAAAGGCGGCGAGTCGACGATGATCTTGTCGAAGTGCTCGCGCGCCCACTCCAGGAATTCCGGCACTATCTTGGAACCGAGAATAGTGGCGGGGTTTACCCCCTCAGGCGGCAACGAGCAGATGACGCTCATGTTGGGCACGCTGGTTTCCTTGACCAGCTTGCCGAAATCGGGCAGGTTTTCGGGGTCGGCCCCCTGCATCACATGCGAGAACGACGTTTCTTTGGTCAGTTCCACGCCCCACACCTTGGCCATGCGGGGACGGCGCATATCGAAGTCGACCAACAGCGTACGCTTGCCGGTCTGGGCATAGGAGATGGCGATGGATGCCGAAGTGATCGTCTTGCCCTCGCCCGGCTGGGTGGAAATGATCAGCATGCATTTGCTCATCGACTCGTACCGGGGCGAATCGAGCAGGTTGCGCAGTCCCGCCACGACCTCGGAGAACTGCGAATACTTGTCCTCCACCATGAAGCGCGCCACCTGCTCGCGCTTTTTCCGCCGGACGTGCGGCAACACCGCCAGCACCTTGAGCGACAGACGTCCTTCGATATCCGACAGGTTGACCACCGTGTCCTCCAGATTGTCCATCACGAGCACGAAGAGTAGCCCGAGCCCGATCGACGCCATGATGCCCGCGCCGAAAATCATCATGGGGTTGGGGAGTACCGGCTTGGAGGGCACGTTGGCCATCTTCGCCAGACGCACTATTTCGTTGTTGGCCTCGGCGTCCATGCGCGCCTTGTTCTCGTCCATGATGAGGCCTTCCAAAACGTTGTTGGCCACCTTGAATTCGGCCTCCAACTGTCCCAGGCCGGACTCCGCCAACACGATCCGCTGCTCCACGCTGGCCAGCTCGTTGCGCAAATCCTCCTGCTTGATCCGCAGGTTGCCCAACTGGTTTCTGGTCACCTGCAAGGTGGAGCGACCGGTCAAAAGCGCGCGCGACACCGCATCCAGAAAGCGCTGGCGGGAAAGGTCGAGCTTCTTCTTGGCCATCATCACTTCCGGGTGGTTGTCGGTGAACGCCACCAGCAGCGAAGAATACGTGCCCGAATCGTCCTGGAACTGGCGGTATTCCTTGGCGATTTCCTCCGCCCGGGGCACGCCGGAAGACAGGTTGCCGAAGCTCTCGGGATCCTTCTGGACTTCGGTCAGCAGTTTTTCCCATTCGATAAGCTGCGTTTCCGTGGTTTCCAAAGCCAGCAAATCGCCCGTCGTCTTGCTGAGTCCCTGCTGTATGGTCTCCCGCATCGAGCGCAGGTTGTCCACCTTGTTGGCGGTGCGGAAATCGAGCAGCTGTTTGGCGATCTTGTCCACCTCGCGGCGACGCTTTTCCACGTTGCCGTGAATCTGGCTCACGGCCTTGTCGCAGCGGAGCTTGTTCTCTTCGTCGGTGAAGTTTTCGATCGCTTCCGCATAGGCGTTGGCCAGCGCCGCCGCCAAAGCCGGAGTGCCCGAACGGACGGTGATGGTGATGATGCGGGAGTTGCGCTGAAGCTCCAGCTGTGAGCTGCCCAGCGTGGAAATGATTTCCTCGTCGGTGATGGTGGACGACGGATGGTTGGCGCGGTACTGCTGAACGATGCGCGTCACGATTTTGTCCGAGCGCCAATCGGGAATGCGCGTATTGAAGATTTCCGCGTAGGTGTTGCCGTAGTCCGGCATGATCTGGTCCACCGAGCGTCCGGTCCCGGCCGAAGAGCGGCGCATATCCATGGTGAAGGAGCTTTGGGCTTCGTAGACCGTGGGCGAAATGCGATACACCGCAAACGCCACCACCAGACCTACCAGCAGAAAGACGAACACGCTGAGCCAGCGTTGCGAAATCACCCGGAACATGCGCCCCAGCGTGATGGTGCCTACGATAGATCCGTCGCTGCCTCCGGCCGGAGCGCCATACGTCCCGGACTGGCCATAAGCGCCATAGCCCATTCCGCCATAGGCCCGGCCGCCGTAATATTGGGGGCCTTTGGCCGACCCGTAATACTTGGGCCCGGAAGATTTGCCGCCATAATACATGGGACTGTCTGCCATATCGCTACTCCTTTTCCGCTAACGGCTTTTTGATCGACGGCGCGGAGTTGGCCGAAAGCGCCAAGGCCGCCGCCAACACCATCGACACGTCGCTCCGCCATGCCGAACATTCGAAAAACATCACCGGAACCACCGCGAGCAGCAGCACCGGGAAAAGAAAATTGAGCGGTCGCCATTTGAGGTCGGCAAAACCGGCCACCAACCGCGAAACGTACGTCCACGCCAAAAAGCCCAGCCCGATCAGGAAAAACGCCGCCCCGATGACCCCGCGTTCGGCGATCAACTGCCACCAGCCGTTGGTGACCATAAGTTGACCCGGCACCACCACCTTGTAAGTTTCGGGCGTGGCCAAAAACCGGATATCGAACTTGAACGACCCAAGCCCCGAACCCAGCCAGGGGTTTTCCTTGAACACCTTGGCAGCCATGTCCGACAGCACCGCACGCGACGCCATGAATCCGTCCGGCAGGAAGTTGAGCTCCTCGCATGCCTGGTACCGAAGCGCCAAACCGCTACCCGGCACCGCCTCCACCGCCAGAAAACCGGCCGCCACGAACACCACGATGAAAAACAGCCCGCACCGGAAGGAACCCGAGCCCTCGAGCACCTTGTTGCAAGTGACAAAACCGATCATCGCCATGACGAGCGCGGCCGCCAGAAACGCCAGCGTGCACAGGAGGCTGGAAAAGAGCAACAAGCCCGCCATGCAACCGGCCAGGCCCGGCAACAGCAAAAGCTCCACCTTAAGCCAACGGTTTTCGTTGGCCCCGAACATTCCGGCCGCTCCCAACAGCAAGGCGATGCCGAAACCCATGCCGACGAAGGCCGGATTGTAATTCTCGCACGCCATCAGCCGCAGGAAAACAGCGTCGCCGTTCAGATACCGGTAGGCGAAATAAAGCCCGGCATAACCGACCAACATGGCCACCGTCACGCAATACGCGATCCGCGCCGATTTGCCCAACGCGTTGCGGATACCCAGCAATATCGTGGTCATGGCCACCGAAGCGGCAAACGGCAACACCGCCGTCCCCTCCACGCTGCCGGGCATATAGGGCCACATGGCGGACCGCAACGACCAAGCCTGGAACTCGAAATCGTATTTGAGACCTATTCCGCCGTTGATCCAACGGATTGCCGCATACAGCACCACTGCCAGCATGAAGTAGGAAAACGGGTCAGATGTCATCGTGCGCACTACGCGCTCGCGCGCGTTATGAGGCATTTCCCCGCCGATTCTGGACGGCTCCATTATTACCCATACCGCCCCCAAAAGCGACAGCCACAGGAGAACCGTGGCTATCCACCCTTCGGTGCAGTACGGAAATAGGAAGAGCGGCGCAGCCGTTAGTAACCCTAGGTGCGCCGCCAGAGCATACTTGGAAACAAGTTTCTGCACTTAGTAGGTCAGACGGAATCCAACCGTGGCGCGCCACCGGTCGTAATCGTAGTTGTTCTGCTTGGCCGCGCCGGAGTACCAGGCCTGCTGATATTCGAACGACGTGAAGACGCCCACAAAACGGTTGATCGTATAGTTGAGGCTGAGACGCGCCGTACCCACATCCTGCTCGTAGTCAAACCGCTGGTAGGTATTGAACGGATGCTCCTGCCGGCGATAGGCAACGTCAAATGCTGCCGTCAACTTGCCGCGGACCATGCTGTGGGCAATACCCCAGCTGATGGTATCGGTCAAAGCCGAGCTGCCGCGAGCGGTTTCCGACGGCGAGTAGTACCTGGAGCCCATGAGCATCATGTTCCAGTTGTCCGTCATCTTCCAGTTGGCCGAAATCATATAGGTGGGCGCGTCTTCCGAGCTGGTGCAGTAGTCATAATGGCTCCAGCCGAGGAGCACCTTGTAGGAAATACGCTCGGTCATGTAAGATCCGATACCGCCCATCAGCGAGTAGCCTTCGGAATGGTCATCCAAGACCGGATCGACTCCGGGAGTATAGTAGAGGTATGAATTGTTGTCCTGCGTATACCCGGCATAGTTGGCCGCAATCAAGAGATCGGTCCACTTGCTGGCGGCATAGCCCAGTTCCGCGCCCACCATCCAGCGCGTCCAGCCATACATAGGACCGTACGAGAGTTCCTTGTTGTCGTAGTGGAGATAATAGTAGCTGGCGTTGACGTTTCCGTGGAGCTTTTCGGTGAACCGGCGTTCCAAAACCGCTGCGGCGTTGGCCTGCGAACGATCACGCCCGACACCGCGTCCGCCATCGTTCATGGCGTCATCGTCCTGCGAAATCATCTGGTAACTTTCCGACAGCATCAAGTGCCAGCCCTTGCCTTCGTTTTCCGAATCGCTCCAGTTGAACACCAGGTTTTCGCCAAACGACGAATTGTTGTGCGAACTTGAATAATTGGAGGAATAGGCGTGATACTGATAGGTCAGGCCACCAAACAAGCGCCAATTGTCGCCGTTGTATTCCAACGTGGCGCCGGGATTGGCGCACCAAGACTGTCCGTCGGCCTTCTTGTTGGCGCTGTTGACGTTGGAGTCGTACGTGAAAGAGAAACTCACATACGGCTTAAGCGTCATCCGCTGCCCAATCCTGATCCCGCCCGGGCGATCAAGTTCCTCGGCTTGTGCCGCCGCGGCTACGGCTAACGCCGCAATAAACAAAAGCTTCTTCATATTTATGTACCTTATTTTAAATTATTTGGCCACCGGGTCAGGGAGTTTGATTTTTATAGCCGGTGGGTTCAATCTCTGCGCCAGGCTCGATCGGCGGATTGTCACCGTTGTTGTTCGAGGGCATCCACGGCGCGTCTTCGCCATCGATTTTGAAGTCGGGGGTAACCGGCTTGCTCTCATCGACCGTATCCATCGTGGACATTGGATCGTTGAACTGCGCCATGATGCGCTCGGTGAAGTCGCTCGAAGCCATAAATCCGCCCTCGCCCACCGTTTCCAGCGTGATATCGGAAAGCATCGCGTCCAAGGTCTGCGGACCAACGAGCTTCACCGGGGCCAGAACTTCGGACTTTTCCTCGTAGGCCACGTCGGTCACGATTCCCTCCACGCCCAAGAGCGGATCGTACGACTGGACCTGGTTGTTGGAGCCAAGCGCCGCCGGAATCCATTCGTTGCGCGCCGCCAGCTGATCGGCCGGTTTGAAGTCCGCCGTGAGTTCGGTGGCAAGTTCGTTCGCGCTCGGCGAACCGTTGGACGCCTTGACCATCATCAACACCGCAAACGTAGTCCGGACCGCCGCGTCAGGGCTGTCGCCGGTGCGGGCCTGCACCTTGTCCACGATCGCCTTCGACACGTCGGTGAACTGCTGATCGGTGAAGGTGGCCGAAGAATCCGTTGCGCGATTCAAAATCGTCTCGCCGAAGTTCTCGTTGATCGCCGTCAGCGATTCCGGCGGAACGGTGGCAAACACTTCCGCCACCATGTTGGAGATATTGCCCGGCGCCGCATTCTGCACCGCCGCGCGGTTGACGCTCAAAAAGAGCTCGGTCTTTTCTTCGTAGGAGAATCCCTGCAACTTGCTGATGGCCGTATTGACGTCCGAAAGGAACGTGGTCTGGTCTTCCGTGGCCAGCTGTTGCATGATATCGCCCATCTTGTTGGGATCGGCGATCACGTCAGGAATCTTCTCCCGCGCCGCCTCAATCGAAATGGTCGCTTTCCTCTCCTTGGTCTGCGCCATCGCCACCGTCGCCATGACTGCGATCGCTGCCACCATCAAGAACTTCAATGTTTTCATGTTTCGATTCCTTATTGAAATAGTCTTTTAGTACCAAGTCTCCGGCACGTACACCACGTCGCCCGCCTTGAGCGTGATATCGCGATCGAACCGGCCGTCCTCGCCGATTTCCCGCAAATCCACCTTGATGCGGCTCTGCCGCCCTTCCTTGTCGCACCGGGTCACCACGATGCGCGTCTTGTCGGCAAACGGCTTGAGCCCGCCCGCCAGCTGCAACACCTTGGTGATAGTAAGATCCATCGTAGGCGGCATGTTAACCGGTCCCTGCACGCCAACCTCGCCCATGACCGTCACCGTTCCCCACGGACTCACGCCTTTGGGATCGTAACTGCCGAAGCTCACCAGAATCTGCGGCTGCCTTATGTAAACCGAATAAGCCTTGACCAGTTTCTGTTTGAGCGCATCGAGCGTCAATCCGTCGCACGCGATGGGATCCTGTATAAGATAAGGAATAGTGATTTCGCCGTTTTGGTCCACGAGCAACACGAACTCCTTCGGCTGCGTGGAAGCGGTGCCGACGGTTATCGCCAGCGTCATACCCGGACCGATGCGCGGACCGTCCCAATACTTGGCCACGGCCGAAGCGTCGATCTGTTCGAAATCGTCGTCGAACCACGACTTGATGTCATGGTACACGGCGGCACAACCGCTGGTGTATACAACCAGCGCCGAGAGCAGAGCCAAGCCTGCAAACTGGAATAATCTATGCATTCACCTACTATTATATCATAAATCGGACTTAAAAGTCAATACCAATTTTTCGTTCTTCGGAATTTTCTTTTCCCTGCCGGAAACGGACATGGATTGCGTTTTCCGGGATAAGCCGTCCAGCCCGCTCCGGCCACTCAACCGCCAAAATGGCCCCCTGTGCGAGAAAATCCTCCCATCCCAGGTCGATCACATCCGCCTCCGAGTTGAGCCGGTAGAGGTCCATGTGCACCAATTTTCCGTGTTCCTGCACGATGCAGAACGTGGGCGACGTGACTCTTCCCGGCGCTCCCAGCGCCTTGGCGAGGCCCTGCACGAACGTTGTCTTGCCCGCGCCCAGATCGCCCTCGAGACACACCACGCTACCGGGTTTGAGCATGGTCGCCAGCTCCTTCGCCAGCGCCCATGTCTCCTCTACGCTCTTTACCTCTACCTCGCGCGTCACTTGAGGAGTTCCTCCGCCGCCAGTTCCCGGAAACAATCCTTCACATATTCCGGATAGAACGCCGAAGTGTGCGACATTATGGTGAGGTTGGGCACGTCGCCGCCGACGAGCGTGTCGCCCGCTTGCGGAGGCTCGCGCCCGATTACGTCCAAAATGGCCCCTGCCACCTTGCCGGACTGTAGCGCCTCCTTGAGCGCCGCCTCGTCCATGCAATTTCCCCGTCCCACGTTCACGATCACACACCGCTCCGGCAATGCCGCAATGACATCGGCGTCCACCAACCGGTCGGTGCCGGTATCCGACGGGAGCACGCACACCAGCCAGTCGGCATCGGACACCTCGGTCCGCAAGGTTTCGAAGTTGCTGCGTCCGATGCCGAAAACTCTGACCCCCAGCTTCCCGAGGAGGTTCCCGACGGCCTTGCCGATTTTGCCATACCCCAAGATGACCGCTTTGGTGCCTTGGAGCCGATAGCATTTATCGCCCAGTTCCGAACGCTCCCATACCTTTTTGCCGGGCCGTCTCAACACCCCGCGACACCAGGCGAGCATATACCCCAGCACGCTCTCGGCGATAGCCGCGCCATGGAATCCGCCAAAATGGATTTTCACCCCCTCCGGACCTTCCAACGGCAACAATTCTCTCCCGGCCGAAGGCGTGGCCAGCACCCGGAGCTGTTGGGCGAGCGCAAACCATTCGGGGCGGAAGTGCCACACTATAGCATGTGTGGCATCCGGAAGCTCGCGCAGAAATTCCGCGTCGTCTCTAGCGCGAACCACCCGGCTGTCCGGCGGCACGAGCCCCCTTAATGCCGCAAGTGCCTCCGCGTCGACGCGAAAGCACTGTATGGGCCATTCGAGATATACTACGTATTTATTCATCGAGCTTGCCTTTGTACACCACGCGGCGCACCTTGCCCACCGAAGTGCGCTCCAGCGGCACGGGGCTTACCACCACTTTGCGCACCCGCTTGTAGTCGGCCAGTTCCGCCGACTTGTCCTGCACGCGCTTCTGCATGATCTTATCGAGTTCCGCACCTTCCGGCATGGTGCCCAGCTCCGCCTTGAGCGCATCCTCGCCGGGATAGACGATGGCTCCCACGTACTCGCCCGGCACTCCGCTCTTGGTGTACCCCACCACGATCACGTCCTGCACGCACGGATCCTTGACAATGGCGTTCTCCACCTCTTCGGGATAGATATTCTTGCCCTCGCGATTGACGATCAGCGCCTTCTTGCGGCCCCGGATGTAGATATCGCCTTCCTCGTCGATGAAGGCCAAGTCGCCCGTCATCAGCCATTCGCCATCAAACGTCTCCCGGGTGGCCTTGTCGTTGCGGAAATAACCCTTCATCACGTTAGGCCCCTTGACCTGCAACTCTCCCACGCCGCTCTCGTTCTTGTCCGCGAGGCGAATCTCCAGCCCGGCGCAAGGTTTGCCGATCGTACCCACCTTGCGCGACATATACGTGGTGACCGACACCACCGGCGCGCATTCGGTAAGTCCATAACCTTCGAAGAACGCCACGTGCAACCGCCGGAACATTTCGATGACATGCTTGGGGCACTGCGCGCCTCCGGTGATCATGACCCGCAACTTGCCGCCCAGTTTCATTTTCACCATGTGCATCACCGGGCCGCGTATGCCCAATGCGAGCAACGTCCTCGCCAACTTGCTCTTCTTGAGCGCTTCGTCGATCTTGTCGTAGAGCTTTTCGCACAATAGCGGCACCGACAGGAAAATGGTGGGATGCAGCTCCTTGACGTCACGCCCCACCGTCCGCAACGATTCGCAGAAGTACATCGGGCAACCGACCAGCAACGACAGGCAGAAATTGGTGGTGAAGCTGAACGCGTGGAAGAGCGGCAGCACCACGAACAGCGAGTCCTTGGCGCAAATGAAGTTGCGCCCCTCGGGGGTGCCGCGCGTAAACACGTCCAAGGCGCCCAGGATGTCGGTGTAGAAATTGTTGTGGGTGAGCATGGCCCCCTTGGGCTTGCCCGTCGTGCCGCTAGTATAGATGATGGAAGCGATGTCGTCGTCCTTGGCACGGTTGCTTTGATACCACTCGCCGCCGCCAGAGACCCGGAGATCCTCGAAATCGTACACTTCGGCCCGGCCGATCTTCTGCCCGGTCTTGATGGCGCCGTCGGTAATCACAATCGCCCGGAGCTTGGGCAGTTTGGGCGCGATATTGATCATCATTTTGATGTGCGCCCTGTCCGTCGTCACCACCACCGCCTCAGCGTTTTCGAGGATGTACTGGGTTTCGTCGTCGCGCAGCTTGGGATCCATCGGCACCACGCTAACGCCAGCGCCCGCCTGCGCCAGATAGCATTCCGTCCACATGGGACTGTTGCCGAGAATTATCGCCGTATTTTCCTTGCCCGGCCTGACCTTGAGCAAAGTTCCGTAGCCCTCCGCCAAATCGCGCACGCGCGCCAGATACTCTTTCCAGGTGCGCGTCTTCCAAACCTTGTCCTCGCTCCACTTGAGCGCAATGCCGTCGCCATTCTCCGCGGCGTTCTTCTCCAGCAGGTCTCGTAGTGTCATAAAGAAGTTCCTTGTTTTCGGATGATTGGCATATATTATATCATATTCCCAGCCAAAATGCAAGCAAAATCTCGCACTCAAGTATCGAAGAAATCGTAGAACTGGAACCACTGGTAAGGGTAGCGCCTCACTTCCGACTCCAGAAAGCGAACGTAATCGTCCAGCAAATCTCCGCCGAGGCGCTTGACGTGCACCTCGTAGGCGTTAAACCCGGTCTTGACGCAGGTTGTCGCGTACACCGGGGCCTCCATCAACCGGGCAAAAACGAACACCCCCTTGGGGAACGAGCACGTGCGCCCCAGGAAATCATGCTTCAGCGCCGCCGAGCCTCCCGCCGACAAGCGGTCCCCCGCCATCAGCACCAGATCGCCCCTGGCGATCGCCTCTTTCATCTCCACCGCCGTTTCCACCCCTATGTCCTCCACCGCATGCAGGGTGAAGCGATTGCCCAGATGTCGAAGGAAAAGGCCGGTGAATACGGCATCGTGCGAAAGTTGCTGGAAGGCGTGGACATGCGGCACCTTGACGCCTTTGCGCGCCAAGGCCGGTAGCACCTCGATGGTGCCCAAGTGGGTGCTGACGAGAAATGCACCCTTGTCCCAGCCGGCATCCCCCTTTACCTCCATGCGCGGAGGATTCTTGGCAAGCGTGCAGACATCGGTCTTGTCCATCATCTGTTGGGCAAATCCCAGCAAATGGCGGAACGGCCTGGGTTGCACCCCTAGAATACGATAGTAGTCGCTTATCGCGGCGCGAGCAGTCCGGCACCAAGGATAGATAAAGGCGAAAACCGGCCACAAGACCAATTGGACCGCCCATTTGCCCAGCACCCGGTATACCAGCCACAGGCTGTAGATGCGCCATTTGCCGGCGGACTGCTCACTTTGACGATACCACATGCCGGGAATAGAAATAGGCGAAGGAAAGACCCAGCGCGAAGGTTATACCCATCGAGCGGGTCACCTGGAACGAAGTTACCCCCAACATCCCGAGGCCCACGAGCGAAGTCAGGAAACTGGCGAGAACCGTGCGCGCGGCGTTGCCGGACCGGTGGAAAATGGCATAATCCATCCCTAGCCCGATCACCACGAAGAAAACCAAGAGCTGGAAGAAATTGACCGGGAATCCCAGATAGCCCAGCACTCCCAAGGTGCTGACGATGGCCATAAACACCGGCACGAGCAGATTCAACGCCCCCAAGCAAGTCAACCCGCAAAGCAGCACCGCTATCGACGCCGCCAACAACCAGTAGGTTTCCTGGGCGAGCGTATCGAAAATGTCGGTCAGCGCCTGCTGCGGCCGGAAATCGACGCCGCCGGGCGACAACAAGATGATTTCGTCGTCCACCGGTATGCACATGGAGCCCACCGGGAACGGTATGTTGTCAATCGTTACCGGGTCGAAACGCGAATAGTCCGGAGAATTCCCGGCGAAACCTGCCGCCAGTTCGAAGTTCTCCCGTTGGCGACGGAGACTTGGCACGATGGAGCTCAATCCCCATACCCCCTTCAATTCCTCGGCCTCCAGCGCCGCTTGCAAATTGGCGGCCCGAGTGAGCGTGAATCCGGCGGCCGACACGCCGGTGGCTTCCGCCATCGCCTGTTCGCCTTTGAGCATGAGCGGATGCGGGCGATGGAACTCGGAAATGTCGTTGCCCATCCGGACAAAGCAAAGACCCGGCAGGGTTAGCGCAAAAATAATCAGCGAGACCGTACGCATAGATAGATCGTCACCAGCCCGGTTATCGAAAATACCGCCATCTGGTTGAGCACCGCCAAATGGGAGAACATCAGCGGCGCGAACGCCAGCACGCTGGATACGAGCGCCTTGAGGAGGTTGCGAGATTTGCCGTGATAACAGTAATCCACCCCTAGCCCGATGAGCGAGGTGCCGAAAACGAACGTAAGCACATGGGGCGCGGGATAGACCAGAAACAGCATGATGGTGCCGGCCGCGAATCCGGCCAGGAGCGTCATCAGCACCGGCAAAACAAAACGTAAATTGCCGAACAGCCAGAAACCTATCGCCACTACCGCCAGCACGGACACGATCGACAACAGATTGATCTCCCGGAGCGAGGCGCGCTTGGCCAATAGAGTATGGAACGGAGCGCCGGAAAGAAACACGTCGTCCCTGGTGCCGGCAAGATCGATAAGCGCCGAAAGTTCCTGCTCGGTCAAATCGGAAGCATAAAGGACGGTTCCCTTGGCGGAATCGGGCAGTCTGCTTTTCAGATCCACGAGATAGTTGTTGAGGAAGTAATACGGATCTTCCGCCTTGGGGAAAAGACCCATCCCCGTGTAATCGCGCCTCATCACCGCCCGTTGGATACGGTTGGTGTCGTGGTCGAGCAGCAATTGCCGGTCGCGGGACGACAACAGCCCCGCCCCATGCTCGCGATAATAGTCCAACACCGAATCCAACGTAGGCATTTCGTCGAACCTGGCCTTCGCCTTGCAGGCGGCAACCGCTTCCGGCGTAGTGCAAAGCACGCGCGAACGGCCGGCCAGGTTGCGGTTGATCGCGGAAAAGAACGCATGGTCGCCGCCCATCAGTCCCAACAGATCGGTGGAAACCGTAAAGGCCAGTACGAGCGAACCGATTATCGGCGAAAACGCCATCTTCCTGCGATCAGTGGCGGAACGAACGCTGGCCGGTGAAGACCATGGCGATACCGTTTTCGTTGCAGCAGTCGATCACGTCCCAGTCGCGGATGGCTCCGCCGGGCTGGATGATGCTGGTGATGCCTTCGCGGATGCCAACTTCCGCCCCGTCGCGGAACGGGAAGAAAGCGTCCGACACCATCGCGCAACCGGGCAGTCCCCCCTTCTCCGCGCGGGTCTGCTCCATGATTTCCGCCTGCTTGCGCGCACCGTCTTCCGCCCCGAACGCGAGCTGGAGATCGTTGTAGGGCTTGCCGTACTTCTCCCAGCTGATCCAGTCCGCATGCTTGGTGTAGGCCTTGTCGCGGGCGATCTCCGCCACCCCCACGCGATCCTGCTCGCCGGTGCCGATTCCCACCGTCACGCCGTCTTTCACATACAGGACGGAATTGGACGTTACGCCGGCTTCCACCAGCCAGCCGAACCAAAGGTCCTGGAATTCGGCCATCGTCGGAAGACGCTTGATCTTGTAGTCCTTGAACGAAACTTCGCCGGTGGCCTTGTCGGTGATCTTGCGCTGGCAGTAGGCCGGCATGAGATCTTCCATCCGGTGGGCGTTCACCGCAAACGACGTCTGCGCCACGATACCGCCGTCGATCAGCGACTTGAAATCGATTACGTGTTTGGAGACGAAATCGGTCAACCGCGACATGTTTTTGATGCGAAACACGCGCAAGTTCTTCTTGGTGGCGAAAAGGTCCATCACGCCCGGCTGGAAATCCGGCGCCACCACCACTTCGGCGTAATTCTCCAGAATGAGTCTGGCCGTTTCCAAATCGCACTCGCGGTTGAGGGCGATGGCGCCTCCGAACGCCGCCAGACGATCGGCCTTGTTCGCGCGGAAATACGCCTCCGCCAACGTGGAACCGAGCGCCACGCCGCAGGGATTGTTATGCTTGACGATGACCGCGCACGGCTTTTCGGTAAGATACCGGAGAATATTCAGCGCATTGTCGGTGTCGGTGATATTGGTCTTGCCCGGATGCTTGCCCGACTGCAAAAGCTCCGGCACCGAAGCGAGATAACGCCCGGGCTGCAGCATCTCGACCTCGCCCAGACGCAAGTTTCCGTCCAAAAGCCGGTAGAGCGCCGCTTCCTGTCCTGGGTTTTCGCCGTATCTGAGACCCTTCTCTTCGCCGCCGATGTTCCAGGTCACTTTTTCGTAGTGGAGCGTCTCGCGCTTGTCGCCGTCGATGAAACTGATTTCCATCTTCGGAGCGAAGTGATCCGCCTCTATCGTCTTGTACGCTGCTTTGAGATCTTTCATGGTATTAGTCCGTTCCCTTCCTTGTTCAATTTGAATTTCATCCGCGGGTGGGTTTTCCCGGCCAGCACCAGATCGGCCAGCGGATCTTCGAGATACGTCTGGACCACCCGTCTTAGCGGACGGGCGCCCAAACTCGGATTGTAGCCCTTGTCGATGAGGAATTCCACCGCTTTCGCATCCAGCGAAATCTTGATCTTGTTGTCCTTGAGCCGTTCCTGGAGCTTGTCCAGTTCCAGCTGGAGGATCGCTTCCATCTCGACCCGCCCCAGCTTGCGGAACACCACCGTATCGTCGAAGCGGTTCAACAGCTCGGGACGGAACGTCTTCTTGGCCTCGTCCAGCAGTTTGCGCTTGAGCGCGTCGTAGCTCGTTTCCGCGGTCTCCGCCTGGAATCCAAGGCTTCTCCCCTCGCGGGCGAAATCGAAACCGAGATTGGCGGTGCAGATGATTATGGTGTTGCGGAAATCGATGGTCCGACCCTGTCCGTCGGTCAGGCGCCCGTCGTCCAGAATCTGCAGCAACATGTTGGTCACGTTGCCGTCGGCCTTTTCGAATTCATCGAACAACACCACCGAATACGGCCGGCGACGCACCTTCTCCGTCAGTTGTCCGCCTTCATCATAGCCCACGTAGCCGGGAGGCGCTCCCACCAGCCGCGAAGACGAATACTTCTCCTGGAATTCCGACATGTCGATGGTGATCAGCGCCTTGCCGTCGCCATAAACCTTTTCGGCCAGCATCTTGGCGAGATGCGTCTTGCCCACGCCGGTGGGTCCCAGGAAAAGGAAACTTCCGATCGGCCGGTGCGTATCGCCCGAAAGCGCTCGCGATCGCCGGAGCGACTTGGCTATGGCGGTTATCGCCTCCTGCTGCCCTATGACCACCGTGCCCAGTTCCTTCTCCATCGAAAGCAGTTTCTCCACCGTGGCCGCGTTCATCTTCTCCACCGGCACTCCGCTCATCAGCGACACCGTTTGCGCAACGTCCGACTCACCCACCGGCAACACCCGTTCGGCATGGGTCTTGCGCCACTCCGCCAGCTTGCGGTCGTAAACCGCCTTTTTCTCCAGTACGTCATTGCGCAGCACCGCCGCCTGCTCGAACGCTCCGTTGCGCGAATATTCCTCGCGCCGGCGACGAAGCTCCTGCAGTTCGTTATGCATGGCCACGAATTCTTCCGGACGGGCGCTGTTCTGCATTCTCAGCCGCGCGCCGGTTTCGTCCATCGCGTCGATGGCCTTGTCCGGCAACTGTCGCGACGGCAGATAACGTGCGGTGAGCTCCACCGCCGCCTTGAGCGCTTCAGGGGTGTATTTGACTCCGTGATGCTCCTCGTACTTGGCGGCTATTCCGCCCAAAATGGCGATGGTGTCGTCGATCGAAGGCTCGTCCACCTGCACCGACTGGAACCGGCGTTCCAGCGCCGCGTCTTTTTCGATGGACTTGTGGTATTCCTTCAGCGTGGTCGCACCCACGCACTGGAGTTCCCCGCGCGCCAGCGCTGGCTTTAGGATGTTGGCCGCGTCCATCGCGCCTTCGGCCCCGCCGGCGCCAACCAACGTATGTATCTCGTCGAGAAAGAGAATGATGTTGCCCGCCCGCTTTACCTCGTCGACTATCTTCTTGAGCCGCTCCTCGAACTGCCCTCGATATTGAGTTCCGGCCACCACGCGCGCCATATCCAACGCCACCACGCGCTTGTCCATCATCCGTTCGGGCACCAGCCCTGCGGCGATCGCCCTCGCAAGACCTTCCACCACCGCCGTCTTGCCCACGCCGGCCTCGCCGATCAGCACCGCGTTGTTCTTGGTGCGGCGCGAAAGAATCTGCACCACCCGCTCCAGCTCCTTGAAGCGACCAACCACCGGATCGATCTTGCCTTCTTGCGCCAGCTGCGTAAGATCGCGCCCGAAGGTGCTGACAGTGG
This sequence comes from Kiritimatiellia bacterium, assembly GCA_017542055.1. Lineage (GTDB taxonomy): Bacteria > Verrucomicrobiota > Kiritimatiellia > RFP12 > UBA1067 > UBA1067. The sequence continues at coordinate 28,057 of JAFXXW010000029.1, forward strand.
GGGTTTTGGTCGCCTTGCCGTTGGCGCCTTCCTGTCGCTTGCCGCCCTCCGGTTTGTTTCCCGCGCCTCCCTTGACGGAATCCGCCGGGCCCGAAGGATTGGCCGCCATGAACTTCTGCACGCTGAGCCCCGCATTGAACATCATTTGCGCGGCGGCGTTTTCGCCCTCTTTCATCATCGCCACCACGAGACTGGTGGTGTCTACCGGATTGTCTCCGCCCGCCTCGTATTGCGCCAACTCCAGCACCTTGCGCGTCCGGCCGGTCACCGGCAACTGTCCACGCTGCTGGATGTTCTGGGAATATTCCGAAATCATCGTCCGCATGGCCTCGGTCATGTCCTCGAGCTTGAGCCCCAGGGTGACGAAGCGCTTGCAGGCCATCGCCTCGGGAATCGCCAATAGCGCCAGAAGTATGTGCTCGCAACCGACCGCATCGTGGCCCATCTGCTGGGCGCAGCTGTTGGCTCCGTTCAACGCGTCCAACGCATGCTTGGTAAGTTTGAGTTCGCCCATCAATACATCCCTTTCTTCCACTTTAGCCGAACATCCTCGAAAATGTCGTTGATGCCGTCGGCGCGATCCGCGTCCACGATGGCGCGCTCGTCGTCGTTCATCCGGTAGTAGTCGCGCCGGTTGTCCTGGAGCGCCAGCCTGGTCATCGCGTCCTCGGTGATGCCCGCCACCAATCCATCGATCAAAGCTATGCGCATGGGAGAAAGCAGATCGATGAGTTCGTCCGGCGAAAGCAATTTGGCGCTCTTCAGGATGGCCAGCGCCCGGATGGTGGTGTCCGCGTAAAGCCGCGCCAATTCGTCGCGGAGCGCTTCCCGCGCCGAAAACTCCATATCCACCACTTTTTGCACCGTTTCGCGCGCATGGTCCAACCGGCCCCGGTAGGTAAGCCGATAAAGATGCCCCGTCTCCGGCAACGTGGCGTATGGCAACCCCTCCATCCGGATGTCCTCCGCACCGAGAATACGGCGTGCCTCGGACAGTTCTCCGGTCAGGAACAACCCCTCCAGCTGCAGCAATCCGCAAAACGACAGCCTAGGCGGAATTTCGTCCGCCGGGAACACCTTCCGCCTGCCCCCGGACTGGGCTCCATCGTCCTTTTCCGGTTCCGCCTCGCCGTCCAGACTCTTGCGGATCGAATCCAGCATTCCGTCCAGCGACTCCAACACCTCCTGCACCGGCCCGTCGTCCTCCACCCCTTCGTCTTCGAACATTCCTTCGTCCGTATCGCCGGACGCCGGATTTTCGAACCGCGCCGCACATTCCTCGCAGACGTAGGTGATGTCGTCTTCGTTCCGCCCTTCGAGCTTGGTCCGGGCTTCCTGCTTATGGCAAATTTCGCACTTCATCACAAATTGGGATCTTCCACCGTAAAGCTGCCTTGTTCGAATTTGTCCTCTTCGTTCGCGAACTCCTTGCCCTCGTCCGACGGATTGCGGTCGAAGAAGCGGGTGAATTCCCGCCAGAAGTCCACCTTCACCTCGCCCGTCTCGCCGTTGCGGTTCTTGGCCACGTCGATGATCGCCAGCCGCTCGTCCTTGGCCTCGGGGTCGGATGCCACCCGGCTCGGCCGGCGCAACAGAAACACCACGTCGGCGTCCTGTTCGATGGCGCCGGAATCGCGCAAATCGGAAAGCTTGGGTTTTTCGTACTTGTCGCCGCGCTTTTCGTTGTCGCGGGAAAGCTGCGACAGCACGATAACCGGCAGATTCAACTCTTTGGCCATCGCCTTGACCTGCTGGGAAATCATGCTAACTTCCTGCTGGCGACCCTGTCGCGCCGCCTCGCGACACTGGCAAAGCTGCAGATAGTCGATGACGATCAGTTCGATGCCGTGCTGCTTCTTCATCCGCCGGGCGCGCGCACGCAAATCCATGATGTCCAGCGCCGCCGTGTCGTCCACGTAGATCGGGGCCTTGTTCAGTACGCTCACCGCGCCGTTCAGCTGCCGGGTGAGCTGGGCCTTCTCCTTGCGATTGAAAAAGTCGCGGTTGAGTTTCCAGGTGTCGATTTGCGCCCGTCCGGCGATCATGCGTTTGCTGAGCTGCAACACCGGCATTTCCAGACTGAATATGCCCACCGCGTGCGGACGGCTGTCGTGCTTCACGGGCGTGCCGTCCATCATCTGTCCGGTCGCCACGCTTTCGGCGATGTTCATGGCGAGCGACGTCTTGCCCACCGACGGACGCGCCGCGATCACGATCATTTCCGCCTTCTTGAGCCCCATCAGTTTCTCGTCCAGATACTTTAGCCCCGTCGAAAAACCGCTCATGATCTTCCCGCCGGACTCGAACAGCCCGTCGATTTCGCGGCCGGCCGCAATCACCGCGCTGCTCCAAGGCGCGGTATTGCCGGAGGTGGTTTCGATTTCCAAAAAGGACTTTTCCGCAAATCCCAGCACCGCCTGGGGATCGGGAAACTCGTTTTCGTCATAGCACCGGCTGGTCACCTGGTTGGCGCGGCTGATCATCGTCCGGCGAAGCGCCTTTTCGCGCACGATTTTGATATAGTGCTCGGCATGGGCGCTGTTGGGTGTGGATTCGACCAGCCCTATGAGATATGCCACCCCGCCGATCGCCTCCATCTTGCCGGTAACCGTCAGCTCCTCGGTGAGCGACACTTGATCGAGCGGCTTGGAGTGCATCCCCAGCCGTTGCATGGCGGCGAAGATTTCCGCGTTTCGCGGATCGTAGAAGCTGTCCCGGGTGATGCCCTGCGCCAGTGCGATGTCCATCACGCGATCGGCGTCCGGTCCTGCCGTATCCAACAATATCGCCCCCAGCACCGCGCGTTCGGCCTCGGTGTTGTTGGGCGGGGTTTTGAGTTCTAAAGCCATGATTGGTTCCTTGCCTACTTGCCTTCGGTCACCCGAAGTATTTCCTTGACGCTGGTCACGCCGGCGAACACCTTGTCCCAGCCGTCCTCGCGCAGGGTTTTCATGCCCTTGTCGAGCGCCAGGTTGCGGATTTGCGTGGCGTTTTCGCGACGGACGATCGCCCCTTCGATATCCTCGTCCACCTCCAGCACTTCGAACAGCGCGCGCCGGCCCTTGTAGCCGGTATGCGAACAAATATCGCACCCTGCGGGCTCGAACACCGTATTCGAGGCGGGCGGCGTGGCCAGATTGTAGTACTTGAGGTCGAGCGGCGCCTCCTGGCGGCAGGCCGTGCACAAACGCCGGCACAGACGCTGTCCCATCACCCCCGCCACCGCCGAAGCGATGAGGAACGGCTCCACCCCCATGTCGATGAGACGGGGGAAAGCGCCGGCCGCGTCGTTGGTGTGCAAGGTGGAAAACACCATGTGGCCCGTAAGCGACGCGTTGATGGCGATTTCGGCCGTTTCCGTGTCGCGGATTTCGCCCACCATGATGATATCCGGATCCTGACGGAGAAACGCCCGCAAAGCCGCCGCAAATGTCATGCCGATGTCGCTTTGCATCTGCACCTGGTTGATGCCGGCCATATGGTATTCGATCGGGTCCTCCGCCGTCATGATGCGCACGTTGATCTTGTTCACTTCCGAAAGAAACGAATAGAGCGACGTGGATTTGCCCGAGCCCGTAGGACCCGTCACCAGAAAGATTCCGTTGGAACGGTGGATGATGCGGTTCACCACCTCGTAGTCGCGCGCGTTGAAGCCCAGGTCGTCCATGCGCACGAAACTGCCGCTCTTAGCCAAGAGACGGATCGACACCGATTCGCCGTATGCGGCCGGCATGGTCGATACGCGCATGTCGATGTCCTGTCCGCCCACCGTTATGCCGATTCGACCGTCCATCGGCAACCGCTTCTCGGCGATATCCAGATTGGCCATGACCTTGATGCGGCTGATGATGGCCGCCTTGAGCCGGTTGAGCTGCGGCGGCACGTCCACCTTGTGCAGCATGCCGTCGATCCGGTAGCGTATCCGGAGCTCCGTCTCCTGCGGCTCGATATGGATATCGGTGGCGCCTTGACGATCGGCTTCCACGATGATCCGGTTCACGAACTTGACGATCGACGCTTCCTCGCCCATCTCGTTCACGTCGATCTTCGTCATCGCGCCCAAATCGTCGTCCACCGAATAACGGCCTTCGCCGATCATCTTCTCGATGGCGTCCGCGCCCACTCCGTAATACTTCTTGATCGCCTTCTCGATATCTTCCTTGGGGGCGAGCGCGATCTTGACCGCCACACCGGCGATCAACCGGAGTCCGTCGGCGATCGCGGTGTCGAAAGGATCGCACGCCACCACCGTCAACGACGACTGATCGAGCGCGAACGGCAGGACGTTATACTGGTACACGGCGCTCGCAGGCAACCGGGTCAGCGCGTCGGTGTTGGGCTGGCGCGAATCGAGATCGACGGTCGCAAGGCCCAGCAATCTGCCGGCAGCCTCGAGGAACTCCTGCTCTTTCACGCCGCCGAATTTCACGCAAGCTTCGCGCAAAGTCATGCCGGGATTGCGCGCGCGTTCGTTGATAATACGCGTCAATGCGGCATCGGAAAATATGCCGGCGGCCTTGAGAATCGTCATCGAGAGACTAGAATTTTCGTCCATGGATATAAATTATATCAAATTTTGGCTTGATTTTCCACCCCAAAATATGATATAATATATTTTGTTCGCATGAAAAAGGCGTGCGGGCGTAGCTCAATGGCAGAGCGCCAGCCTTCCAAGCTGGTTACGAGGGTTCGATTCCCTTCGCCCGCTCCAACGCATGCCAGAGTGGCGTAATGGCAGCCGCAGCAGACTCAAAATCTGCCGCACGCAAGTGCGTGAGGGTTCGAGTCCCTCCTCTGGCACCATGCGTAAAAAACGGTCTTGCGGAGAGGTGTCCGAGTGGTCGATGGTGCAACCTTGGAAAGGTTGTGTGGGGGCAACTCCACCGGGGGTTCGAATCCCCCCCTCTCCGCCATCATATATGAATATCAACCGCAGAATCCTGCCGCCCGGCAGAATCGGAATCGCCGTAAGTGGCGGTTCTGACAGCGTTGCGTTGGCTTTTTTGCTAACTAAAGGCGGCAAGAAGAAGAACGCATCCAGCCGGTTCGTGATCCTTCATGTGGACCACGGCATCCGTCCGGAGTCCAAGGAGGAGTACCGTTTCGTCCAGGCTCTCGCCAAACGTCTGGGGGTGCCGTTCAAGGGTATCCACGCCAAGGTCAAAAAGGTACCGGGGGAGTCGCTGGAGATGTCCGCCAGGAACGTCCGGCTGAAGTTCTTCGCCCGGGCCATGAAGGAATTCTCGCTCGACGCGATCGCCACCGGACACCACATGGACGATGTGGCCGAAACATTCCTCATGCGCATCAAAAGGTGCTCTGGAGCGGAGGGTCTCGCCGGCATCAAGCCCAAGAGCCAGGTCGGACCCGTAAAGTTCGTGCGGCCACTTCTAGGGTGCCGCGACCAGGAACTCAAAAATTACCTTTTGAAGTTCAAAGAGGCGTGGCGAGAGGACGCCACCAACGACGACACCTCCATCGAGCGCAACAAAGTGCGCCATCTCGTAATCCCGTTCCTGGAGAAAAATCTCGACCCCAAACTGGTCGAGCATATCTATCGCATCAGCGGCATACTAGGTAGGTAAGCCCCACCAGCACCCGCTCGAAATACATGACGAGCGCCAATCCCGGATGGCGCAGCAACCGCTTCCACTTGCCGTTTTCGGTGAAGACCCCCACAAACCGGTACCAGGGCGAGAACTGCTTCCGGACCGACGGATGATCCGGCCATTTCGCCTTGTAAGCCGCGAAGGATTTCGTATAATAAGCCTTCTTTTTCAGCAACGCCTTGAGCGTAAGCTGGCGTTCGTTGTGCACCAGGTTGTGCTTCAGCACCTTGCACTTGGCGCCGGTGGCCAATATCCGGATATCCAATTCCCAATCTTCCGGTCCGGCGATGAGCGTTTCGTCGTAGCCGCCAACGGCCTCCAGCACGCTCTTGCGGAAAAGCCGCAAGGCGTCGATGCACGTGCCGTCGTAGAACGAGCGCTCGAAGTTGCGCGCCCGCGTCCTCAACCCCTCGCCCGTACGCACTTCCGGAATCCAGTAGGCGTCGGCGTCTTTCGGCCCCAGCATCTCCTCCACCGTCGCCTCCGGCATGATCATGTCCGCGTCCAACACAAGCACCCAGTCCGCCTTCGCCTCGCGCCACCCGAGATTGCGCTGGGCGCTACGCTCGGGTCCGCGATCAAACACCCTCGCCCCGCACTCCCGCGCCATCGCCTTCGTCTCGTCGGTGGAATTGTTGTCCACCACTATGAGTTCCACCTCGCCGCGCTCGCGCCACTTGGCGAAAGAACGAAGCGAGGCGACAATATTTGCCGCCTCGTTTCTGGTTGTCACTATGACGCTTAGCTTCAGACCGTCCACTCTTCCAGTTTTTCCTTTTGTTCGACCGGTTGGGAATAGACGTTCTTCTCGTCCGGCGCGGGCCGCTTGGGTTCGAACGCATGCTCGAACTTAGGCAACTCCCTGGCGGGCGCCGCGGTCTTGAGGATGGCTTTCGTCCCCTTGCCGTCCACGGCGTTGGCGCCTTCCTGGATGGCCTTGGGCGTTTCCGTCTTGCCGGTCATGGCCGCCGCGGCCGCCTTCTCCTCTTCGGTCACCGCCTCGCGCGCATCCACTTCCGCCTTGGCCGCGCTGTCCACGCTGCCGAGCTTGGTTCCGCGCGGGGGAATTTCCTTGAGTAGCGGATCCCCCTCGCCGATCATCGTGCACTTGAGCGGCTCCTTGATGTACTCCTCGATCTCAGGAATGGCGAACGATTCGTTCTCGTCGGCAAAGCTGATGGCGATGCCGGTGTTGCCGGCCCGGCCCGTGCGCCCGATCCGGTGCACGTAATCCTCGGCCTCGTAAGGGAAGTCGAAGTTGATCACGTACCCGATGTCGTCCACATGGATGCCTCGCCCGGCCACGTCGGTGGCCACCAAAATGCGGATCTTGCCGTCGCGGAAGTCCTCCAGCACCTTGAGGCGCTTGTTCTGGTTGACGTCGCCGCTAAGCATCTCGACGTTCACCCCGCGCACCTTGAGCGAAGAATAAACATCCTCCGTCGTCGACTTGCGGTTGCAAAAAACGATCGTCCGTGACTCCGGATGCAACGCGATGTGGTTGAAGAGCACCTTGAACTTGTCCTCCGCGCGCACGATGTAGACCACCTGCCGCACGGTGTCGGTGGCGTTCGTTTCGCTCTCCACTTCAGCCTTGTAGGGTTCGGTCATCCACTGCGCCGCCAGCCGCATCACCGTTTCGGTGAGCGTCGCGGAATACAGCATGGTGGCGCGCTTGTCCTTGGGCGGCAGATAGGCGATGATGCGCCGCACGTCGGGGATGAAGCCCATGTCCAGCATGCGGTCGGCCTCGTCGATGACGAGCGTGTCCACGCTGCCCAGGTTGATCACCCGGGTCTTGACGAAGTCGAGCAACCGACCGGGCGTGGCCACCAAAAGGTCCACCGGCGCGTCCATCAACTCCCGGCGCTGACGATCATAATCCATGCCGCCATACACCGCCAGACACCGCAAACCGCAATACCGGCCGATCGCATCCGCGTCCTTGCAGATCTGGATCACCAGTTCGCGCGTCGGCGCGATCACCAGCGCCCTCGGAGTGCCGCTCGTCTTGGACCGGCATTCCGGCGTACGCAGATAGCGCGTCAAAATGGCCACCAGAAAAGCCGCCGTCTTGCCGCTTCCGGTCTGGGCCTTGCCGGCCACGTTCTTGCCGGCCAACGCCGCCTCCAGCGACAACGCCTGGATTTCGGTGCAATACTTGAAGCCCAAATCGGCGATGCCGTGCATCACCTCGCCCGGCAGATCCAGATCCTGGAAGCGCATCTTGCCTTCCAGCGGTTCCACCGCGAAAGAAGCGGGATCCCACTTGGCGTGTTCCGCCGCGCGCCGCTTCATTTCCTGGCTCGTCACCTCGCCGCCCGGACGCGCCTGGCCGGGCGCCGTGTTTTCCGGCCGCCTCCGGTTCCGGTCGCGATCCCGCCGCTCGCCGCGATCCTTGCGATCCCTGCGTTCGCCGCGATCCTTGTCCTTGCGCTCGCCGCGCTGATCGTTGGCGTTCTGCTTGCCCTGGTTGGGACGGGATTGCGCCTGCGGCTGCCGCTGCTTGGATTGGGGAGCGCCCGGCCGCGACTGTTGCGGCTGGGCGCCCTTGCCCTTTTTCTTGCCCGGGCGATTGCCAGGCTTGGGTTGCGGTTTAGGCTGCTTCTTGCCACCCACCCCCAACACCTGGGCGATCTTCGATAGAAATCCCAAAGCCATGATTAACGCTTCGAGAACTGGAAGCGCTTGCGGGCGCCCGGCTGACCGGGTTTCTTGCGCTCCTTCATACGGCTGTCGCGAGTAAGGCATCCGGCCTTCTTGAGCGCTTCCTTGACGGTTTCGTCCGCCTTGACGAGCGCGCGGGAAAGACCGTGGCGAATCGCACCGGCCTGACCCGAAATGCCGCCGCCCTTGGCGTACGCCACCACGTCGACCTTGGTCAGATCGTAGCCGGAAATGGAAATCGGCTGCTTGAGATAGTCGCGCAGCGCTTCGGACTGGATGTAGTCTTCCAGCTTCTCGCCGTTAACCTTCCACTCGCCCGAGCCCTCCACGAGAGTCACGCGCGCGGTAGCCGTCTTGCGGCTGCCGGTTCCTGCGGAAATAACTTTCAACGTTGCCATGTCCTAAACCTCCTCAGAGTTCGATCTTCACCGGCTTCTGCGCGGCGTGGGTGTGTTCGGCCCCGGCGAAAACTTTCAGCCTGGTCATCATCTTGCGGGCGATGTTGTTCTTGGGCAGCATGCCCCACACCGCTTCCTTCACCACGCGATCGGGATGCGCAGCGCGCATTTCCGCCGCCGTGAACCGCTTGAGGCCGTTCCGGTAGCCGCTATAGCGCTGATATTCCTTCTGCTCTTCCTTCTTGCCCGTCAACTTGACCTGGGCGGCGTTGACCACCACCACGAACGCGCCGGCGTCCACGGACGGATCGAACGTGGGCAGATCCTTGGCCCGGAGTTTGTTGGCGACCACCACGGCCAAACGGCCCAGCGGCTGGTTCGCGGCATCCACGATGAACCACTGGCGCTTGTCGCCAGGATTCGGAGCACGATAGCTCTTTTGCATCTTTACTTTTTCTTTCTTTCCGGTTTTGTGCCCCAATCATTGGGTTTTGTCCGGGTTTGCAGCAGGAACCCTGTGCCCCTGCAGGAGAACCGGTTTTTCCCCGATTCCGCATGTTTGAAATGATATTATATCATATTTCCCGACTGAATGTCAATAGGGAAAATGCGATATTCGGCGGAGCTGTCGGCCGTTTCCCACACTTTGACGGCCACGAGCGCAGGGATGGACGGCTTCAGCTGCCGGAAAAAATGCCGCGCCAGATTCTCGGCCGTCGACCGGAAATCGAGCGCCACCGTCCGCATCCCGTGGCGCTCCACCACTTCCGCGATTTCCTTTTCGCCAGGCGAATTGATGTTGTAGATGAAAGCGTGGTCGAACCGGTCCACGATCGTTTCGGTGGCGATTCGCTTCAAATCCTTGAAATCCACCACCATATCGTCCGGTTTGGTCAGCTCCGCCCCGGCCGAAATGTCCACCCGGTACGTGTGGCCGTGCAGATTCTTGCAAAGACCCTCGTGGTTGGTGAGGATGTGCGCGGCGTCGAACTTGACGGTTTTGGTGACGGTGGTCATGGCTTGATCGCTCCTTCCCGCAATACGGTTATCTTGTCGCCCTCCACCTTGACTACGGTGGATGCGCGACCCAATTTGCTTTTGCCCGCGTCAAGGACGTAATCCGCCCCCAAACCGGCCGGCGCCTCGTCGGAATCGCCCGCGCCGCTCAAGTTGGCGGAGGTGACGCGCAACTTTCCCCCGCAAAGCGCAATGAGCGCAAGCGCCGTTTCGTCGTCCGGCATGCGATAGCCTTCGCCTCCGGACACGATGGTCAGCGCCCCCGGCCAGTACCGGTCCGCCAGCTCCCGCGCCTTGCCCGACAACATCGACGCGTCGGAAACGAGCAGCGCGATCGGCTTGTTGCCGTCGCGTCCCTTAAGTTCGTAAAGCCGCTTTACCGCCTCCGGACGGTCCGGTCGCGCCGCGAGGCCGTAAACTGTATCGGTAGGCATCACCACCACGCCGCCCGCATCGAGCACCCGGGCCGCCTGCTCCACTTGCCGCCGCATCGCGTCCGTCATCCCGCCACCTCGCTGAGCCGCGACTCGTCCACCCCGACGAGCTCCAGCCGCTTCGTTTTGGAAGTCTCGCCCGACACGAACCGCACCGCCGATTTGGCGATCCCGAACGCGTCCGCCAGCACCTCCACCAGCTCCTTGTTGGCCTTGCCGTCCACCGGCGCGCACTTTATCCGCACCTTCAGCGCGTCGCCCAACCAACCGTCGATCCCCGACATGGACGAACGCGGAACGGCCTTGACGTTGACGATCAAGCGAGAATCCCCTTCGACAACGGTTCCGAATTGTCCCACCACGCGCCCTTCTGGGCGCTGACGCGGGCGAGCGGCTTCATCGTCAGCTGCTTGCCCTTGGTGGTGGCGCCGCGAATTTCCACCACGTCCTTCATCTCGGTCTTGCCGGTTTCGCGATTGACGCGCTCCACCTGCTCCTTGGGCATGTAATATTGCTGGTGGATCTTCTGCCCCTTGGCGGGCTTGAACTTGACGAAAATCGTGTCCGGGCACCCCTCGGTGAAGAAAACGATGCGGCACTTGGGCTTTTCCGGCGCCAGGCGGTAGTCCTTGTTGCGAATGAGCCCGCCGAAACGGAAACGCTTGATATAGCTGAAATTGTACGAACTTTCCTCGTAAATGAGCGTAAAGTCGCGCGTGTCGCGCTCCGCCTCCTGGTTGTAGCGGATGCAACAGAGCATGTCCTTGTCCACGAAGATCTTGTCCTCCGGCTGCACCTTGCGGAAACGACCGTCCTTCCACACGATGATGAGCTCGTCCAGGCTCGAGCACTTGAACATCTCCTCGCCGCCCTTCAGCCCCGCGCCGATGAAGTTGTTCTCCTTGTCCCACTTGATGGTGAGTTCGGTGGCGGTCATCGCGCGCATGTCCACTTCCTTGAACGCCCCGTCCGCGTGGATTTCGGTCAACCGGGGATACTTTTTGCCGTATTCCTTGATGAGCCCCTTCAAATACTTGACCACGAACGCCTTGAGGTGCGCGAGATTGTCCTTCACCTCCCGCTCTTCCGCCTTGATGCTCTTGATCTCTTCGCGGTTCTTGTCGATGTCGAACTGCGAAATGCGCCGGATCTGCAACTTAAGGAGCCGCTCCACGTCTTCGTCGGTCACCTCGTGCCGGAGCTCCTTGCGGAACGGCTTGAAACCGGTCAAAATGGCGTTTTTGACGCCTTCGAGCGTCTTTTCCTCCTCGATACGCTTGTAGATGCGCTCTTCGACGAAAATCCGCTCCAGCGTCCGCGCATGGAACGAGGCGTCCAGCTCGTCCAGCCGGATTTCCTGCTCGCGTTTCGTCAAAAAGGTCAGCCGCTCGACGTTTTTGGCGAGAATTTCGCTCACCTTCATGAGCTTGGGCCGACCGCCCTCCAGCACGATCGGCCGGGACGACAGCGACTTCTCGCAGTCGGTAAAGGCGTACAGCGCGGCGATCGTCTTTTCCTGGTTCTCGCCCGGCATCAGCTCCAACTCGATGCGCACCGTGTCGCTCGTGAGGTCGTGGAGCTTCCGGACTCCCACTTTTTTCTTCTTGATGGCCTCTTCGATGGACGCGGCGATCGAATCGGTCGTCTCGCCCCAAGGGAGCTCCGTGATCACCAGCCGGTTCTTGTCTTCCTTCTCGATGCGCGCGCGGATTTTGACCTTCCCCAGCCCGTCCTCGTATTCGGAAACGTCCATGATGCCGCCCAGCTGGAAGTCGGGATAGAGCGTAAACGGCTTTTTCTGCAGCACCGCGATTTCCGCTTCCAGGAGCTCGATGAAATTGTGCGGCAAAATGGCCGTAGACAGTCCCACCGCGATGCCATCCGCGCCCAACATCAGCAACAGCGGAATCTTGGCCGGCAGATACACCGGCTCCTCCTTGCGCCCGTCGTAGTTGGGCACGAATTCCGTCGTCTTGCGGTTGAACACCTCCTTGCGCGCCAGTTCCGTAAGCCGGCACTCGATGTACCTAGTGGCCGCGTGGGGCATCCCGGTGAAGAGCGACCCGTAGTTGCCCTGTCCGTCGATGAGATACCCCTTCCCCTCGCCCCAAAGCTTGTTCGCCAACACGCAAATCGCATCGCCGATCGACGCATCGCCGTGCGGATGGTACTGCATGGTGTGGCCCACGATATTGGCCACCTTGGTGTAGCGCCCGTCGTCCTTCTCCCACAAGGAATGCATGATGCGCCGCTGCACCGGCTTGAGGCCGTCCTCCACCGCCGGAATCGCGCGGTCGCAGATCACATAAGCCGAATACTGCTTGAAATTGTAGTCGTACAGTTCGCGCATGGGACCCTGCCCCGTAAGCGTGCTGCCGAAAAGATCCGTCTTGTCGTCGATACCCATTGCCGCTCGATCTCCCGTCTCAAAATTCGCTCGCGTCGCAGACCAGCGAGTTCATGATGTAATCCTTGCGCTCGGGGGTGTTGTTCCCCATGTAGAACTTGATGGTCTTCTCCACGTCCATGTCGTCCGCGCACGTGACCGGCGTCAGGCGCATGTCCTCGCCGATGAAATCCTTGAACTCCTTGGAGTTGAGCTCGCCGAGACCCTTGAAGCGCGTCGTTTCGCACCCTCTGCCGCACTTGGCCTGCGCCTTCAGCTTTTCCTCCTCGCTGAAGCAGTAGTACTGCTCCTTCTTGTTGCGCACCCTAAATAGCGGCGTTTCGAGAATGAAAATCCGCCCGTCGAGCACCAATTGCCGGTAGAACCGCATGAAAAAGGTGGTGAGCAGATTCCGGATGTGCAGCCCGTCCACATCGGCATCCGTCGCGAAGATTATCTTGGAATACCTCAGGTGATCCAGCGTCTCGTCGATATCCAACGTCTTGATAAGATTGAAAAACTCGGCGTTGGTATAAAGAACGTCCTTGTTGAGCCCGCACGTGTTGAGACACTTGCCGCGCAGGAAAAACACCGCCTGGTTGGACGCGTCGCGCGCCAGCCCCAGCGTACCCCCGGCCGACTGACCTTCCGTCAGGAAGATCATCGTGTCGTCGCCCTCGGGCTTGCCCGTCTTCTTGTTGATCTTGTCGAGCTTCAGATGGTTCTTGCAGTCCTTGAGCTGCGGCACGCGCACGCTGATGGCCTGACTCTTCTCCCGCGCCTCGCGCTTGATCTTGTTGAGCTGGCCGCGAATCTTCCCCGTCTCTTCGATTTTGGCGATCAGCTTGTCGGTTTCCGCCGGAGCCCGGTGCAGCGCCGCCAGAATCTCCTTCTTCATCTGCTGCGACAGTTCCGCGCGCAACTCGTTCATGACGAGCTTGATCTTGGTCTGGCCCTCGAACACCGGATTCATCACCCGGATGCTCACCGCGCCCAACAGTCCGTCGCGAATGTCGTCGCCGTCGAATTTCTTCTTGGCGTCGTACTCGTTGAGCGCCTTGGTGAGCGCCTCCTTGAACGCCGTCAAATGCGTGCCCCCGTCCGTCGTGTACTGGCCGTTCACGAAGGAATGGTACTCCTCGCCGAAACGATTGGTGTGCGTAAAGATGATTTCGAGCGTCTTCGTCTTCAGATGGAACGGCGCGTAGAGCTTTTCGAACTGCGCCTCGTCGGCGATGAGATCCGCCAGCCCCTTGTCGCTGCAGATACGCTGCCCGTTGAGCACGATGGTCAGCCCCGCGTTGACGTAGCAATACATCTTCATGCGCCTAAGGACGTGATCCTCGCGCACTTTGAAATGCTTGAGCACCTTGGCGTCCGGCTTGTAGCGGATGAACGTGCCGTTGGGCTCGTCCGACCGGCATTTTCCGCGCTTCTTGGCTTTGAGCCGCCCTTCCTCGAAATACGCCTCGCTGAATTCGCCGTTCCGGAACGCCCGCACCTCGAAAAATTCGCTGAGCGCATTCACCGCCTTCGTGCCCACGCCGTTCATGCCGGCCGAGAACTGGTAGTTTTCGTTGTCGTACTTGGCGCCGGTGTTCATCTGGCTCACGCAGTCCACCACCTTCTCGAGCGGAATGCCGCGCCCAAAGTCTCGCACCGCCACCTCGCCGGAATCGTAATCCACGTCCACCAGAATCTTCTTGCCGAAACCCTGCCCGAACTCGTCGATGGCGTTGTCGATGACCTCCTTCATGAGGATATAGATGCAGTCGTGATACATCGACCCGTTGCCCGGCTCGCCCACATACATGCCCGGCCGCGTACGGATATGCGTCACCGGGTCGAGCGTCTTGATGCTCTCCGCGCCATATGCTTCTTTTGCCATGCCAAAATCCGTTGCCTGTCTACGAAAAAAGCCTCCAAGACTGGAGGCTCACCAAATTGGCTCGGGCGGCTGGATTCGAACCAGCGACCAATTGATTAACAGTCAACTGCGCTACCGCTGCGCCACGCCCGAACATCCCTGCGAAAGGATTTAAATGAAACAGTGAGTATTATATCATATTTCGACCCCAAAAGTCAATAGGGAAAATAAAAAAAAAAAATCGCCGCTCACCCTTCCCGGCCAAAGCGGGAGAGCTGGCAAGGTTCGTGCGGCAGCTTGGTAAGATCGAACGCGTCCAGCAGCTCCGGCAGCGAGACGGGACCGTCCTTTCCCCGCCAACCCGAGAGAAACGCCAACCGGCCCAAAATCTCCTCCGGCTTCATCCCCTCGGCGCGATACCGGGCGATCCGGCTGTCGCCATGCCGCTTCGCGAGGCGTCTTCCGTCCGGACCCACCAGGAGCGGCACGTGGCAATACTCGGGCGTCGGGAGACCCAACGCGCGCTGCAACAGAATCTGCGCCGGCGTGGCCGGCAAAAGATCGTCCCCGCGCACCACTTCGGTCACCCCCATATCCGCGTCGTCCACCACCACCGCCAAAGTATACCCCGCGCCGTACCGGTCGCGCGCCAGCGGAAAGTCGCCCAGCTTTTCCGCCACGTTTTGAACTTGCCTCCCCGCGAAAACGTCGTCGAACTCCACCCGCGACGCTTCCGGCGTCTTGAAGCGCCAGCAGGCTTTGTCGGTCCATGCCAAATGTTTTTCCCGGCAAGTCCCGGGATAGTACAACTGCTCGCCCGCGTGAGGCGCCGACTGCGCCGCCAACACGTCTTTCCGGGTGCAGACGCAGGGATAGACGAGATCTTGCGCCTGGAGTTTTTCGAGCGCCGCGCGATACAGCTCCTTGCGCCGACTCTGCACGTATTCGTCGTCCCAGTCGAAACCGAGCCACTTCAAGTCTTCGATGGCCTGGACGTCCGCCCCCGGCTTGTCTTTGGGATGGTCCAAATCTTCCATTCGCAGCACCACCCGACCCCCGGCCTTGCGCGCCCTGAGCCAGGCGATCATGAACGTGCGCACGTTGCCCAAATGCAGCGCGCCGGTGGGACTGGGCGCCAGCCGCCCTACATATTTTGGTAGAATTTCAGCCATTCCCGAACGAAAAGCTTGAGCGTGTCGGAATTCCTGAACGCCGCCACGGTGGCCGACTTCATGTCCTGGCTCGCCACCAGCTCTTTCATATAGTCGCGCTTGACCTGTTTGAACGGCTCGAAGCGAACTTTCGGCGCGCCCTGTTCGAGAAAACACGCGATCGACCGCGCCATTTGATAGTTGAACTGCGCGTTTTCCCCGTAAAACTGCTCGTAATCCATCGCGAGAATGGTGGAAATGTAGGCCGAATACTGTTCCAGCTCCTCGAGACTCGCCCCCGCGAATACATCCGTCGCCTCGTCATGCTCGAAATACTCCGCATACCCCTCGTTGATCCAGGGACTCGCCATAATCATACTGCCCGCATACGCCAGATACTGATGGAACGCCTCGTGGCGCATCGTCTTCATCAACTCCTTTTCGCCACCCTCCGGCAGATACGCCACCAATTCGCGTCGCGACTGGCTCCAATAGGCCGCCGTCCACGCCTTGTCCTCGCCCGCCACGTCCAGATACTCGTCCCGATCCGCAAAAATTCGCGCCACCCCCAACACGTTACCCCCGTCCACGATACCCGGCAGCACCTCGCGGTACCGATCTCTCACCCGCGCCATCTCGTGGGTGAAATCGGCCATAAACGACTTGGAATTGGGCAAATCGTCGATTACCGCAAACTCCTCCGATGGCGTAAAGTGCCAATTGCCGTACATCGCGACCGAATGCGCCACGTCGCGCTTGAGCAAATCCCGCTCGCCCGGATGCTTGAGCGGCTTTTCCTCCTTGAGTTTCAACTCCTTGGCCTCGCCCGAGAGCCAAAACCGCTCGAATTCTGCGCGCTTTTCCCCGATATCGTCCCCTTCCGCCAGTTCCCACGTGGCCAAAAACCACGTTTTGCCTTTTTCCGGGAGATACATGGCCACGATCGCCGACTCGTTGGTGCCTTCGTAATAGCGCACCTCTTTATACCCTCTGACCGGCTGGCGCGGATGCGCGAATTTTTTGGTCGGCTCCACCGGGCTCAGCATCTCGACCGACCGGAACCGCGCCTCGTCGTCGCGCCGCTCGATAGCCGTAATCCCCGACTCGTAATCTTCGCGCGTCTTCGTCTCGTCCCCCAACGGCGGAACCTCGTCCTTAAGTTCGCTTAAAGTGAATACGCGGAAATCGTCGTCGTACCAGCGCCCCAGCACCGTTCTCGCCGTCCACAAATCGAACACCGAATAGCGGTCCACCAGTCGATATTGACCGTCCTCCCGGGCCAAAAACGCCGTAGCCCGCGGCATGTCGAGCGGCGCGCCGTGCACCATGAACAGCGAGGCCGCCGCGAATAGCCACATACCGCTTACAACGCTCCGGTAGCCAGCGATCCGAAGGTGGAAATGGGCGTCGTATCGCGATAATTGTCGATTACCTGGCGCATATCGCGAATGAGCGCGTTGATTTCGTTATACATCGTATCGTCCGTGGCCAGCTTGCCCAAAGTGCCCTCGCCCTGTTCGAGTCGCGCGGCCACATTGTTGAGCGTACCCAAGAGATCGTTGGCCTTGACCACCACCTCGTTGGCGCTCGCCTTCAAATCTTCGCCCATGTCCAGATGCTCGAACGCCGTGCGAAACGCCGTCAGCCCCTTCTCCAGCTCGTCGTAATACTTGTCGTCTTTGAGTTTTTCGGTGATTTGGGTGACGTTTTCGATCACCGTACGCACGCCCTTGAACTCGTCCGTCACTTCACGCGCGTTGGCCACCGTCACTTTGAGGTCCTCGTACACCGAATCGTCCTGGATGAGCTTGCCCACCGTGCCCTCGCCGCTCTCCACCTTGGCGATCACGTTATTGACCTTTTCGGTGGCGGACTTGAGATTGGAGATAGTCGCCTCGATTTCGCCGGAAGACGTGATTTTGTTCAAATTGGCCGTGATATCCTGCACGTCCTTCATCCAGTCGGTAGGCGTCTGACCCTTGAAATCGGTGCTGAGCAAGTCCAGCACCAGCCCTTCGCCCTCCTCCAGCACCATGAGGTTGCCGCCCAAAAGCGACATCGACTGCACGCGAATCGTATATCCCTCGCGCAGAATGACGTCCTTGTCGATGTTCATGATGACCGTCACTTCCCGGTCGCCCAGGACGATGCGGTCCACCGTGCCCACCTTGGTGCCCCGGTACATCACGTTGTCGTGGTCCTTGAGCCCGCCCACCTGGTCGAACACCACGCGCACGTCCACCTTTTCCTTGCCGGTGATGAGGTCGATGCCCGAAATGACAATCGTGAAATACCCCAGCAAGGCCAACACCGACAGCATGAACACGCCGGTCACCAAATCCGAAAATCCGCTTGCTTTGCTTCTGCTCATTTGAGTTCTCCTTTCATCGCCTCCAGAAATTCCTGCACCACCGGATTGGCGGACTGGACGAAATCTTCCACTTTGCTCGTTTCCACCGCCTTGCCGTCCTTGATCAGCATGATCCGGTCCGCCAAATGGATGGCGCCCTGGATGTCATGCGTCACCACGATCGACGTGATCCCGTGATCGCGATTCAGCTTGCGGATGAGCTTGTGGATGGTAAGGGTAGTTACAGGATCGAGACCGGAAGTGGGTTCGTCATACAGCACCACGTCCGCCCGACGCACGATAGCGCGTGCCAAACCTGCGCGTTTTTGCATTCCGCCCGAAATTTCGCCCGGATATTTGTCAGCCGCGTCCTCCAGCCCCACCTCGTGCAAGGCCGCCATGACGAGCTCCTCGATCTCCTTGTCCTTGAGTTTGGTCGTTTCTTTCAATGGCAATGCCACGTTCTCGTAAACCGTCATCCAAGCGAGGAGCGCGCCCGACTGGAAAAGATACCCGATGCGCGGCTTGCCCGAAACCGTCACCTCGCCCTCGTCCGGATCCAAAAGCCCCACGATATGCTTCAGCGTAACGCTCTTGCCCGTTCCGGACGGACCCACGATGGCCAAAATCTCGCCCTTCTCCACCTGGAAGCTGAGCCCGTCCAGCACCACCAGCGAATCGAACGATTTGCTTACATTCTTGAATTCGATGATGCTCATTGGTAGCAAAGCCTCGTAATCATGTACCCGAACATGAGGATCAGGAGGAAGTTGACGATCACCGAATGCTGCGTCGCGCGGCCCACTCCCGTCGCGCCCAATTTGGTGCCGAGACCCTTCGAAACCGCCACCACTCCGATCGTAAGCCCGAACACCAGCGCCTTCACCAATCCCACAAAGAGGTCCTTGCGTTCGGCGATGCTCATGGCGCTACTCATAAACTGCCCGAAATCCACCCCCAATTGCGTCGCGCCCACCACGCCGCCGCCGATCGTCCCGATCACGCAGCAGTAGAACGCGAGCAAGGGCGCCATCACGCACAAGGCCAGCACCCGCGGCACCGCCAGGAACTTGAGCGGAGAAATGGACATGATCCGCAAGGCGTCGATTTCGTCGTTGACTTTCATGGTGCCCAGTTCCGCCGCGATCGCGCTGCCCACGCACGAAGCGAGACACAACCCGCAACTGAACGGCGCCATTTCGCGGATGAGGCTAATCATCACCGCCGCGCCCAGGTAAATCTCCTGGTTGAAGCGCCTGAGTTCCAACCCCACCTGCAACGCCATGATCATGCCGGTGAAGAGACTCACCACCGTCACCACCGGCAAAGTGGAAATGCCGGTTTTGTACAGCTGGTGCGAAAATTCCGCGCGCGAATCGCGACTGCGGAACACGGTAGGGAAGCGGATGACCGTCCCCAGCCCGATCTTGCCCGCAGCGCCGATTTCGCGAACGAATCCCATATTTCCCCGCGCTTACAGCCGGTTGATGACTTCTTCCAGCGCTTCCACCCGCGCCAGACTCGCCTCGTCGTCCTTGACGGACTCCTTCAGCTCCGCCAGCTTGGCCTGTCCCGCCGCCTTGTCACCCTTGGCCACGCAGCGCACCACGCCCAGCTTGGCGGTCAACGCGAGGTAATTGTCGGGATTGGCGGCCGCGAATTCTTCGTAAATCTTGAGCGCTTCGTCCGTCCGCGCCAGCGCTTCCAGCGTCTGGGCCTTGCCCACCACCGGAATGGCGTCGAACGCCGCGCCCGCCTTGCCGTCCAGTTCCTCGTAGAGCGCCAGCGCCTCTTCGTAGCGCGCGGTGTCGAAGTACTTCTTGGCCAGCTTGATCTTGAGCGCCGCGCCGGACTTGCCGCTGCCGTAATTGGCCACCGCCTCCTCCAGCTCTTCCGCGGTCAGACTCTCGGTCAGGGCCGCCGCCGCCTTTTCGCGCTGTTCGGCGCGGTAATTCCGGATGCCGTAATATCCCGCCACCACGATAATCGCCGCCGCCACGTAGGGGACGCACTTTTTCGCTTCTTCGAGGAGCTCTTCGTTAATTTCGCTCATTTTCGTTGCCTTTCGCTTGATAGAGGTCTGACCATTCGTTTAAAGCCGATTCGTCCTTGCCGTCGCACCGCGCCACGATGCGATTGTAGTCGAGCGCGTCGGGGAAGTCGCGATTGTACACGAAGCGCTGCCGGAACTTGGTGGGCGGCTTGCCCAACCGGTTCACGCTCTCCTGCATCATCACCGCCGCAAAATACGCCGCTTTGGGGATGTGGATGCGATTGACCATGATCTTGAGCGCGGTGCGCGGCTCGCCCAGTCCCTTGGCCAAAATCGCCATCCTCAGCGCGTTGCTGGCCTCCATTCCGTTCTGGCGCATCATGATCTCGTACTTGTCGAGACCCTTGAGATAGCGGAACGTATCGCACTTTTTCCCGCCGTTTTTGTCGATATACGCGGCGAGTTCCGGAATGAGGTTCCCCAAGAGTCCCGTCTCCCACAGCAGGCGGAACGCCTCCTCGCTGTGGCCGTATGTGAACAGGCGGAAAATCTCCTCCGTGACGCGCGGCATGGCGGCCGTCATGATGGCGCTATGGTACTTCTTGATGGCGGCGTAAGTTCCCCGTTCTATCTTGAACCCGAGACGCGAACTGAACTTGATGGCGCGCAGCATTCTCACCGGGTCCTCCCGGAAGCGAACCGACGGATCCCCGATGGACCGGATGATCTTCTTTTTGAGGTCCTTCATTCCGCCCACCCAATCGATGACGGAAAAGTCCTTGATGTTGTAAAAGAGACCGTTTACCGTGAAATCGCGCCGGAACGCGTCGGTTTGGGGCGTGCCAAAGTCGTTGTCCTCCAAGGGACCCTCCGCCGCCTTCTCGATGATCTCGCCCACGCTCTGCGCCGTCTTGCGGAAAGTGGCCGTTTCGATGATCTTCTTCCCAAAGCACACTTGCGCCAAGCGGAACCTGCGCCCGATCAAATAGCAATTCCGGAACGCGCGCTTGACCTCGTTGGGCCGCGCGCTGGTGCCCACGTCGAAATCCTTGGGTTCCCGCCCCAGCAGCAAATCGCGCACCCCGCCGCCCACGAGATAGGCGGTGTAGCCCAGCTGGTTCAATCTATACAGCACCCTCAGCGCATCGTCATCGATGTTCTTCCGACTGATGCAATGCTCCTTGCGCTGATAGATGGTAGGCTCTTTGCCAGACTTTTTCCCGAATCCAAACATTGTTTCCGTATATTATATCATATTCCCGGGCAAAATGCAAGGAGAATCACATTGGATCCACCTTGAGCCACTTGGCGCCCCACCGTTTGGCCTCCTCGTGCGTGGGGAACCACACGTCGATGTGATGGCCCTTGATGGCCCCGCCGATGTCCTCCACAATCCCCACGCCATAGCCCGGCACGTTGAGCCTGGTGCCGTAGGGATAATGCTTCAAATCCGCCGCGATCGTGCCGTATCCCGCCACTTTTCCCCGCGAGGTGACGCCCACTTTCTTGGGCTTGCCCTTCATTTTGCCGTACGTGTAGACCGTGCTGCCGTCCGGGAGCCGCTTCCAGCCGCAGCACTTTTCGCAATTGCAGTAGCCGGTGACCAGCACCTTGCCCGGATGCGCCAGCGAACTCGTACGCCAAATGCGCACCGCGATCCAGCCGAACGTAATGAGCGCCAGCGCCAGCGACACCGTCAACGCGACGTTCTTCATTTATTGCCCGCTTCGTGCTCCGCGCGTTCCTTGATCGCCTTGTAGACGAGGTTGCGCGTATCCTGGATGGCGGCCGCGTCCGGCACCAGTTTGAGCGCCTTGTCCACGTTCAGCTTGGCGGCGTCCAGTTTGCCGAGCTCCAGCTGGAGCATCGCGAGGTTGTTGTAGAGCGCGGGCTCGTTGGGCTTGCGCAGGAGGCAGCGCTTCAGATACTCCTCCGCGCGCGACAGCTGCCGCTCCTGCAGATAGTACATGCCCATCGCGAAATTGGCGTCGGCGTTGTCCGGCTCGCCCGCGAGAATCGTCTCGGCGTAGATCTTGCCCATCGTGAAGTCCGCCCGGACAAGTGCCAGCTGCAGACCCTCGCGCGTGGTGATGCGACTTTGCATCTGCATGTCGCGCTTGGACATGCTGGCCACCAGACTCTGATACGTCTCGTTATGCTCGTTGAGCTGCTTTTGCATCTCCACTTCCCGGATGGCCGTTTCCGCGTCGCCCCGCAAATCCGCCACCTCGCCGCGATAGAAGCACATGCGCGCCAAACGCCACTGCACGGCCAAAAACGCGTCCTTGATGTGCTTTTCGGTGCAAGACTTGATTCCCCCGTGCGCATAGATGGAGAGAATCTTTTCCACCAACCGGTGCGCCTCGTCGATGCCGCGCTGACGCTCCTCCGCGCTCGAGAATCCGCCCGGCAGACTCACCATGCCTCCCATCGGCGGAAGCGGCTTGCCGTCGCGCTTCCAAAGGTCGAAAGCCATTTGCGCGCCGCAATTCTTGAGCTTTTCCGGCTGGTCGCGAATCCAGGACCTGAGTCCCATGCCCGCGTCATGGCCAAAGCTGAACTTATCCTCTTCCGTCGTCATGCCGCGCGTCCGGAGATACACGGCGTTCCTGTCGAGCGCCATCAACGAGAGGCAGTAGAGCCGCTTCCCGTAGCGCATGGCTTCCAGCTCGTAGCCGGTGTCGATGAGTCCGTCGGTAAAGAGGTAGTCCACAAATTCCGCCTCGCGCACCGTTTCGTGCACGGCATCGCGGATCACCTCCAGCATCTGGCGGGTGGCCGTTTTGGTGCGACCGGGCACGATTCCGGCCAAAATCACGATGGGCGCCATCGACATGATGATATAGCGGAAGAGGCGCGAGAACTTGAGCTCGTCCATTTCCGCCCGATCCTCCATGCCGTACGTCTGCAGCGCCAACTGCTTGTGGTTGCGGCAAACCGCGTCTACGCCCATGATGCAGATGCCGCCGGTCAAAGTGACGGACGAGAGCAAGAGTCCCATCGACAGGAGATACTGGCTTTCCACCCCGCCATACTGCCAAAACCACAAAGCCGGCAGGCAGCATCCCTGGGTGTAGGCCACCAGCGAGCAGCAGATGAACACCACGCCCGTGCCGTACTTGAGGAATTCGTCCTCGTCCGCCGCCACCGGGAACTTGATGGTGGCCACCACAAACGGCACCAGCGTCACGCCGATCCAGAGCACCCAGCCCACGATATCGGCCGCGTGGGCGATCCGGCCCCAGTAGGCCAGCATGTAGTCGAGCGGCAAATCGCCAATCGACTTTCCGGCCGCCTCCAGCCCCCCGTGCGAAATGAAGGTGTAGCAGTTGAGCACGATGCCGAATACGAGCGCGCACGCGAAGATGAACGTCATGTACCACTTGCCTACCGCGATCACTTCCGGCCGGAAGAAAGGACTTTCGAACACCGGGAGCTTGGTGAGCACCATGTCGTTGAGCATGATGAACAAAAGGACGAGCAGGAACGCGAGCGGCGTTTCCGCCGCCAAGAGACCCATCGCGAGCGCGCAGAGATACGCGTACTTGAGCGTGCCCTTGCGCAGGAAGAGGAAGAACGCCTCGATGCCCAAAAGCGTCAACCCCAAGAGAATCGTGGTGGCGCTGAGGCACTCGCCTGCGCTCCAGACGGGATCGGAAAAGACGAAGGACACCGCTCCCAGCGCCGCCGCGATGCGCATCACCAGCGTGCGCCGAGGCGAATGCTGGGGCCGGGCGCGCATGATGAACGCCAAAAGTTCGCGCAACAAGGCGTAGATGAGGATCGCGATGCAGGCCGAGCTCAAGTGGCCCAAAAACTGGAGCGCCCAGTTGCCGGCCGTGAGTCCCCCGATGCTGTAGCAGAGGTCGGCGATGAAGGTGTAGAAACCGGGGATGAGCGTATCGGCCGGACGCACGTCGGTGGCCACCGCGATATCGTGCCACACCACCGGATGGAGTCCCGGGAATTCCCAGATGGACAGCACCAGCCACACCGCCGCCCCCAGCACGCCGGCGATCACGAGGTCGATGAGTCCGATGTTTTCGCCCTTGATCGCATTCAGCAGTTCTTCGGTAAATTCAAACCCGTCGTCGCTCTTTCTGATCTCCGCTTTCTTCATTTTTCGCCTTCCTTTGTATACTCAAAAGGGCAGGCGCTTTCTCGCCCGCCCCTTCGATAGCGTGTTTCAGCCTCTAGCCATGCTTAGGCCCTGCGCCGACGCAACGCCAGCAACGCACCACCCACCAGGAGCAACAGCCCGCTCGTCGGTTCCGGCGCCGCATACGCGCCACCCGTCCAAGCCTCAAGCGGCGAAGCCCCGATATCGCTCAAACTGGTCACCAACCTGCCTTGCGTTTTCGCATCGGCATAGGTCAACCCGGTAGTGCCCACGCCGATAACGCTGGATGTATCACTTGCCAATATTTCGACATAATAGGTATAAGAGGCGTTCGTAAACGAACTACCGATCTCTGAAATAAGATAATCGTTACCGTTCACGTTGGTAGGCGTCGCATAAACCGTGCCAAACGAAACATATCCGGATCCGCTATCGTAGCCAGTAGATGTAGCCGCATTCGCGCTATAGTCCTCCCAATTGTACGATCCATCGACCGCAGCAACCCGGAATCCACCAATCGCGTTATTGTTGAATGAGTATGTACCATTGTTGTTTGTTATTCCGGAATCGTTCAAATTCACCTGCCAATATAGATAGGACGCTTCAGAGGCAAACGCCAATGACGCAACCAAGGTGCAGATAAAAAGTTTTCTCATTGCCTTTATCCTTTATGTAGTTAAGCCCGTTAAATCATTGAAGCGTGAACGTCGTTGTTCCCGAATTATCGGACGGAGTGTACCAGAATCCCATACCGGGCTGAACAACTGCCTCCTCCCACTGGCCATTGACCTTGCGGCCCCAGTATTTGTTATCCTCTGTCCTAGTGCCATCATAGCGATAAGTAGGTGCCGAGCCACCAGCCGTATGCAATTTGATCAAATCACCTTGCTTAGCGTTAGTCCACGTGACATCGCTATTCAAATTTATTGTCGATCCGGTCGTATTCACCGGCGAGACGAGCGTAGCCCCTTTGCTACGATCAATAGTGTATGTCAAATCGGACGCATCGCTGTACTGTCCGTACAAGTAAATGTCGCCGCTGGTGTTGCCCGCTTGGCGTACGATAATTATGGCATCCTGCTGCGAAAGCGTGTCGGTCGAACCTGGGCGCGCGGTTTTACCACCAAAACTGCTGACTGACTCAATTCCATCCCAACCATTATTAGTCAATGTCCACGCTTTATATTCACCACTCGCATTCACATACTTGTACAGCATGGTTCCATTATTGAGGCCATTCGTCTTCACGAAATCCTTGACCATGATGTCTTCACCGGTGCCGGCCGCCACCCAAGGCACGCTGATTACCGTCTGTTCAAGATCCGACGCAACTTTCAAAACGCCGAAAGTCTGGGTGGAGCTGACGGAACTGGCGAACGCCAAGCCAGCCACCAGAGTCGAAGTCAAAAGCATCAGTTTTTTCATAATTGCCTTCCTTTGCTTCATTCGCCCTTGATCGAGAAGAACGCAGCGTCAGCCGCCGGCACGAACACGCGGCCCTTGACCGTTTCCGTGGCCTCGTCATCCTTCTGCGGAACGGTAACGCCCATTTCCGTCAAGCTGTCCGGCTCGGTGCCGGATTTGACGGTGTAGGTAAGACCAGGCACCATGCCGGTAACCGTAATCTTGACCCGCTCGCCCACGATCTCGATCGATTCGATGACGGGCTGCTCCATGCCCTCGGTGCCGGACGAAGCAACCGCGCTGGTGCTTACCGACTTCTCGGTGGCCGAAGCGAAAGCATTGCCCGAAGCGACCGTGGCATCGGTGGTATTGGCGGCATAGACCACCAGCGGCTTGCCGTCCGCGCCCTTGCCGGCAGGCTTGCCGTCCGCGCCGCGCGTATCCAGCATGACCACCGTGTAGCTGCCGGTCGTCTTCTTGTTCGCCGAATCGACCTGCCACAGCACGAGCGGGCACTTGCCGCCTTCGGCCAACGGAGCCGCCAGCACCACTTCATTGTCGGTGCTCACCGCTTCCAGCTTGCTGGTCAATCCGCCGAACTCCGCGCCCGGCGCTTTCCACACCAGCGCGTACCATTCGCCGTCAACCACTGTAGTGCCGTCGGCATACTGGTCGGGACCTTCCGTCGAGAAAAGAATACAAAGGTTGTTCGCGTCGGCGAACGCGAAGGAGGCCATCAACGCGATGGCCGAAAGAGCACAGAATTTCATGAACTTCATTTCAATAGTCCTTCTATTCCTAGTTTTTCGCTGTATATTATATCATATTTCACCCCGGTTTGTCAATACGAAAAAGTAAAAATCTTCTACGCGCAGTTCGTTATAATAGAAGACACCATTGGCGAAAACTGGCAAGGGGGGAGCAAGTTTGTTCGTCAAATGAATGGACACCAACGAGAAAAAAGAGTATAATGGAGGAATGAACATGTCATTCGGAGCAACCAAGGAG